>NZ_JBHXIB010000003.1:16915-209519 GCF_042723975.1 Amycolatopsis sp. NPDC058340 | reverse complement strand
GGGGGTGGTATTTTTTTTTTTTTTTTTTTTTTTTTTTTGTTTTTTTTTACAACCTTGTCTCATATGTTTTTTTGGGGTTTTTTCCGCCCCCCCCACGCCTCCGCGGAGATGACCGCGCCTTCGCGATGAGACGGCCGCCCAGGGTTGCCGACCGCCCTCAGCATGCCCGATTGATGCCTGAAAGTCCGGTTCTCGCTGGGGTCGTGAGTGGCAAAGAGGGTTAGAACGACCATTGCCACTCACGACCCCGTCAAGGAACCGCGCGGACTGTACAAACTGGACATTCACATCTCGAAAGCGCCCCCTGCTCTCGTCGGTCAGCCCAGACCCATGCGCGAAGAACGCCCCTGCCCTTCTTCACCGCTCATCCCAGGTTGATGTCGGTGCCCTCGAGGTTCTTCATGTCGGTGAGCGTCGGACCGCCGAAAGCGCGTAGCACCACGGGTTTCGCCTCCTTGGGAAGGTCGAAGTAGAGGTCGAACTCGACCCGCACACCGCGCCCCAGCTCGAACTTGTCCGGCTGCCGTTTGATCGTCATCGCCTGGTTGTCGACCGCGATCACCGCGCCGGAATCGGTGACCAGTTGCTGGCGCCGGGTGTCGAAGAGGATCCCGGACACTCCCTTGCCCGTGACCACCAGCCGGAACCGGACGAACTGCCCCTTCGCCTCGAACTCGGTGTGACTGCCGGTGAGGCTGGGCAGCCCGGCGGCCAGCCCGATGAGGGAGAACTCGGTCTCCCCGTTGAGCGCGGGCGGCAGGTGCAGCGCGGTCTCGTCCGGGCGGACTTCGCGCGCGGGGAGGTCGTAGACGGGTTTGGCGGGTGGTTTCGCCTGCTCGGCGGAGCATCCGGCAAGCAGGACCAGGACCGAAGCCACCACCGCCAGGCACTTTCTCATCGGACGACCTCCACGCTCAGATACGGCCACCCGTCGGCCTCCGGCAGCCGGATCGCGCCGATCTCCTCCCCTGGCAGGAAACGCACCGTCGTGCCGGTCGTGCCGTCGCCGGCGATCGGCGTCAGGTCAGTGACCGGGACGCCGCGTTCGTAACGCTGGGTCCAGGAACCGTTGCGACGCCGGTTGGTGTGCACGAGCCAGTCACTCAAGGCGGCGACGACCGACACACCGCGGCGCGGACGGCCGTCCGGGAGCCGTTGCGCCTCGGGGGAATCGAAGAAACGCAGATCCTTGGTCGACATGACCGGCTTCTTCACGAAGCCGCCGTGGCCGTCGGCGCGGGTATCGGTGCCCCGCCCGTCGTCCGCCACGGAAATCGAGCCGTCGGGATGGACCGTGACGACGGCATGCCCGCCGCCGGTGCTTTCGGCTTCCTCGGCCGCGTAGGCGAGCACTTCGAGGACGAGGTGCGCGACCCCGCCGGGGGCGAACTCCCCAGGGTTCCCGCGGATACGCGCCAGATGGTCGAGGTCCACGGAACCGGCCCAGTCGTGCGTGGTGTTGCGCCATTCACTCACCCCGTCGATTCTGCCCGGTCCGGGGTGCCGTGGAAGCGTCCTGTACGGCGCCGAAGCCACGAAACAGCTTCACGACCTGTTCGGCCTAGGGGGCTAGCAGTCTTCGCTGTGCGCGGCCCCGAGGCAGGCGGCGTGTTCGGCGTGCCCCGCCGCCTGGTACAGCAGGCTGTACAGCGTCTCGCGCTGGTCCTTGTCGAGTCCGCCGAGCACTTCGTCCTCGACTCCGGCGAGCGCGAACTCGGCCTTGACGAGCTGCTTGGCGCCGACGTCGGTGAGCTCGACGATATGCCGCCGCCTGTCCTCCGGTGATCGCCTGCGTTCGATCAGGTTCGCGGACTCGAGGTCGTTCAGCAGCCCGACGACGTTCGTGCTGTCCATCTCCAGCGTCTTCGCGAGGTCCTGCTGCGAACAACCGCCGAGGTCACGCAGCACGGTCAGCGCGACCAGATGCCGGGGCCGCAGGCCGAGCGGGGCCAGGACGGACTCGCTGCGCAGCCGGATGCGGCGGGTGACGTGGTCGAGCAGCGCGCCGCAACGGTGCGGGGGCTGGTTCACGACCGGGAGTTCGGACACTCGTCAAGTGTACGTTCCTTCATGATGACCGCCACAGCATCAATGGTTTGCGTTACACAAACTATCTGTGCAAGATAGCCGGTATGACGAACCTGCTGCATATCGACTCCAGCATCACGGGCGAGCACTCGATCAGCCGTCGCCTCACCGCGCGGGCGGCCGCGGCCTGGCGTGCGGCGCATCCGGAAGGCACCGTCACCTACCGCGACCTGGGCGCCGACCCGTTGCCGCATTTCGACGCGGTGAGCAACGTGGCCAGGACGACGCCGCCGGAGCAGCACACCCCGGAACAGGCCGCGGCCTGGCGGCTCATCACGGAACTGGTCGACGAGGTCAAGGCGGCCGACACGATCCTGCTGGGCCTGCCGCTGTACAACTTCGGGCCGCCGAGCACGGTCAAGGCCTGGGTCGACCACCTGATCGTGCCCGGGCTGACGCTCGACGCCGAGACCAGGCAAGGCCTGCTCGGCGACCGGGACTTCGTCGTCGTGGTCTCGCGCGGTGGCGGGTACGGCGAAGGCACCCCGCGCGCGGGCTGGGACCACGCCCAGTCGTGGATCCCGCACGGCGTCTCGCTGACCGGCCTCGAACCGCGATTCGTCACCGCCGAGCTGACCCTGGCGAGGACCAACCCGGCGATGGCGGATCTCATCCCGCTGGCCGAGGCCAGCCAAGCCGAGGCGGAACGCGCCATCGACGCCTTGTGGACTCCCGTCGCCGCCTGACTCGTGAGTGGTAAGGACGGTTCTAACCGTCCTTACCACTCACGAGGACTCAGCCGATGCCCGCCGCGAACACATGCATCGCGGTGTTGGACGGAAGCGTCACCGCGACGACCTCCTTGCCCGCGGTCAGCGGGACCGAGTTCGCGAACACCCGGTACGGCGTGGTCGGATACGCGGCCCCGGCGCGGGTGTGCTTACCCAGCACCGTCGCCACCGTGGCCGCGCCGTATTGGGCGGGATCCGCGCAGCACCAGTTGGGGAACCCGAGTTCGGCTTGGCTCGTGCTGCCGTCGGCATAGCGGACGACGACGGTGCCCTTCGCCGTGCCGGTACCGGTTCCCGCCAGCACCAGCTTGGCGCCCGTACCCCGCACCGCGATCGTCTGACCGGACGCGAGCACGTTGTCCTTCTGCCCGGCGCCGGTCACGGGCCAGGTCAGCTGAGCACCGAGGGCGGTGAAGCCGGTGCCGGGCTTGAGGCCTGCCTCGGCGAGGCCTTCCGCCCGGAAACTGCTGCCGCCGCCGTCGATGTCCCCCACCGCGACGTGGGCCGCGTCGGTCACGCCGACGTTGCCGTAGGCCGCGGCCAGCGAACCGTGCGGGACGGTGACCGTCACCGAGTCGGTGACCCGGTTCTCCCCGAGCCGCGCCTGGTACGACGCCGACGCGGTGAGCTGGTAGTCGTCCGGCTTGAGCCCCGCGTCCGGCGTGACCTTCACCGGGACCTGGACGGTCTTGCCGGGCATCACCAGTCGAGGACCGGCGGGCACTTCGACGCGGAAGCCGTTGGCGGGCAAGGAGAACTTGACGTCCCGGACCGGCAACGGCGTGCCGTTGGTGAAGCTCAGCGTGCCCGTCGCGGTCTGTCCGGGGCCGGCGACCGCCGGGACGGACAGGGTGACCGAGCCGTCGCGGTCCTCGGGGAAGATCCCGCCGACCGCGCTCGTGCCGAACAGCCGAACGTCCTGCCGGTCACCGGCGCCGATCTTGCCGGTTTTGACCCGCGCGACCCCGCCGGCGGCCGGATCGAACCACCAGCCCGACGGCGCCGCGTCCAGTTCGGCCTTGCTGCCGTACTGCCGCAGGATCGAGTTCCCGGCCAGCACGGTCGCGGGCTTGCTTCCCGTGTGGACGGTCAGCTGGTAGTTCCGCGACGCGGGCTTTCCGGCGTAGGAACCGGAACTGGCCCCGATCCCGACCGTCACCGTGCCGAGGCCGGACGTCGGCGCGTCCACGGTGAAGGTCTGCTTCGCCTGGTCGCCGTTCTTGTACGCCCTGGTCACGCCGTCGTCCTCGGTGAGCGTGAACGAGCCCTTGCCCTGCGGGTAGACGTCGAGATCGAGCACGTCCTTGTCCCGCGTCTGCCACGACTTCGTGCCCTCGGCCCACATCGGCACCACGGCACCGGCGCGGACGAACAGCGGCAGCGTGTCGAGCGGCGCGTCGTAACCGTCCACAGTGGTCGGACCGGTGTAGGTCTTGCCGCTCCAGTAGTCGACCCAGGTGCCCTTCGGCAGGTAGATGCCGTTGCGGACGGTGGAGTTCTCGTACACCGGCGCGACGAGGAAGTCCTTGCCGGAGAGGAACTCGTACTTCGCCTTCTCGCCCCACACGTTCGGGTCGTCGGGGTATTCGAGCGCCAGCGGGCGGACCTGGCCGACGCCGGTCTTGTGCGCCTCCACCGAATGGCTGTAGGTGTAGGGCAGCAGCCGTTCCTTGAGCAGCAGGTACTTGCGGTTGATCGAGGTGTACGGCTCGCCGTACCGCCACGGCTGCTTGTCCGACGCGGCCCAGCCGTCCATCGTCATCGAGACCGGCAGGAAGGCCTTCCACTGCAGATCGCGGACGTAGGTCTGCGGGCTGCCGCCGAAAATGCCGTCGATGTCGCCGGTGTTGTACGCGATTCCCGACGTCGTGGCGCCGGCGTAGGTCGGGATCTGCCACTTGATGTAGTCGTAGGAACCGGCCTGGTCGCCGCTCCACAGCACGCCGCAGCGCTGTGCGCCGGCCCAGCTGACCGGCGTCCAGACGAAGCCGCGAGCGTCGCTGTTGTCCTCGATGCCCTTGTGCGCGGTGTCGCAGGCGTCCAGCGCGAACTGGTAGCCCGGGCCGACCCACGCGACGTCGAGTTTGCGGACCCGCACCCCGGCCTTGACCTCTTCGACCTGGTTCGGCACCCCGTTCTCGGTCCACAGGCCCAGCTGCATGTTGTTCTTGCGCAGGCCTTCGCCGGTCTGCTGCAGGTTCTCGTATCCGCAGCCGTAGCCGTCGTTCACGAGCATCCAGCCGTTGGGCATCCCGTGCTCGGTGTACCCCTCCGCGATCTTCACCGCGTCCAGCGTGTGCCGCTCACCGCGGTTGGCGTTGTGCAGATAGCAGTCGGCGTCACCGTGTTCGAGGCCGTAAAGCGGTGGCAGGAAAGGCTTCCCGACCAGGTCGGTGTAGCCGGTGATGACGTCCTTCAGCCCGTCGCCGACGACGTACGTCGCGTCGAAGCGGCGTTCGTCGTGCGTGGTGCGCACCGGCTCGGTGAAGGCGTACGTGCCTTGCGCGAAGGTGTTGCGCAGCACGCCGTATCCCGCCGTGGAGGCGTAGAACGGCTGCGAATTCGGTGCTCCGCCGTCGTTCCAGTTGTAGTCGGCGAAGATCCGGATCGTCTGGTCGCGGTGGCTGAAGCGGCCGTTCTGCTCGCCGCCGCCGACGAACTGCTCGGTCGCCGTCCGGGCGAGGGTCTGTGTGGTCTGCTTGTCGGTCCAGGACAGCGGCGCCGACTCCTCCCAGAGCCGCTTGCGGTCCGCGCCGTCGTACAGCGCGAGCCGCAGCGGGTGCTTGTAGGCCCGCAACGTCGCCTTGGCCGTGGAGACCGCCCAGTAATCCCCCTTGTCGGCCGTCTTGGGCGTGACCGGGTCACCGGTGCGCGGCAGCACGATCTTGCTGCCCGCCGGGTCGGTGAACGTGCCGTCCGGCGCCAGCCAGACCCGGACGGCGCCTTCGGCCGGGAAGCCGACGCGCACCGCGGCGCTTCCCGACTTCAGCGTGACCGTGGGGCCTTCGGCGGAGATCCCGGTCAGATCGCCCAGCTTGCCGGACGCCGCCGCGGCCGGATCCGCGTGGGCGGCGACCGGGGAAAGCCCGAGAAGGGCCACTGCGGCCAAACAACTCAGGGATTGCGCAACTCTGCTCATTCGAGACACCTTTCGCGCATGAATACGCAATAGGGTCTCTGTATAGCGCACGTTTCGCGCAAAGTCATCCGCCGAAGCGGTGCTGCCGACTTTCGTCGGGGTCAGTACCTGAAGAGCCTCTTCCCACACCTAGGCGCCAGGGCCCCGGCAAGGTCGGATGACCGCTGGTCGGAGTGGCGGGATTACGGCGGTGGTTCGGGTGACCCAGGACGACTTCGGGGCCTGCCAACGAGGTTGATCACCTTCGCGAGTGTCCACACGGGACGCTTCCCGTCACGGCCGTGTCCGTTGTGAGAACTTTGCCCGGTTCTGCGCGGGGGTCGTGAGTGGCGATTCGGGTTCTAACCCTCTTGGCCACTCACGACCCCCGCAAGAACCGGACATCGTGACATCAACCAGGCACTCACTCGGCACGAAGTGTCCTGCGTGGACACTCGGGGGCGAGGGCCGGTCCCACCGCTCGCGACCCCGCCCCACCGGCGGCCGACACCCTCGTTCACTACACCAAGAGTGACACCGACCAGCAGTTATGCGACTTTGCCGGGGCCCTGACCTAGGCGCAAGGAAGGGGACCTTCACGTACTCAGGGCATGTACTTGGGGTCAGACGGCTTGGACCTCGACCCCGGCTGCCTCGAACGCCCGCAGCACCTTCGGGTCGGCGTTGGAGTCGGTGACCAGGGCGTGCACCTGCGGCGTCGCGCAGATCCGCGCGAACGCGCGGCGGCCAAGCTTCGAGCCGTCGGCGACCGCGACGACGCGTTCCGCCCGCTCGACCATCAGCCGGTTGATACTCGCCTCGCCCTCGTGGTGGGCGAAAGCGCCGGCGTCGGCGTCGAAGGCGTCGACCCCGAGGAACAACAGGTCGATCGTCAGTTCGCTGAGCACGCGCGTGGCCAGCGGCCCGCTGAGCTCGAACGACTGCGGCCGCGCGACGCCGCCGGTGACCACGATCTTCACATGCGGCCGGACCGCGAGTTCGTGCGCGATGTTCAGCGCGTTGGTGACCACCGTGAGCCCGGGCGAATCACGGAGACCGGCCAGATCGGACCGGGTGGCCAGCGATCGCGCGACCCCGGCCGTCGTCGTCCCGCCGTTGAGACCGACCACCATGCCCTGCGCGACGAGCGCCGCCGCGGCGACACTGATCCGCTGCTTCTCGGGCACGTGCCGCGCGGTCTTGTAGCGCAGCGGCAGATCGTAGGCGAGGTCGTTGGCCACCGCACCACCTCGGGTGCGGGTGAGCAATTGCTGCTCCGCCAGGTGATCGAGGTCGCGCCGGATCGTGGCGGCGGAGACGTTCAGCTCCTCCGCCACGTCCTCGACGTCGATCTTCTCCCGCTGCCCCAGCAGGTCCAGCAGGGTGCTCAGCCGTTCGTGCCGGGCCATCGGCGCCACTCCTAGCTCGCTGCGGCCTATCGCGCATACCGGTGCGCTGTTGGCCACTGTTTCGAGCAGTATGCTGCATCGCGGTTGTCCGCCGCGAGCGGCACGCCGGTCGAGTGGCCCGGCCGGTCACTTCATCCGGAAGTCGTGCTGTTCCGGCAGCGGTTCCTCGGAAACCGCCGCCCAGGTGTCGGACAAAGACGTTTCCCCTTCCCTGATGTTCGCGACCTCGAATCCGCGGTCGTACACGGCCTTGGCCCCGGCGACGTCGCCGAGCGCGAGCCGGGTCCGGGCGGTGAGGAGGGCGATCCGACCTTCCACGGGCAGCCCGTCCAGCAGCACACTCGCTTCGTCCGGGAGACCCGCGGCGAGTTGCGCCGCGATGGCCTCGACCACCAACGGACGCAGCGACGGCGCGAGGGCGACCGCCCGCCGGTACAGCCAGGCGGCCTCGTGCCCGGAGGCGGCGATCGCCAGATTCCGCAGGGCCCAAGGGTTCTCGGCCGCCGAGACGGATTCACGCCAGGCGCCGACCGCGTCCGAATGCCGTCCGGCGGCCCAGTGCGCGACGCCGCGGTGATACCAGGTCAGCCAGTTCTTCGGGGCGTACTCCATGAGATCCGCCCAGTACCGGTTCACCAGCGTCGCCGGGGGTACGGCGAGCGGATCGCCGTCCGGCGGCGTGCCATCGAGCAGCGCGAGCCACGGTTCTTGGTCCGGTCCCAGTGATTCGTCCGGGAAGGGCGTGCCGGGCAAGCACATCGGCGCGCGCCGGTTCTCCAGCGCGCCCCAGCCGGAACCGGTGGCCAGGAAGGATTCCGGGGTGACGTCGGCGATCTTCCGCCAAGCGTCGTGGTACTCGTCCATGGTCTCCGCCGACGGCAGACCGGCGGCGACGGCTTCGCGAGCCGCCGTCCAGTCTTCGCCGTGCGCCACGGCCGCATCGGCGGCGACCGGACCGTAGGCCTCCAGCCAGTCCCAGCTCTCCCCCGGCGGCAACCGCAGATGCTCCAGCTGCGTGCGGGCGAGGCCGGCTTGGATCTCCAGATAGCCTCCGGCGCCCGGAGCGAGCCACTCCTGCCAACGACGTCCGCCGTCGGATTCGCCCCACAGGAACAGCTTCCGGCCGCGCAACCGGCCGGTGGACAGCTGAGCCAGCCCGGTCCCGTCGCTTTCGACGGCCGCGACCCACGGTCGCCCCGTCACCTCGAAGAAGTAGTCCGCCGCGGCCTCCGCGCGGGACGGATAGGTCAGCTCGCCGGGAACGTCGACCAGGTCGAGCCGTCCCGAATAGCCGTAGTGCCACGCCTGTGTCGCGGGTGCCAGCACCCGGGTGCCTTCGTTCTGCGGCACCGCGATGTTCGACCACCAGTACACCGGCACGTCGTAGGGATGCGGGTTCCGCACCCGCACCGCCACGAGCAGATGTTCCGAGCCGTCGGGCAACCAGAAGTCGACCTGGTACGGCAGGTCACGCGTGCGTTCCCACTCCCACAGCCGCAGCACCGGCGTGCCGTCCGGTCCCTCGATCTCCGCGGCGAACATCGGCTCGCAGGTCAGCGTCGTGTGCCCGGTGCTGCCGAGGTTCCACTCGACACCGCCGGCGAACCACGCGTCCCGCAGGGCGAGGTTCGCGGGCTGGAACACCGGGTTGCGGTAGAGCAGCTCGCGTCCCGACGGCTTGTGGACCAGCGAGTACAGCCGCCCGCCCAGCGACGGCAGCACGGTGGCGCGGAGTTCGTCGTTCTCCAGTACCAGCGCCGGGAGTTCACGGTCGGTGCGCTCGCGGGTGTAGCCGTCCTGCAGCAGGCACGGCAGCGTGGTGTCCAGGCGGCCGTAGCCGATGTTCTCGGCCAGGTCCGGCGGTAGCTCGTCCACATTGGACACCTTGGCCACCGCCTCGGGTTTCCGGAGCGGCGGCAGCGGGTTCTCCGGGCCCAGCTCGGCGGCCGGGAGCACCAGCCCGGTGCGGTACAGCCTGGTCATGCGTCCGGGAGCCTGTCACCGGTCGCGGCGTCGAACAGGTGCACCGCACCCGGTTGCGGTGTCAGGGAGATCGGCTCGCCGCGCTGCCACGGGGCCATCCCCGGGGTCCGGACGGTCAGCACGCGATCGCCGTCCCGGCAGTAGAGGTACTGGTCGCTGCCCAGTTCCTCCACGACCTCGACGATGGCCTCGAAACCGCCGTCGCCGATCGTCCAGCCCTCGGGCCGGACGCCGACGACGATGCCGGGCCCCGTCAGCGCCGAACGTTGCGCCGGGGTCAGCGGCAGCCGCGTACCACCGGCGACGGCGCCGTCACTGTCCACAGTGGTCTCCAGCAGGTTCATCGCGGGCGAGCCGATGAACCCGGCGACGAACACGTTGACCGGCTTGGCGAACAGCCCGACGGGCGTGTCGCATTGCTGCAGGAGCCCGTCCTTCAGCACGGCGACCCTGTCCCCCATGGTCATGGCTTCGACCTGGTCGTGCGTGACGTACAGCGTCGTGATGCCCAGCCGCCGCTGCAGCGAGGCGATCTGGGTCCGGGTCTGCACCCGGAGCTTGGCGTCCAGATTGGACAGTGGTTCGTCCATCAGGAACACACTGGGCTCGCGCACGATCGCCCGTCCCATCGCGACGCGCTGCCGCTGACCGCCGGACAGTTTCGCGGGTTTGCGGTCCAGGTACTCGGTCAGGTCGAGCACGGCCGCGGCCTCGCGCACCTTGCGTTCGCGTTCGGCTTTGCCCATCTTCGCCAGCTTCAGGTGGAAGCCGATGTTCTCCCCCACCGTCATATGCGGGTAGAGCGCGTAGTTCTGGAACACCATGGCGATGTCCCGGTCCTTCGGCGGCAGCTCGGTGACGTCGCGGTCGCCGATGTGGATGGAGCCGTCGTCGACGCCTTCCAGCCCGGCGAGCATGCGCAGCGTGGTCGACTTCCCGCAGCCGGACGGGCCGACCAGCACCAGGAACTCGCCGTCGGCGACCTCGAGGTCGAGGCCGTCGACCGCGGGGCGGTCCACCCCGGCGTAGAACCGGGTGGTGTCGGAGAAGGTCACGGTGGCCATCAGGTCCTACTTTCCGGCGCCGAGGGTCAGGCCGGTGATGATCCGGCGGGCGAGTACGAGGTAGAGCACGAGCATCGGGAGCACGACGATCGCCACACCGGCGATCAGCCCGCCGTACTCCGACTGGTAGCTCGCCGCCCCGTAGAAGGTGAAGAGCGCGCGCGACAGCGTGAAATGCGCCTGGTCCTTGAGGAACACGATCGCCAGCAGCGTCTCGTTCCACAGTCCGATGGCGTTCAGCGTGAGCGCGGTGATCATGCCGCCGCGGGTCAGCGGCAGCATGACCGAGAAGAACGTCCGCGTCGGCGAGGCGCCGTCGAGCGCGGCCGCCTCCTCCAGTTCGTCCGGCAGCGACCGGAAGAACCCGGTCATCAGGAACACCGTGAACGGGATCGACAGCGCGACGTACAGCACGAACAGGCCGTATTCGTTGTCAAGGTGCACTTTGCTGAGCACCACGAACAGCGGGATGATCACGGTCTGGAACGGCACGCCCATGCCGATCGCGACGGCGTTCGTCATCGGCCCGGAGCCGCGGACGCCCAGCCTGGTCAGGGCGTACGCGCAGGGCGCCGAGACGGCGACCGTGACGACCGTCGCCAGCCCGACCAGTACCACGGTGGTCAGCACGGCCTCGCCGAAACCGGCGTTGTTCCAGGCGTAGATGAAGTTCCGGAACGGCTTGCCGACCTTGAACCACTGGTACGGCAGGTCGAACGGTTTGGTGAAGATCTCCACCGGTGTCTTGAACGACGCCGTGAGCAGCCAGTACAGCACCAGGATGTTGCCTGCGGTGAACAGCCACACGATCGTGGAACCCAGTACCCGCAACGGGCTGAACCGTTTCGAGCCGGGTGCCGGACGTGGTTTGCGTGGCGGCTTGCGCACCGGTTTCGCCGCTCGCCGCGCGGGCGCCTCGACCTCGGTGACGGACATTTCGTCTCCCTCAGAACTGGATCGCGTCACGGCGCATCAACCGGCGGAGCAGGACGACGAGCACGGACACCAGCGCGATCATCGCCACCGCGCAGGCACACGCGGCACCGAAGTCCGGGGTGCCGTTCGAGCCGAAGGTCCGGTCGAACACGTAGATCCCCAGCGTCCACGCCTCGTTGGGCGGGGCGTAGGTGCCCGGACCGGCCAGCACGAACACCAGCTCGAAGATCTTGAGCGCGTTGATCGTCCACAGCACCCCGGCGACGCCGACGACGTCCCAGGTCATCGGCAGCGTGATGTTCTTGAACTTCTGCCACGGCGACGCGCCGCCCAGCTCCGCGTCCTCGTAGAGGTATGGCGGGATGCGGTCGACCGCGGCCATCAGGATGGTGATGTAGAACCCCGAACTGGCCCAGATCAGCGAAGCCGTCACCACACCGGTCACATTGGACGGTGCGAGGAATTTCGCCGCGTCCGCGCCGAGGCCTTCCAGCACGTAGTTCGCCAGTCCCTGTTTCCCCGGCTGGTACTTGAAGACGAAGCCGAGGAACATGCCGAGCGCCACCGGCGCCACGATGTTCGGGAAGAACAGGATGGCGCGGACGATCTTGCCGCCCTTCATGTCCCGCAGCACCATGGTGAACAGGAACGCCAGCGCGAACGTGCCGATGCCGCCGAGGAACACGTAGATCAGCGTGTTGCGGAAGGCGTACTGGAACGAGTCGCTCGCCCACATCTGCGTGTAGTTGGTGACGCCGTTGGGTTCCGGCGTGTCCCCCGCCCCGGCCCAGCTGGTGAAGCTCAGCACGACGGTCGCGATCGTCGGCAGGACCAGGAAGGCAAGGTACAGCACCAGTGCCGGCGCGGCGAACGGCCAGAACAGCCGTTTCTTGCGACTCAGGTGCGCCCCGGCCTTCACGGCCCGCGCCGGCGGTGTCGCCGGAGTCGTGACTGTCGCCATCAGCCCTGGTTCTTCCAGAATTCGGCGCCCTTGGTGGCGAGCTGGTCCACGAACTGCTGCGGGGTGATCTGCCCCTTCAGCAGCGCGATGTCGGCGGGATCGAACACGTCGGTCTGCCATTTGCCGCCCGCGATGCCGTCGATCCCGTCGTACTGCAGGACGTGCTCCTTCTTCGGGTCGTCCAGCGCGGCCTTGACCTGCTTGAGGTCGTCCGGCACGGCGAGGTCGGCACGCGGCACGAGGTTGTCGGCCACCACGGGGATCCCGGCGAGCAGGTCCTTGTTGAGGAAGTAGGCGATGAACGCCTTGGCCGCCTCGGCGTGCTTGGCCTTCTTGGTCACCGAGAACCCGATCGACATCTGCTCGACGGTGTCGTGCGTGGCGCCTTCGGGCATCGGGAACTGGAAGGAGCCGTAGTTGATCTTCGTCCCGGCGCCCTGCTTGTCCAGGTACTCGCGGGTCTCGCTCGGCGCCCAGCTGCCGACGTAGAGGAAGCGGGAGTCGCCGTCCGCCCAGCGCTGCTGCACCTGCGGGAACTTCGCCGCGTCCCAGCCGTCGATGAAGTACTTGGGCAGCTTCGCGGTTTCGGTGGCGGCCTTGAGGAAACCGGGGTCGGTCTTCCACGCCTGGCCGGTTTTGTCGGTCGCGGCCTTGTACAGCCCGCCCGCGCCGACGTAACGCTCGGCGAGCTGGGTGTAGAAGTACATGTTGTAGAACGGGATGTCGCCGTCCAGGCTGATCGCGGCCTTGCCGTCGGCCTTCGCCTTGTCGAACAGGCCGATCAGCTCGTCCATCGTCTTCGGCTGCTGGATGTCGCCGGCGGTGTCCTTGTTGAACCACCAGGCGCTCGATTGGATCGTGTACGGGACCATGAAGTTGTGGCCCTCGCGGTCCTTGTTCTGCGGGAAGTCGTAGGAGCTGGGCGAAAGCACGTCCTTGACGGTCTTGTCGCCCTCGCCGACCTTCATCGCGAACACGTCGTCGACGCTCTGCGTGCCGCCCGGCGTCATGACCGCCGCGCCGACCTTGCTGACGTCCTGGTCGAACAGGTCCGGGACGGCGTCGGTGTTCAGCGCGGGCACCAGGTTCTGGGTGTAGGCCTTGCGGCCCAGCCACTGCACATCGACCTTGACGCCGGTCTTCTCCTGGAAGCATTTGAAGGCCTTCTGGAGGACCTTGCCCTGCGGCTCGTCGGCCGTCCACATGGACCAGTACGTGAACTCCTTGTCCGTCGCGGGTTTCACCCCCGCCTCCGGACAGGGCGCGTTGAGGAACTGATCGACGCCCGGGAGCGCGTTCTCGCCGGTGCCACCCGCCGTGCCCCCGCCGCCGCATCCCGCGAGCAGGAGCGCCGCCCCTGCCGTCGCTGACATCACTGTCGTGAGCCTGCCTACCCGCATCCGCCACCACCTGGATCGAAGATCACACAAGTTCTGCTTGTTGTTGCGCAGTTTTGTGAGGTTTCAAGCACATGTCAACAGTCAATCGCGCAAAGTCTGCTCAATCGTCACCTTGACCGGTTCAACATGATCAAGCTTGAGCACTCCCAGCAGCCGCCGCACCTCGACGGCGACAGCGGCGCGTCCGGCACCGAGGTACTTCCGCGGGTCGACGCGCTCCGGATGCGCACGCCAATCCCCCGCCGCGGCCGCGGTGAACACCTTGTTGAGCTGGGTGGCGATATTGATCTTCGTCATCCCGGCCCACACGGCTTCGGCCAGCCCGTCGTCGGGCACGCCGGACGATCCGTGCAGCACCAGCGGCACCGGTACCCGCTCCCGCAGGCGCGCGATCAGCCCGAAGTCCAGCGCGGCGTCACGGGTGAGCATGGCGTGCGAACTGCCCACCGCCACCGCCAGCGCGTCGACGCCGGTGGACGCGACGAACTCCGCCGCCTCCTCCGGATCGGTGCGCGCGCCGGGCGCGTGGACGCCGTCCTTGCCGCCGACCTCGCCGAGTTCGGCCTCGACCCACACGCCGTGGTCGTGGCAGTACGCGGCGACTTCCCGCGTGGCGCGGACGTTGTCGGTGTAGTCCAGTTTGGACGCGTCGAACATGACGGAGCCGAAACCGAGCGCGACCGCCTCGCGGACCAGCTCGGCCGATTCCGCGTGGTCGAGATGCACCGCGACCGGTGTGCCTGCCGCTCTCGCCGCCGCGAGGGCCGCGGTGCCGACCGGCGCCAGCGAGCCGTGGTACTTCACGGCGTTCTGGCTCAGCTGCAGGATCACCGGTGCTTGCGCCGCGGCGGCGCCGTCGATGATCGCGGTGATGTGTTCGAGCTGGATCGCGTTGAACGCGCCGCAGCCGTGCCGGGCCGCCACGGCGGCTCCGACGATCTCTCCGGTTCCCACCAGGGGCATGAGGGTTCTCCTAGTCCGGGCGGGCGCGCACGGCGACCAGCCCCTGTTCGGCTCGGTAGTGCGCGAGGTCGACGTCCCCGGCGAGCGGGCCGAGCACGGCCGCCCCGGACAACGCGACGGCGCGGCGCAGGATGTCGGGCCACGATTCGGCGCGGCTCAGCCCCAGCGCCAGCGCGGCGACGACGGCGTCACCCGCGCCGGTGGTGTTGCCACTGAGCACAGTGGACGGTTTCGCGTGCCAGATGCCGGAGCCGGTCACCGCCAGCAGTCCTTCGGCACCCAGCGAGACGACGACGGCGCCGGCCCCGGCCTTGCGCAGTTCGCCCGCGGCGGCCACCGGATCCCGCAGGCCGGTGACCTCGCGCAGTTCGTCGGCATTCGGTTTGACGACGGACGGTTTCCCGGCCAGCCCGGCGAGCAGCGCCGCACCGGAAGTGTCCAAAATGGACGGCGCGGCGCCGAGCAGCCCGGCGTATCCCCCGGCTCCCGGAGGGAGGCTGCCCGAGCAGACGAGCACGTCCGGCTTGCGGGCCTGCACGGCCGTCGCAAACGTTTGCCACTCGTTTTCCGCGAGTTGTGGCCCGGGTTCGTTCAGCAGCGTGACCGATCCGTCGTCGGCCAGAACGGTGATGGTGCGCCGGGTCTCGCCGCCGACGGGCACGGCCGTGGCCGGGATGCCCGCCGCCGCGAGATCGCCCACGACGGCGGCGCCCGTCGCGCCGCCCGCCGTGAAGATCGCCCGGACGTCGGCGCCGAGCGTGTGCAGCACGCGGGCGACGTTGACGCCCTTGCCGCCCGCCCGGTGCCGCACGTCTCGCACCCGGTGCACGTCACCGGCCCGCAGACCGTCCACTGTGTACGTGACGTCCAGCGCGGTGTTCGGCGTGACGGTGACGATCACGGCTGCCTCAGGTCAGGACGACGGAACGGGTGAGGCTGCGGGGGTTGTCCGGGTCGAGACCCTTGCGGGCGGCGATCGCCCCGGCGACACGCTGCGCGCGGACCAGGTCCGCCAGCGGGTCCAGGCCGCTCTCGACGAACAGGCCACCCGCGCGGGCGACGTCGTCGGCCAGCCCCTCCGGCGCCTGCCCGAACATCCAGGTCACGCGACCGGGCTCGCTGATACTGATCGGCCCGTGCCGGTAGTCCCATGCCGGGTACGACTCCGTCCACAGCAGGCACGCCTCGCGGAACTTGAGCGCGGCCTCGTTCGCGATGCCCACGGACCAGCCGGTGCCGAGGAAGCTGAACTGCTCCGCGGCGATCAGTTCGCCGGGCAGCGGCTCGGCGAGCACGCGTTCGGCCTGGTCCGCGACCGCGGTCAGGTCCTCGCCGAGGTGCGCGCGCAGCATCGCCAGCGCCGTCGTGGCGAAGCGGGTCTGCACCACCGAGCGCTCGTCGACGACGGACAGGTCGACGATCGTGTCCGCGGCGGCCTCGATCTCGCGGGGCACACCGGTGATCGCGATGGTCGGCGTCCTGCCCCGCAGCTTCGCCAGCAGGGCGTGGACCTCGGTCGTGGTACCCGACCTGGTCAGCGCCACGACGTGGTCGTAACCGCGGCCGTCCGGGAACTCCGACGCGGCGAAGGCGTCGGTCTCGCCGAGCCCGGCGGACTCGCGGAGGACGGCGTACGCCTGGCCGATGAACCACGACGTGCCGCAGCCGACGATCGCGACCCGCGCGCCCGGCGGCGGCAGCAGCTCACTGTTCGCCGAGGCCAGCGCCGCCGCGTCCCGCCAGCGGCCGGGCTGGCTCGCGATCTCCGCCGCCATGAAGGTCCCGCTCATGAACTCCCCATCCGTGCCAGTTGTGCGCAATAGCTGTCACGTTAGGTGCAGTTTTGTGCAACGTCAATGCTCTGTTAGCGCACTTTCACGCATTTGATCCGCGCAGATGTGCAGGATGGCCTGGTGGCCTACCGTGGGCGGATGCGGATCGTCTCGCTGCTTCCCGCCGCGACCGACTTCGTCGCGACCCTCGGCCTCCTGCCTTCGCTGGCGGGCCGGACCCATGAATGCGACTGGCCGCCCGGCGCGCTGGACGAGGTCCCGGTGGTCACGAGCAGCGCGATCGACCACGACGTGCTGTCGAGCCGGGAGATCTCGGCGGCCGTCGGCGGCGGACATCGCGGATCGGGCCTGTACTCCCTCGATGCCGCCGTGCTCGCGGCGGCCGAGCCCGACGTCGTCCTCACGCAGGATCTCTGCGATGTCTGCGCGGTCTCGTACCGCCAGGTCTCCGAGACCGTGCGCGCGATGGACGGCGACACCCGAGTGGTCAGCCTCGAACCGCGGACGCTCGACGGCATTTTCACCTGTTTGGCCACCCTCGGCGAAGTACTGGACGTTCCCGAGCGCGCGGCCGCCGAGACCCGTCGTCTTCAGGACCGTTTGGAGGCGGTGCGTGCCCGCGTCGCCGGACGGCCACGTCCGCGAGTGGCGGCCATCGAATGGCTGGACCCGCTCTGGCCCGCCGGGCACTGGGTCCCGGAGCAGATCGACGCCGCAGGCGGGATTCCGCTGCTCGCCACCGCGGGCGAACACACCCGGCCGATCACGTGGGACGCCGTCGCCGAAGCCCGGCCCGACGTGCTCCTGCTCATGCCCTGCGGCTTCCCGCCCGACCGGACCGAGGCGGAGCTGCCGCTGCTGACCGGGTTGCCGGGCTGGGACGACATCCCGGCCGTGCACGTCTTGGACGGACCGGCCTATTTCAACCGGCCGGGGCCCCGCGTCGTCGACGGGGCGGAGATCCTGGCCGGGCTGCTGCATGGGTGACCGGCGTCACTCCGCGGGCTGTCACAACCTCTCCGCCCGGATCGTCATGTGTGCAGAAACCGACGGAGAGGAAAGATCATGGAACCGCGAGTCAACCTGTTCGAGAACGCTGTCGTCCTCAACTACGTCAAGCGTCTCGGTGCCGCGAACCGCCCGATCGAGGAGTCCTCGCTGCCGCACGCGACCCAGGACCTGGTGAAGCTGCGCGCCAGCCAGATCAACGGCTGCGGCTTCTGCACCGACATGCACAGCAAGGACGCCGCGCACGCCGGTGAGACCTCGGTGCGGCTCAACCTGGTCGCCGCCTGGCGGGAAGCGAACGTGTTCACCGAGGCGGAACGCGCGGCCTTGGCGCTCACCGAAGAGGGCACCCGTATCGCCGACGCGCACCACGGGGTCAGCGACGAAACCTGGGACCAGGTCCGCAAGCACTACGACGAGGAGCAGATCGGCGCCCTCATCTCGCTGATCGCGGCGATCAACGCGTACAACCGGCTCAACGTCATCGCCCGGACCCCGGCCGGCGACTACCAGCCCGGCATGTTCGGCTGATCCTCGCGTTCACCGACAACAGGATCGCTTCGCCGGACAACGATCGAGGTGCGACGGGCTGCTAAACCTGCGGATACCAGCGATCCGGAGGTTCAGCCCGTGCAACTCGACGTCCGCTTCTACCCCGTGACCGGCACCCATCGGCTCAGCACCGACCTCGTCGGGCTGCGCGCGAATTTCCACTACGGCTCCGGGAACGTGCTGGAGCAGCATTACGCGGACAAGACGACGATGATCTGGACCGGTGTCTCCGGCGACTTCGCCGGTGTCCGCCAGAAAGAGCCGACACTGCGCGTCTTCGAAACCGGCCCGGCGCAGTATTTCGTCACCTGGTACGAAACCGGGACCGTCGCGACGGCGGAGCACGGTGAGATCTTCGACGGCGGTTATCCCATCGCGGTGATGGCCGACTTCGGCAGGATGGTGGCCACGGCCGCTTATACGAATCCACGCGAGGACGGCGGGCAGTATTTCCTGGTCGACCAGGCGACGATCGAAATCCTGGACAAACCGCACGGATGGCCTTCCTTTCCCGAGCCTGCCTCCTCGTGAGTGGTAAAGACGGTTAGAACCGTCCTTGCCACTCACGAGCGTTAAGCGGGTCCGGGCCCCGGGTACCACCCTGATATGAGTCGATCAACGGTCGAGCAGTCGTCCCGGTCGAACACGAGGCATCTGACGGTGTCGCAGGGGGTCGCGCTGTACGTCGGCGCCGTCCTCGGCACCGGCCTGCTGGTCCTGCCTTCCCTCGCCGCCAAGGCGGCGGGACCGGCGTCCCTGGTCGCCTTCCTGGTGCTGGTGCTCGTCTCCGCGCCGGTCGCGGCCACTTTCGGCGCGCTGGCCGGACGGCATCCGGACGCGGGTGGTCCCGCGACTTTCGCTTTGCGGGCGTTCGGGCCGAAGACCTCCGCGGTGACCGGATGGTGGTTCTATTTCGGCACCCTGGCGGGAATGCCCGCGGCCAGCGCGTTCGGGGCGACCTATGTGACGGAACTGGTCGGCGGCGGCCGGACCATGACGATGGTGCTGGCGGCCGTCCTCGTCCTCATCGCCATCGGGGTGAATCTGTTCGGCGTGCATCTGTCCGGCCGTGTGCAATTGGTGCTCACCGGCTTTCTGACCGTTCTCCTGGTCGGCGCGGTCGTGCTCGCGGCGCCGCAAGCGGACACCGCGAATCTTCAGCCGTTCGCACCGCACGGTTTGGCCGGGATCACGACCGCGATCAGCCTGCTGGTGTGGTCCTTCGTCGGCTGGGAAACCGTGACCCATCTGGCCCCGGATTTCCGGAATCCGAAAAAGGACATGCCGCTCGCGACGGGAATCTCCATTCTCGTCATCGGCGTGCTCTATCTCGCCGTGGGCGGGATGACGATCCTCGTCCTCGGACCGCGGGCCGGTGAGACGCAGGCGCCGCTGGCCGCGATGCTCGGGGAAGGGCTCGGCACCTCCGTTCGGGTGATGGCCGCGGTCATCGCCGTCGTGGTCACGTTCGGGGTGCTGAACGTCTTCGTGGCGAGCATGGCGAAACTCGGCGCCGCGCTGGGCCGCGACGGTGCGCTGCCGCGGTGGCTGGCCAAGGGAAGCCGCGCCGGGGACGTGCCGCAGCGCAGCCTGCTGGTGGTGACCGTGGGGACCGCGATCAGCTTCCTCGTCGCGATCCTCACCGGTTTCGAGCTGGAGCAGGCGCTGCGCGCGGAGAACGCCTGCCTGATCGCGATCTACCTGGTGGCGATGGCGGCGGGCGTCCGGCTCCTGCCGTCCGGCGGCGAACAGCGTTGGCTCGCCGTGGTCGCGGTGGTCCTCGTGTTCGGGGTGCTGGTGCTGGCGGGCTGGTACCTGGTGTTCGCGGCGGCGCTGGCACTGGGGGCGCTGGTGTACCTCAGGTTCTCCAAATGGGGCGACGTGAACAATCCACAATAGACAGAGGTGGAGGGACGCGCCGCGGCCGTGCCGGCGTCACCCAGCGCTCACGGGCAAGCGATGCGCGCACACGGACAAAGCCCACGCCCGCCCCCGCTCCCATACTGGCCGTCCAGCGGAGATGAGGAGCAGCGCATGAGCCGAGACGAAACGTCGCTCGCCAAGAACGTCCTGGGCGTGCCGGGCATCGTCTTCCTCGTGCTCGCCGCGGTCGCGCCGCTGACCGGGATGATCGTGATCGCGGCCATCGGCATCGCGGTCGGGAACGGCGGCGGCATGGTCGCGGCGTTCCTGCTGGCGACGGTCGTCCTGCTGCTGTTCGCGGTCGGCTACGCGCAGATGTCGCGGGTGCTCACCAGCGCGGGCGGCTTCTACGCCTTCGTGGTCAAGGGATTGGGCCGGACACCGGGTCTCGTCGCCGGTTTCGTCGCGATGCTCGGCTACAACTGTTTCGTTGCGGGGGCGATCGGCACGAGCGGGTTCTTCACCTCCACGGCGATCGACGACGTCTTCGGCCTGAAACTCGATTGGCTGTTCTGGAGCGCGCTTTCGGTCGCGCTGGTCCTCCTGCTCAGCCGTCGCGGGATCGCGGTGAGCGCGAAAGTGCTGGGCGTCTCGCTGATCCTCGAAGTGTCGATCCTGCTGATCATGGACTTCAGCGTGCTGTTCCGGCACGGTTTCTCGTTCGCCGCGTTCAGCCCGTCCGTGATGTTCCAAGGGGCCGGTGGACTGGCGTTGTTGTTCGCCGCCAACGCTTTCATCGGTTTCGAGGCGACGGCGCTGTTCGGCGAGGAGGCCAAGGATCCCAAACGGACGATCCCGCGGGCGACCTACATCGCCATCGGGTTCATCGGGGTGTTCGCCGCGTTCACGACCTGGGCCGTGGTCAGCGCGATCGGCGCCGAGCAGGCGCGGGACGTGGCCGCCGCGCATCTGTCGAGCGGTGATCTCGTCCTCTCGGTCGCCCAGGAGTACCTCGGCGGCCCGTTGACCAAGCTGATGTTGCTGCTTCTGGTGGTCAGCCTGTTCGCGGCGCTGCTGGCACTGCACAATTCGGCCACCCGCTATCTGTACGCGCTCGGACGGGTCGGTGTGCTGCCGCGCCTGCTCGGCAAGACCAGCCCCCGCAACGGCGCGCCGCGCTACGCCTCGATCGTGCAGCTGGTGTTCGGTTCGGTGGTGGCGCTGGCGTTCCGGCTCGCCGGTCTCGACCCGGTCGCCGACCTCACCGCGAGCATGACCGGCTTCGGCACCCTCGGCATCCTCACCCTGCAATTGTTCGCGGCGGTGGCGATTCTGGTCCACTTCCGCCGGACGCGGGACCGCCGGGTCGTGAAGACGCTGATCGCCCCCGGACTGGGTGCGGTGGGGCTCGGGCTCATCGTGACGCTGGCGATCCTCAACTTCCCGACGCTGGCCGGGTCGAGCAACGGCGTCGTCCCGCATCTGCCGTGGCTGCTCCTGGTGGTCGCGCTGGCCGGGCTCGCGCTCGCCGGCTGGCTGCGGCGCTTCCGTCCTTCGGTGTACGAGGCGCTGGAGACCGACCTGGAACGCGAACCGTCAAACGTTGTTGGTCAGTGAGAGGTTGAACGAATAACGCGAGGCGCGGTAGACGTGCCACCCGTATTCCACGACCTTGCCGGACTCGTCGTAGGTGGTGCGGCGCATGGTGAGCAGCGCCGCGCCCGGCTTCTCGCCGAGCAGCTCGGCGTCCTCCTCGGTCGCCTGCCGGGCGCCGACGTTCTGCTGGGCGGCGTGCAGACGGACGCCCGCCGCGCGCAGTAGCTGGTAGAGCCCCTTGTCCCGCAGCTCGTCGTCGGCCGGGTCGATGAGGCCGTCGGGCAGGTAGTTGTTCATGATCGCCAGCGGCTCGCCGCCGGTCGACCGCACCCGCTTCAACCGCCGGACGTGGGTCAGGCCCGGCGTCTCGAGCTGTTCGATCGCCTCGTCGCCCGCGGGCTCGACCTGGTTCACGAGGACGACGGACTCCGGCTTGTCCCCGAGCTCGCTCAGGTCGTCGAAGAGGCTGCTCAATCGCAGCGGCCGGGCGACCTTGGTGCGGACGACCTGCGTGCCGACACCCCGTTTGCGGACGAGCAGCCCCTGGTTGACCAGTGACTGGATCGCCTGACGGATGGTCGGCCGCGACAGATGCAACCGCGCCGCCAGATCCAGCTCGTTGTCCAGCCGCGCGCCGTTCGGCAGCCTGCCGTCTTCGATGGCGGCGCCGATCTGCCGGGCGACCTGGGAGTACAGCGGTTCCGGGCCGTTCGGATCCACGACGATCTCGCCGGGCATCCAGGGTTTCATGCGCGGAGCCTACCGCGCTCCGCCACTATGACCTTATGTCCATATGTCTTGACAAAGTCTCCGGGCGCTTGCGATGGTCGAAGGACCACGCGAGCCGGGAGGTACGAACGTGTCGGACACAGTGCGCCGGATAGTCGCCGCGCGAGTGCGGGATCCGGGAGCCGTCGCGGTGGCCGCCGCCACCCGCGTCCGGGCGAAGTCGCCGTTCAACGACAAGGGCCGCACGATGATCATCGCCGCGGACCATCCGGCCCGAGGCGCCAACGGCGTCGGCTCCGACCCGCTCGCGATGGCCGATCGCGGCGAACTCCTCGACCGCCTCGGCCTGGCGCTGGAACGGCCAGGGGTCACCGGCGTGCTGGCGACGCCGGACATCATCGACGACCTGCTGCTGCTCGGCGTGCTCGACGGCAAGACCGTCATCGGTTCGATGAACCGCACCGGGCTGGCGGGGTCGAGTTTCGAGATCGACGACCGGTTCGCCTGCTACGACGCCGAAACGATCGAGCGGATGCGCTTCGACGGCGGCAAGACGCTCACCAGGATCTGCCTGACCGATCCGGCGACGCCGAGCGTTCTCGAGAACACCGCGAAAGCGGTCAACGACCTCGCCGAACGCAAGCTGATCGCGATGGTCGAGCCGTTCCTCTCGGACTGGGTCGACGGACGTCTCCGCAACGACCTCTCCCCCGACGCCGTGATCCGCTCGATCACCATCGCCTCCGCCCTCGGCCGCACATCGGCCTACACCTGGCTGAAACTCCCGGTGGTGAAGGACATGGAGCGCGTGCTGGCCGCCTCGACCCTGCCCGCCGTCCTGCTTGGCGGCGAGGTCAAAGATCCCGACGCCGCGTTCGCCGCCTGGCAGCGGGCGCTCGCGCTGCCGACCGTGCAGGGCCTCGTGGTCGGCCGGTCCCTGCTCTATCCGCACGACGGCGACGTCGCCAAGGCCGTCGACACGGCCGTCGGACTGCTGTGAACATCTGTGGAGGACAACGCGTGAAGACCATCGACCACTGGATCAACGGCGCCGCGACCACGGCCGGCTCCACCCGCACGGCCCCGGTGTACGACCCGGCCGCCGGGCACGCGCGGGCGGAGGTGCTCCTCGCGGAACCGTCCGATGTGGACACCGCGGTGGCCGCCGCGGCCAAGGCGTTCGAGACGTGGGGCGATTCGTCGCTGTCGCAACGGACGAAGGTGATGTTCGCCTTCCGCGAGCTGCTGGTGCGGCACGAGGACGAGCTCGCCCGGATCATCTCCGCCGAGCACGGCAAGGTGATCGACGACGCGCGCGGCGAGATCGTCCGCGGCCGCGAGATCGTCGAGTACGCCTGCGGGATCGCCGACGCGCTGAAAGGCGGCTTCTCCGATCAGGTCTCGCGGGACGTGGACGTGCACGACTTCCGGCAGCCGCTCGGGGTCGTCGCCGGCATCACGCCGTTCAACTTCCCGATCATGGTTCCGCTGTGGATGCACCCGATCGCCATCGCGGCGGGCAACACCTTCGTCCTCAAACCGAGCGAACGCGTCCCGTCGGCGTCCCGGCTGGTCGCCGAGCTGTACGCCGAAGCGGGGCTTCCGGACGGCGTGTTCAACGTCGTCAACGGGGACAAGGTCGCGGTCGACGCGATTCTGGAGCATCCCGGGATCGCCGCCGTGTCGTTCGTCGGGTCGACCCCGATCGCCAAGTACGTCCACGAACGCGCGACGGCCACCGGCAAACGCGTGCAGGCGCTGGGCGGGGCCAAGAACCACGCCGTCGTCCTGCCCGACGCCGATCTGGAGTACGCCGCGAACCATCTCACGGCGGCCGCGTTCGGCTCCGCCGGGCAGCGCTGCATGGCGATCTCCATCGGTGTCGCCGTGGGATCGGCCGGCGACGGGCTGATCGAGATCCTCGAACGCAAGGCCGCCGAGATCAAGGTGGGCCCCGGCCACGACGCGGGCAACGACATGGGCCCGGTGGTCACCGAGGCCGCGCGGCAGCGGGTGATCGACTCCGTGGCACTCGGCGCGAAGCAGGGCGCGACCGTGGTCGTCGACGGCCGGGACCTGCGAGTCGCCGGGCACGAAGAGGGTTTCTTCGTCGGACCGTCCCTTTTGGACCATGTGACCACCGGGATGGCCGCCTACCGTGCCGAGATCTTCGGCCCGGTGCTCGGGATCGTCCGGGTGTCCACACTGGACGAAGCGATCGCGCTGATCAACGCGAACCCGTACGGCAACGGGACCGCGGTCTTCACCGGCAGCGGCGAGGCCGCGCGGCGGTTCCAGCGGGAGGTGAAGGTCGGGATGATCGGGGTGAACGTGCCGATCCCGGTGCCGATGTCGTACTACTCCTTCGGCGGCTGGAAGGACTCCCTCATCGGGGACAGCCCGATCCACGGCCCGGCGGGCGTGCGGTTCTACACGCGGGCGAAGGTCGTCACGACGCGGTGGCCGCACAGCGCGGCGGGGTTCAACTTCCCGACCTCCAGCTGAACCATCGCGTTTCGTCCTCTGAATGTGCCGGCAGGTCCGTGAGGGCCTCCTTCCCTACTCTGAAGGTAGGGAAGGAGGCCCTCACGGACGACGCGATCGTGGCTTTCGCGACGTCAGCGTCAGCGCACCTCTTGCCGCTGCCGTTTCCCGACGATCCGCCAGCCGACCGCCAGCACCACGACCAGCACCGGGATCGAGTAGAAAGCGATCTTCTCGGCGCCGTCGGAGAAGCCCATCAAGACGACCACCAGCGCCAGGAAGCCCAGCGTCGCCCAGCCGCTGTAGGGCGCCCACGGCATCCGGTACGACGGCCGTTCCAGCTCCCCGCGCAGCGCGGCCTGGCGCAGCCGCAGCTGGCAGAAGATCAGCGTCGCCCAGGTGGTGATCACGCCGAGGGAGGCGATGGCGATCGCGATGTCGAAGGCGTCCTTCGGCACCAGGTAGTTGAGCACCACGCCCAGCACGTAGGCGCCGGACGTGAACAGGATGCCGCCGTAGGGCACGTGACGGCTGCTCATCCGGCCGACGAACTTCGGCGCCTCGCCCTTGTCGGCGAGCGCGCGCAGGATGCGGCCGGTCGAATAGAGCCCGGAGTTGCAGCTCGACAGCGCGGCGGTGAGCACGACCGCGTTCATCACGTCACCGATACCCGGGATCCCGAGGCGGCTGAACACGGTGACGAACGGGCTCTCGCCGCCGTTGTAGAACGGCCACGGCAGCAGCATCGCCAGCAGCAGCACGGAGCCCACGTAGAACACACCGATCCGCCAGACGACACCGTTGATCGCCTTCGGCAGCACCTTGCGGGCGTCCTTGGTCTCGCCGGCCGCGATGCCGACGACCTCGATCGCCGAGTAGGCGAAGATGACCGCCTGCAGCGTCATCAGCGCGATGCCGACACCGGCCGGGAAGAATCCACTGTGGGCGGTCAGGTTGTGCACGCCCGCCGTGGTGCCGCCGATGTCGGCGCTGGTCAGCACCAGCCCGGCGGCGGTGACCAGGAAGACCACGATGGCAAGCACCTTGACCACCGAGAACCAGAATTCCAGCTCGCCGAAGAGCTTCACCGAAAGCAGGTTGACCGCCAGCAGCACACCGAGCGCGACGAGCGCGGTGATCCACTGCGGCACTTCGGGCAGCCACTTGTGCACGTAGATCGCCACCGCGGTGATCTCCGCGATACCGGTCATCGCCCAGTTCACCCAGTACATCCAGCCGGAGGCGAAACCCGCCCACGGCCCGATGAACTTGCGGGCATAGGTGACGAAACTGCCGGACGACGGCTCGTGCAGCACGAGCTCACCGAGGGCGCGCATCACGAAGTACGCGGCGATACCGCAGAGCGCGTACGAGAGGACCAGCGACGGCCCGACCTGGTGGAGCTTGCCACCGGCACCGAGGAACAGCCCGACGCCGATCGCGCCGCCGATGGCGATCATCTGCACTTGGCGGTTGCCCAGTGCTTTTGAGTAGCTTTCACCTTTTTCGGTGAGCAGCGAGGAATCCATGGTTGCCAGACGCTAGAGCGTGTGCGGCACGTCACCCAACATTGCTAAGGAAGACTTAAGGTGTGCGGGACGTCACTCCGGCGGTTTCCCGGGTATTTCCCTTTTCGATTTGACAACTTCATCCGCGAACCCCGATCGTCGCGCGCGAAGGGGCGCTTCTACGCTACGGCCGTGGACCTCGCCGCGTTGCTGGACCGGATCGCCGACGACGTCGCGCCGGAGATCGGCCGCGGCTCCGTCGCGGACTACATTCCCGCCCTGGCCAGGGTCGAACCCGGCCGGTTCGGCATGGCGGTGGCCGAAGTGGACGGTGGGGTGCACGGGGTCGGCGACTGGGAAGTGCCGTTCTCCATCCAGAGCATGTCGAAGGTCTTCACCTTGGCGCTCGCGCTCTCCCACGGCGACGGGCTGTGGGAACGGGTGGGCCGCGAGCCGTCCGGAAACCCGTTCAACTCGCTGGTCCAGCTGGAGAACGAGGACGGGATCCCCCGCAATCCCTTCATCAACGCCGGCGCCCTCGTGGTGACCGACGAATTGGCGCACCACGGCGACGCGGCGGAAACACTGCTCCGGTTCCTCCGGGAGGAAAGCGGGCGGGCGGACATCGGGATCGACGCCGAGGTCGCCGCGTCGGAGGCCGGGCACGCGGACCGCAACCGCGCGCTGGCGTATTTCATGGCGTCGTACCGGAACATGCGGCATCCGGTGCCCTCCGTCCTCGACCAGTACGTGCGCCAGTGCTCGATCGCGATGAACTGCGGCGACGTCGCGCGGGCGGCGGTGTTCCTCGCCCGCCACGGCGTGCGCAACGACGGCACCCGGCTGCTGGGGCAGAGCGCGGCCAAGCGGATCAACGCGGTGATGCTGACCTGCGGCACGTACGACGCGGCGGGCGAATTCGCCTACCGCGTCGGGCTTCCCGGCAAGAGCGGGGTCGGCGGCGGCATCGTCGCGATCGTCCCCGGCCGGTGCGCGATCTGCGTCTGGAGCCCCGGACTGGACCCGCGCGGCAACTCCGTCGCCGGTGTCGCCGCGCTGGACCGGTTCACCACCCTGACCGGCTGGTCGGTCTTCTGACGCTCAGCCGCTCGGCCGCCCCATCTCGTGTCCCGGCCGTCCCTCGGTACGCCGCCGTCGCTTGATCCGTTCTTCGTGCAGGTGCCGCCGCCCGCCGGTCAGGTCGCCGGTGACGTCGCGCGCCATCTGGCGATAGGCCGCGTAGTAGCCGTCGTCGTACTCCTCGATCAGCTGGAAGGTCCACCGCTCCGGGAGCACGTTGAGCCCGACCAGTTCGGTCTGGATCCGCTCCGCCCACTCGGCGTGCCCTGCCTTCCGGAGGGCTTCGGCGGCCTCGCCGAGCGCGAAGTCCGCGGTTCCCGTGAGGTGATGGAAGGCGTACAGGTGGCCACGCGCCTGTTCGACCGTTTCGACGGCGAAGATCAGTTTCCCGACGGCGTCGATCGTCGCGTCGTCGGGTTCCGAGGATGAGTCCGGCATGCCGGTGAATGCCCCGGCGGCGGCGTTTCTACACCCCGCCGGCCCAACGGCGCGGTGAGGGTGCCGCCCGGCCGGACGGGACACACGCGCTTACAAGTGCGCTTCCACGGCGATCCGCGCGAACGAGCGGATCAGCGGGTTTTCCCGCTCGGTCACCCACGCGACGACCAGCGGGCTCGGCGGCATGTCGGCCAGCGGTACCCAGGTGAGCCCGTCGGGCAGGGCGTGCCCGAGCGGCGCGATACCTGCCGAGCCGTTCCACAGGACGGCCTGCAGGCATTCGCCGACCGTGCGCACCACCGGCCCGGCGGGCCGCTCGCCGACGGGCGTCGCCCCGTTCCAGTACTCGCGCCACACCGGATCCGTGCCCTCCGGAAGCTGGAACCACGGCCGATCGGCGACGTCGGCCAGCCGGAGCGTCGCCCGGCAAGCGAGCGGGTCACCGGCGCGCAGCACCAGCCCCACCGGATCCGGACGCAGGACCCGCACGGTGATACCGGTTTCGTCGAACGGCGACCGGGTCAGCGCGACGTCGGCCAGCCCGGCGCGCAGGCCGGTGGTGGGATCGGTGAAATCCGCCTCACGGAAGCGGATCGAGACCTCGGGATGCCGACGCCGGAACGCCGCGGCCAGACGGGTGCCCGCCTCCCCCGCTCCGTCGGCCAGGGTGCCGACGGTGAGCGTCGCGGGGCCTGCCGCCTCCACCACCCGGGCGCGGGCGCGTTCGGCCTGGTCCAGCAGGGTGCGGGCCTCGGCGTACAGGGTGGTTCCGGCGGCGGTGGGCTCGACGCCGGCGGCCGACCGGAGCAGCAGGACGACGCCCAGATCGTTCTCCAGCTGCCGGATCGCCCGGCTCAGCGGTGGCTGGGTCATGTGCAGCCGCGCGGCGGCCCGGCCGAAGTGGCGCTCCTCGGCGACGGCCACGAAGTAACGCAACAGACGAAGCTCCATCACCAGTGATGATACCCATCAGGTATCGGGACACGAAGATCGGTCTTGGACGGCGTCCGGAGACCGGCGCGAAAGTGGCGTCATGCCCTTCGAACCTCTCACCCACGAACCCGCCGTCGACCCCGCCCAGGCCAGCGAGATCGCCCGCGACGTCGTGGTGATCCCGAATCTCGGCGTCGAGCTCGTCCCCAACATCGGTGTCATCGGCGGCTCTCATTCGGTGCTCGTCGTCGACACCGGGCTCGGTCCTCGCAACGCCGGGAAGGTGCTCGCCTTCGCGGCCGAACACGCCCGCGGCCGCAGGCTGTATCTGACCACGACGCACTTCCACCCCGAGCACGCTTTCGGCGCGCAGGTCTTCGCGGACGAGGCGACCTACCTCGTCAACAGCGCCCAGGCCGCGGACCTGGTCCACAAAGGACCGGGCTATCTCGAGATGTTCCGCGGCCTCGGCACCCCGGTCGCCCGGGCGCTGGACGGCGTCGGCCTCGCCACCCCCGACGTGGTCTACGACGACGTGTACGAACTCGATCTCGGCGGGCGGGTCGTGCGCCTGTCGGCCACCGGACGCGCCCACAGCAAGGGCGATCAGGTGGTGACCGTGCCCGACGCGGGTGTGCTGTTCACCGGAGACCTGGTCGAGACCGGGCAGTTCTCGATCTTCCCGTGGTTCCCGCCGTACGACACCGACGTCTCGGGGCCGCGCTGGATCGAAGTGCTGGGACGGCTGGCCGCCGCCGGACCGGACCTCGTCGTCCCTGGCCACGGCGACGTCTCCGGACGCCGGATCCTGACCGACGTCCGCGAATACCTCGAACTGCTGCGCGACGAGACCTGGAAGCGGCGCGACTCGGCGCTTCCCGAGGAGACCATCGCCGCGGAGGTCGAAGCGCTGATGATCGAACGCCATCCCGAGTGGGAAGGCCGGGACTGGATCGCGAAGGGCGTGGGCTGCTTCTGTGCCGACCATTCAGGCCATGAGGCAGCAGGCACCGGTGAAGCAGCCGAAGGCGCCTCCGCTTGACGCGTTCTTCCAGTTGTCGAAGTGGTCGATCACGAGTTCGACCTCGGTCTGACCGGCCGCGGTGACATCGATGGCGGAGTCGGCGAAGAAGTTGCGGATATCGTCGGAAACGGTGGTCTTCATGGAAGATCTCCCTCGAACCTGCGGTGTTGGATACCGGAATCGTGCAGGTTCGGGCCCCGGTGCCGACAGTGCGAAGCGACACGGGCGACGTGTGGTTTTCGACTGCTCCACTCGTGTCAACCGGACGACGCGAGTGGAGCAGCCTGCTACTTGAAGATGGCGATGGGATGGACGACGAGTTCCCCGGTTTCCGGGTCCCAGTCCTCGACCTTGCCGAGGCATCGGGCCCGGAACGCGCCGGCGGGCGCGGAGTCCCGCAGATCGCTGGTCACGCAGGTGAACCGGATCCGCCTGCCGCGCTCCGGATCGTCCGGATTCCCGTACGGCGCCACGAAAACCGTCTCGGTGTCGGTCTGGGAGCGTTTACGGAACAGGCCCTTCACCGAGATGAACGCCTCGACGCCGCGCAGCCGGGTCTTGACCTGCCGGGTGCTCTCGGGGCCGTCGGCCCAGCCGAGTTCCTTCACCAGTGCCCGGTTGTGGACCAGTTCCTGCTTCGTCAGATCGACGTAGATGATGTCGTGGTGCTTCTCCAGCACCTTCGTCACGATGCCGATCACGGTGATCGGCTCGGCCTTGCGGATGTACCGCCGGAACTCCTCGTCGGTGTCGGTGCGTTCCGATTCCCCTTTCAGCGGGCCGAATCCGCCCGAACCCCAGAACCGCCAGCCCCGGCTCGTCCGTTTCTCGACCTCCTGTTCCAGCGCCTCGTTGTAGCGATGCAGCTGGTAGAGGCCCATCACGGATTTCGTGTGCAGGTAGAAGCCGATACCCCGGATCATGCCCTGATCGCCGTCGGAGCGCGCGCGGCGCCAGTGCCTCACGAAAACGACGATCGCGACGAGGAAGGCGATCACGGTCGCCACCCAGACCGCGAGCCACCATCCCCAGACGTCCCACCACAGATTATCGGCAGCCACGGATCTCCTTGAAGGCGTCGAGCAGGGATGTCGTGTTCGCGTCGACCATCCGGCCACCGGTGGCCACGGCCGCGCGCTCCAGTTCGGCGGGGTTCGCCTCGCCGAACCGGACGGTGTACGTGTGCACGCCCGGATCCCTTGGCGCGCGCAGGAATTCTTCGATACCGGGGCCGGTGTTGCTCTCCCCGTCGGTCATCAGCACGATCGAGACGCCTCTGCCAGGCTCGGCGCCACGATGGGCGCCTGCCTTCGCGTACGCCTCGCCGAGCGCGGACCAGACCGCGGTGCTGCCGTCGAACTCGTCGGCCGCGATGAAGGCCCGCAACGCGTCGAGATCACCGGGTCCGTCAATGGTGAACTCCTTGCCCCCCAGTATCTTCCCGCCGAACCGGAGGACCGTGAGCCGCTCGCCGCGGTAGAAGCGGTCGAACCCTCCGCCCGGACCGCCGCTCAGCCCGGCGAAGGTCGCGCGGAGCGCGGCGATACGCGGCCCCTTCATCGAACCGGAGAAGTCCAGCACGAAGATCACGCGGCCCGGCGCGCGGGAGGAGGAGGCCGCGTAGTCGTCGAGGAGTTTGTCCACGACGGCCTGTTCGTCCGGGAAGTACAGCGAGTTCCCGATCGAGGACGGCAGCCGCGGATCGAGCCCCACCTCACCGGTGATCGGACGGCGGAGGGTCCGCTCCATCAGTTTCTTCTGCGTCTCCGGGCTTCTGAGCCAGGACACGACCTTGTCGTACGCCTCCCGTTTGGCCGGGTCGAGCAGCAGGACCGGATAGTCGGACTGGACGATGCCGTCGCGCGGGTACACCAGTTCCAACGGGGTTTTGAGCCTGCCGCTCGCGTTCAAGGAGAGCAAGGTGGACTCGTAGCCGATGATCGCGTCCACGTCCTGGCGTTCGGCGAACCGATCGGTCACGGCGGCCGAGGTGTCCGCCTTGAGCGTGTGCCCGGTGCGGAAGCCCTGAAGCTTGTCGCATTTCACGTCCTGGAGGCGCAGCGCGGCGCCCGTGCCCGCGGCGGCCGTCGCCACCCCGACGAGTGAGGTGAGCCCGCTGGTCGACTTGGCCGGATCCGCCATCGCGAACCGGAAGCCACCACCCGCCGCCGCGTCCGCCAGATCCGCCCACGAGAGCTTCCCGTCCGGTTTGCCGCGGCGCAGTTCCGCCGCCTTCGCCGGGGTGATCCCGACGATGACCGGCGACACCATGGTCTTGGTCGCGAGCGGCCGTTCCCCCTTGTCCCCGGACCGCCGGTGCTTGAGCTGGAAATACCGGTCGGTGGAAAGCCAGGCGAGATCGTGCGCGGCCGTTCCCGGGGTGAGCGAGGCGGCGGCGTCGATGGTTCCCCGGAAATCCATTTCCAGTTCGATTCCCGTTTCCTCGCGAAGCTCTTCGAGAATCGGCCCGAGATCGGCCAGCTCGGAACTGGCCAGCACGCGCAGTTTCACCTTCTGCCCGCCGCTCGTGCAGGCGGCGACCATCAGGAGCAGACAGCACAGGATCGCGAGGAGCCGTTTCACGGGCAGTCCCCGACCGTTTTGATCATCTCTTCCAGCACCGGGTTGTCCGGCAACGGCGTGGTGCTGTCGTCGGCGGCGATCTCCGGGGCCGGCAGCCCTTGTTCACGCAGGAACTCGTACAGCCGCGCGCTTTTCGTGCTGCCAGCGGGGGTCGCGACGCCGAAACCGAGCTCCATCGCGCGGCGCTGCAGCTCCGGATCGAAGGTGATCAGCTCGCCGAGCCGTTCCGCTTCCGGTTTCAGCGCCAGGAACTGGGGTTTCGTCAGGATGTCGTCCTTCGGGTACAGCAGGACCCGGTCGGGGTCCGGCCGCCCGCTCTGCGCCTTGGCCCGCAGCTGCATGGCGAGGTACTGGTGCTCGTAGATGACGACGATCGGCTTGTCCCCCTCGGCGAGATTCGCGTACGACTCCGACAGATCGGCCGACGGGAAGCCTTGGGCCGCCACGAGCGGTTTGACCCGGTTGGCCAGTTCCTTCGCGGCCGTGAGGTTCGGCGGCCCCGCGGGAGCGCCCGGCGGCCGCGGGTCGACGACCGGGACCTGGCGGCCGTTCTCCAGGAACGCCAGCAGGATCAGGTACGTCGCGCCGGAGTTGGAGTCGCAGATGTTCGAGGTCTGGGCGAGCACCCTGTTCCCGTTCTCCGCACCGAAGTGGCCGATGCCGAGCGAGTTCCAGGTCTTCCCCTCCTTCAGGGTCTCGATGAACTTCCCGGTGTCCAGCGTGTAGTACAGCGGCTCCGGCTCGCCCTCCGGTTTCGTGGCGATCTTTTTGCTCGCCAGCGTTTCCGCGTAGCGGCGATACGTGGCGAGGACGATCGGGCTGGTGAACGGCTGCCGCGCGGTGCCCGTCCACTCGTTGGCCCTCGACCGCCGGACGAGGCTCGCGGCGGGCTCGCCCGACATGAACACGAAGTCGTACCGGCTGAGGTCGTGGGTGGCGACGTCCCGCGAGCCCGCCCTGGTCACGTGGACGCGGATGTGGTGGCGCATCAGGATTTCCTGGATCTTCGCGTCTTCGAAGAGATCCGATTTGGAGCCCATCTTGCCGCGCAGGACGAGGGTCTGCTGGAACGGCACCACGATCGTGCCGCTCACGAGCAGGGCGATCAGGCCGGCCACGGCCAGGGCCAGCGCGGGCCCGAAAGTGCGGAGAAAACGACGGCGCAGAAAGAACGCCGAGGGTTTCGGTCGGATGGTGAGCTGGGGTTCTTCACGAAGCGAGCTATCGGTGGTCACCGATTTCCTCCCCGAATGTCCGGCAAGCCCATTTTACCGGGGACCACCGACGGAAAAGCACGTCTCGATCCGGCTTCGGGACCCACCCTCACCAGCCCGGGAGGCCGGACGGTTAGGCTCTTCGGTGGCGAAAACCGCCATGCACCACGACGCCGGGAGATCTGAACCGCCATGCTGGACCGAGCAGTCATCGACGCCCTCTTCCCCGCCGACCTGCCCGAGCCCGAGCACTGGGAACAGCGTTACCCTGCCCGCGAGCTGCCCGAGGGCGCCCTGGTCACCCGGTTCGGCCCCTCGCCGACCGGGTTCGTCCACATCGGCGGCGTCTACGTCGCCACCATCGACCAGGACGTCGCCCGCCGCAGCGGCGGCCGTTACCTCGTCCGGGTCGAGGACACCGACCGCTCCCGCGAGGTCGAGGGCGCGATCGACCAGTTCGAGCGCGGCTTCGCCTACTTCGGCCTCGCCGCCGACGAGGACATCCACCGCGGCGGCGACTACGGCCCGTACCAGCAGTCCGAGCGCGAGCAGATCTACCTGACCTACGTCCGCCACCTGCTCCGCACCGGCCGCGCGTACCTCGACTTCGCCACGAAGGACGAGCTGGCGGCGATCACCGCCCGGCAGCAGGCGACGAAGCTGCCGACCGGCTACTACGGCTCGTGGGCCATCTGGCGCGACGCCGACCCCGCCGACGTGCAGGCCAAGCTCGACGCGGGCGACCCGTACGTCGTGCGGTTCCGCGCGCCGGACGACACCGGCGCCCGCGCCCGGTTCACCGACGCCATCCGGGGCCCGCTGGAGGCCGAGGCCAACCGCAACGACGTCGTCATCCTCAAGAGCTCCGACCAGAGCCCCCGGCTGCCGACCTACCACTTCGCGCACGCGGTCGACGATCACCTCATGCGGGTCAACCTGGTGATCCGCGGCGACGAGTGGATCTCGTCGGTGCCGGTGCACCAGCAGCTGTTCGACGCGCTGGGCTTCGAGCCGATCACGTACGCGCACATCGCGCCGCTGATGAAGCAGGAGGGCGGCAGCAAGCGCAAGCTGTCGAAGCGCAAGGACCCGGAAGCGAGCGTCGACTTCTACATCGAGTCCGGCTACCCCACCAAGGCCGTCCTCTACTACCTGCGCGGCCTCGCCAACGGCCGTCTCGCCGAGATGCCGCTCGACCAGGCCCTGGCCGAGCCGATCAACCTCGAGGAATGCGGGGTCGCCGGCCCGCTGGTCGACCTGGTCAAACTCGACGACATCTCGGCCGACCACATCGCCACGCTGTCCGGCGCCGAGATCCTCGAAGAGGTCCGGGGCTGGGCGGAGCGGTTCGACGCCGAGCTGCGGAGCGTCCTCGACGCCGAGCCGGACCTCGCGCTCCGGGCGCTCGCCGTCGAGCGTGACGGCGCCGAGAACCCGCGCAAGGACCTGAAGAAGTGGAGCGAGTTCCGCGCCGTCTACGGCTTTTTCTTCCCGCAGCTGCACGCGGCCGTCGCGAGCCCCGACGACGAGCGGATCACCGCCCTCGGCGTCGACCGCGCCGTCGTCCAGGCCGTGGTGCGGGACTTCGTCGAGAACTACCGGCAGCTCGACGACGGCCAGGAGTGGTTCCAGCAGATCCGTGACGTGGCGTCGAAGCACGGCTTCGCGAAGAACGCCAAGGAGTTCAAGAAGAACCCCGAAGGCTTCCCGGGCTCCATCCGCGAGGCTTCGCAGATCATCCGGATCGCGATCACGGGCTCGACCCGGAGCCCGGACCTGCACTCGATCACCCAGGCGCTGGGACGCGAGGAGACGCTGGGCCGGTTCGCCGGTCTCGTGGCCGACTGACTCGTGAGTGGTAAGGACGGTTAGAACCGTCCTTACCACTCACGAGGCGGGCAGGAACTGGTCGTAGAAAGCCGTCTTGACCGCGACGACCGCCTCCTCGGTCTCCCGGAACCGCTCCCGCGCCTCGTCGGAGTCGATCAGCTGCACGAGCCGCAGCCCGAGCTGGTCGGAATGCGTCAGCGACAGCGGGGACGCGGCGGCGAGCGGACGCGACTTCGCGTCGTGCACGTGATGCGGGTAGTAGAAGACGGACTTGTCGCCGAGCACCGGGCCGATCCGGCGCCAGAGTTCGCCGTACTCGACCGACACCAGCACCTCGCCCCAGAACCGCAGGATGGTCAGCAGCTCGACGTCGGCGTGCTTCGAGTCGCCCGCCGAGGCGATCAGCTCCATGGTGGTGTCGAGGCAGGCCGACGTGGCCAGGGACCTCCGTGACCGCACGAGCACTTCGCGCGGGACGCCCAAGGCGAGGATGTCCGCCATCAGGTCCTCGCGGTGCGAAGGTGTGCTGCCGGGCGAATTGTTGTCCGGATACTCCTCGCGGACGATGACGCGGGCGATCCGTTTGGACTGTTCGTCGGTGAGCAGGTCGATCGCCAGGTCGTAGGCCATGGTGAACGCCAGTGACAGGAACCGGCGCTGCAACAGGACGGTCCGGAGGTCCTCCTCCGAGAGCTCGGTGACACCCCGCAGCGCCGGGTGGTTCCGGAACCGCTCGATCAAACCGTCTTCGAACTCGTCGAGCTCGCGCATCAGTACACCTCTTGCTCAGAAACGGATCATGTCGATGCTTCGGTTCCAGTCGGCGAGGTCGACGTCGCGGCCGATGTCCCACAACGTGTCGAGCTCGCGCTGGATCTGTTCGCCGAGCACGGTGTCGTGCGTGCCCTCGATCTGGAACTGCGGCGAATTCACCGCCAGCTGGCCGTGCAGGAACATGCTGACCAGGTAGCGCCCGTCGGCCCGGTACACCGAAACCGAGGCCTGCGAGTTGAACACCCGCACCTTCAGGTTGCCCTGGCGTTTCGCCAGCCGCCGGTGCATCCGGGACAGGATCTCCAGGCACTCCGCGATCCCCGTGCTCACGAAGGGGTTGCCCGCGCCGTCGCTCCGGCCCAGCGCCGCTTCCCGCAGCCCGACCAGCATGGAGTTCGGGTGCAGCAGCATGATCCGCACCTCGGCGCGCCGTTCGACGATCGCGGCTTCGAGTTCCTTTTCCAGGCGTTGCAGGTTGGGGATCCAGGTGTTCAGGATCGTCACTTGTTTGGCCTTCGCGACGTGTGCCGCGAACTCGTCGTCCGGAAAGCGTTGGTGCACTTCGACCACGCCGCCGTAGTGCGAACGGCGAAGGCTCGCGGCGATGGTGTCGATGTCGAGACCGGCGAGGCGGTCGCGGATGTCTTCCAGTGCGCGCAACGGGGTCAGCTCGATGAGCAGCACCACGACCACACCACTGACCATGATCAGGGTCAGCGTGGTGACGCCTTTCGGCGCGACTTTCTCGAGCAGGCCGAGCTGTTCCGCGATTCCGACGGCGAAGCCGGCCACCGCCAACCCGCCGAGACTGAGCAATTCGAGCCAGCGACGCATTCTGCGGAGCATTCACCCTCCGGGATCCGGCAGCTTGGCCTTCATGTTCTCACGATCGTGGAGCAGATTTGTGATCGGGGTCACCGCCTTGGTGCGACGACTTCCCCTCCGCGGAATTCACGAAAAGAATCGAATCCCGCGCGGGAATCCGTAGCGCGAAGGGCGCAGATCACAACGCTGACGTGAAACGTGCGGGCCTCGACGGACGACTTACCCGATACGCAAGTACGGAAAGTTGTGGTCGATGAGCACTGATCGCGTTGTCCAGCTGCATTGGGAGCCCCGCCACGTGGCCGACGGCGGCGGCCGCGCGGCATTGTCGTATCCCGGGATCTCGGTGGTCCGGCGCGACGAGGGTGAAATCGTCGGCCACACCTGGATACCGGTCGGGGAAGAACCCACCTTCGCCGACGACGAGGCGCTGATCACCGCCCTGCACGACGCTTGGCGCTGGGCGAAGCGCGCCGCGTGATCCCCTATTCGTCACCTGATTTGTACCGGCGCCGGAGTTCTTCGTCCTGTTCACGCGGCGGCTTTTCCGTCCAGCGCCCGTGGACGAGGTCGTTCTCCGTGTAATCGGCGCGCCGTGAGGCCCAGCCAGGCAACATGATCTTGCGCGTCCCACCTCGCCCCCGGTCGCGCAGATCGGTGACGACGGCGACGCCGATCACCACCAGGAGGACGCCGAGCACTATCCAGATCACGACCATGGTCCGCTCCCCCGCAGATCAGTCAGTTACGACCAGAATAGCGGTGAACGGTATCCGGGCGGGGCGTTATTTTCGCCGACGGAAAGCCCGGACATGACGGTGCCCGGCGTCCGCGAGGTTTCGCGGACACCGGGCACCGGGGGCGGGTCAGCCCCGGGCGTTCGGGTCGATCACGTCGCCTGCCAGCCCGGTGGCCGCTTCGCCGAGCGCACCGGTGGAGTCGACGACGCCCTGACCGGCCGCGGTGGCCGAGTCGACGGCGTCCTGGCCGGCCGTGGTGGCGCTCTCGGCGAGGCCCTGACCGGTCTCGGCCAGCCCGCCGGTCGCCTGGGTGACCTGGTCGGCGGCGCCGGAAAGGTCGACGCCGGTCAGTTCGCTGACCTTGTCGCCCGCGCCGCCCAGCAGTTCGGCGGCCTTTTCCTTCAGCGAGTCGAACAGGCTCATCAGGGGTACTCCTCGGATCGGTCGTGCGAAGGGCGGCTGAAGGTTCACCGTACAGGACAAAACGGGCACGGTGTGCGACGGCCGTCGCTCCGGACAGGTGAAAGACCGAGGAACGTTCAGAGACAGGGCGGCCGGTAGCGGTCGATCGAGAGGCCGCGGAAGTCGAGCTTGTTCGGGGTCTTGCCGACGAAGACCAGCCCCCTCGCCTCGGTGAGCGCCGACGCGAAGGAGTAGCCGGGCGTACCCAGCTCGGGCAGCGTCGTCCAGGCGGCGGGCTTGAAGCTGAAGAACTTCTTCACCATCTTCCCGCCGGTCGAAGGCACCTTCGTGAGCCATTTGTCCCCGCCGCTCCAATGCGAGGCGGGGCGGAGCTGGACGTAGAGGTCGTCGGTCGCGCTGTACGTCATCCAGAAACCGGCCGATTTCGAGAGGTCGGCCTGCGCTTCGAACCGGTTCCCCAGCCAGACGACGACCACGTGCCATTCGGCGTCGAGGAAGGTCACCTTGGCGGCGTAACCGCCACGTTCGCGGACGAGCAGGCTGCCGGTCGGCGGCACCGTGGTGCCCTCACCGGAGGCGAGCCATTGCTGCAGCCGGTCGATCGACGGGGTGGCGCATTCACAGCCGTGCCCGGCGGACGCGTTCGCGACGGCGCCCGGGCCGATCAGCGAAGCCAGGAACACCGACGAGACCACCGCGAGCGTACGAATCCTGGATCCTCCGCGCATTCCCGGAAGCTAGCACAGCCGCCGCGAAAACCGCCGCACAGCGCCGAAAGCGGCCGGCGATGCCCCACTCAGCGGGAATCGTCCTTTGTGGACACAGCTCGCGGCCGTTGCCCCTCGGCGCGGACGTCGCGAAAGCCACTTTCGCGACGTCTGATGTCCCGAAAGTGGCTTTCGCGACATGCGTCGACGGGCGCCCGGCAGGTGCGCATGGCCGGAACGGACGACACACGTGACCGGATGGACGACACACGTGACTGGACGGACGACACGCGTGACTGGACGGACGACACACGTGACCGGATGGACGACACGCTCACCGGAGGAGGCCGTCGACCTCGGCGGCGAACAACAGGGCGGGGTCGAATCCCATGCCGGCGAAGTGCCCGGCGAGCTCGAGCGACAGCACGCCGTGGACACGGGTCCAGAAGGTCACGGCGCGACGGAGGACCGCGGCCGTCACCGGCATCACGCCCGCCCACCCGCGATGCTCCTCGAGATGAGCGTCGAAAGCCGTCGGCCGCCCGTCCGGCTCCGCCGCGTGCACCCGGAGCAGCACGGCCATGATCTCGTTCGAGATCTCCGTGGTGTCGCCGGGCGCGCGGTAGCCGGGGACGGGGGTTCCGTAGACGAGCAGGTATCGCTGCGGGTCCGCGAGCGCCCATTCTCTGATCGCGTAGGCGGCTTCAGTCACGTTGGCCGCCGCCTGGACGGCGTCGGCGAGACTTCGGTACGCGTCGCGGACGAGGTCCGTGATCAGGTCGTCGCGACTGGGGAAGTACCGGTAGAGCGCGGGCCCGCTCATGCCGACGTTTTTGGCGATCGCGTTGAGGGACAACGCGGAAACACCCGTCGTGGCCAGCTGCTCCCACGCGTGCCGCTTGATCTCCGCGCGCACCTGGGCCCGGTAGCGCTCACGCGAGGTCTCCACCGGCCACCCCCTTCCGCGAAGTTAGAGGCTATCACTTTTCCTATTGGCGCTCACGCGATGCCCCGATCCGCTGGCCCACCGCCGGATCCCACTGCCGACCGCGCTTCACACCCGGTCGGTGAACGAGGGGGTCACACCGAAGGAGGCCTTCCGCGAAGCCCGGCGCAACGTCGCGAGCACGGCGGGCCCGAGCACCAGGATCGCCACCGTGTTGGTGATCGCGCGGCCGGTGTCCCAGCCCGCCGTCGAGGTCAGCAGGGTGAACACGGCGAAGCGGTGCAGGTTCTCCAGCAGCGGGGCGCCGGGCACGTACGAGATGTGCCCGTCGTGGTACGGCACTTCGGCGTCGGTGATGAACGGCCAGAACCACAGGTTCATCAGGAATCCGAAGACGTACGCGACGAAGATCCCGTACGCCACCAGCATCGCGATCTCCGCCTTGCCGGTGACGCGGCGGGGCAGCAGTCCGGCGCCCATCCCGATCCACGCCGAGCACATCATCTGGAACGGCAGCCACGGCCCCACCCCGGCGGTCAGCAGCGCCGAAGCGAACATCGAAGTACAGCCGAGCACGAAACCGAAACCGGGACCGAACACCCGCCCGGCCAGCACCAGCAGGAAGAACACGGTCTCGATACCCGCGGTCCCCGCGCCGAGGGGCCGCAGGGCGGCGTTCACCGCGGACAGCACGCCGAGCATGGCGAGGGCCTTGGAATCCATGCCCCCTTCGGACAGCTCGGCCAGCACGATGACGATCAGGATCGGCAGGATCCCGATGAACACGAACGGCGCGTCCGGGCCGTGCTGCATGGACTGCGGTTCGACCCGGACCAGGAGCGGCCAGACGAACATCATCAGCCCCGCCAGCGACGCGAGGCCGAGCACCGTCGCCGACCGGGGGCCGAGCCGGACCGCCGTCGTGGTCACGGGACCTCCTGCGGCAGCGCCGACCGGACGTCTTCGACGGTGAGCCATGGCTCGCCGAGGATCTTCGCGATCTGCGTCGCGAACGCCGGGGAGCCGCCGAGCACCTCACCGGTCGGGCCGTCCGAGACGATCTCCCCTTCCGCCATCACGAGCACCCGGTCCGCGATCGTCGCGACGAACTCGACGTCGTGGGTCGCCACGACGATCGCCTTACCCTCGGCCGTCAGCGAAGCGATCATCCGCGCCAGCGCCGCCTTCGCGGTGTAGTCGAGGCCGCGGGTCGGTTCGTCCAGCAGCATGATCCGCGGGGCGGCCGACAGCTGGACGGCGAGCACGAGCGCGAGCCGCTGCCCTTCCGAGAGGTCACGCGGATGCGACCCGGGATCGATGCCCGGAGCGAGCCTGTCGAGCAGTTCCCGGCACTGCCCCGGCTCCGCACCCGATTCCGCGTCGGCGGCTTCGCATTCGGCGGCGACGGTCTGCAGGTACAGCAGATCACTCGCGGTCTGCGGCACCATGCCGACCAGGGCACGGGCCGCGGCGCTCGTCAGCGTCTTCGGGTCCTTGCCGTCGACGGTGACCTTGCCACCCTGCCGCGGGCCGGAACCCTGCACCGCCCACAGCAGCGACGACTTGCCGGAACCGTTGCGCCCCATCATCGCCAGCACCTCGCCGGCCCGCAGGGTCAGGTCTGCCTCCCGCACCGCGACCTTCGGCCCGTAACGCACGACGACACCGGACGCGGCCAGCAGCTCCTCGCCAACGCTCGTGTTTCGGGCGGGCGGCGCCCCCAGCGCCAGCGAAGAAGCGCGCCGCCGGGCATCACGGACCGACATCGGCAGCGGATCCCAGGCCGCCAACCGTCCCAAGTGGACGATCGGCGGCGCGATGGGCATGTCCTTCAGCACTTCCGGCGGTGTCCCGTCGATCACTCCCCCGGTGCCCGGGACGTGGATCATCCGGTCGGCGAACGGGATCACGCGTTCCATCCGGTGTTCGGCCATCAGCACCGTCGTGCCGAGGTCCTCCACCAGCCGGGCCAGCGTCGCGAGCACCTCCTCGGCCGCGGTCGGGTCCAGCGCCGACGTCGGTTCGTCCAGCACGAGCACCTTGGGATGGGTGGTGAGCACCGAGCCGATCGCCACCCGCTGCTGCTGCCCGCCGGACAGCGTCCGCAGCGCGCGCCTGCGCAGTTCCGCGATACCGAGGAGGTCGAGGGTCTCCTCCACCCGGCGGCGCATCACCTGAGGGCTCAGGCCGAGTTGCTCCATGCCGTACGCGAGTTCGTCCTCCACCGTGTCGGTGACGAAGCCCGCGAGCGGATCCTGGCCGACGACGCCGACCAGATGCGCGAACTCGCGCGGCGGCCGGGATCGCGTCGTCACGTCGTCGACGGCGACCGTGCCTTCGAGGTGACCGCCGGTGAAATGCGGGACGAGACCGTTGATCGTGCCGAGCAGCGTCGACTTGCCCGCCCCCGTCCGGCCCGCGAACAGCACGAGTTCGCCTTCACCGATGGACAGTGTCACGTCGGACAGCACCGGTTCGGCGCGGCCGTGGTAGGTGAAGGAGACGTGGTCCAGTTCGATCATGCGCGGGCTTCTTCTTCCAGTGCGGCGTAAGGAGGTTCGGGAGCCGGGGTCAGGAACGCGGGCAGCACGCCGATCAGCACCCCGAGCAACGGCACCCACGACAGCGACGGCCAGGACAGGCCGATCAGCGACGGGTTCATGTTCATCGGGTTCACCTCCGACGTCGTGAACAGGACGGCCGCGACGGCGATCCCGCTGACGGCGACGACGATTTCCGGCGGATGCCAGCGATCAGGCCGGTAGCGCGTGCGCTGGACGCGTTTGCCAGCCGACCGGAACCCGATCAGCCCGACCACGACTCCCGCGGAAAGCACCGGTGCGGCCAGGTACCGGGGCGTCGAACCGTCCAAAGTGGCGTATACGCCGACGCAGACACCGATCAGCCCGGCGATCATCAGCGTGCCCGTGATCAGCCTGGCGCGCGCTTCGACCAGCCCGGCCCGGCCGTAGCCGCGTGAGTCCATCGACGCGGCGAGCCGCAGCGAGCGGGAAAGCGCGTCCTCCAGTACCGGGATGAGGACGGTGTGCAGCGCCTTGACCTTCTTCTTGCCCGAGCCGCCGCGCAGCCGGCGGGCCCGCCGGACCCGCAGCACGCTCTCGGCGAGCTGCGGGAACACCGACAGCGCGACGATCACCGCCGTGCCCACCTCGTACAGCGCCGGCGGCATCGCCTTGAGCAGCCGTTTCGGGTTCGCGAGCGCGTTGGCCGCACCGAGACAGATCACCATCGTCGCCAGCCGCATCCCGTCGTAGAGCCCGCCCAGCAACGATTCCGCGGAGACGTCGCCGAAGAGCCGGATACCCGCCGCCCATTCCGGCAGCGGGATCTCGGGCAGCCGCAGGAGGATCGTGGATCCCTCCGCGCCGCCGAACACGACGCGGAAGAACACGCGGATCGCGACGATGAACGCGCCGAGGTACAGATACAGCCGGAACGCCAGCGCCCACGGCGCCTCACCGCGGCGGGCCACGACGACGTACCCCGCGACGGCCACGATGGTCAGCAGCAGCCACGGGTTCGTCGTGCGGGTCGCCGCGACGGCGAGTCCGAGCGCCCACACCCACCACGCGGCCGGATGCAGATCGCGCGGCAGGAAGTAGGACGTCATCAAACTCCTTGTGCGCGTTTGCGTCTGCGTGCCATCAGGAATCCCGCCACGCACAACGCGAGCACCGCGGCGCCGGCCGCCCACGGCGCCCAGCCCGCCGCTCCGGACTCTCGTTCGAGCACCGCGTTGACGTCCTCGGCGTTCTCGCCGCCGGTGAACGCGACGTTCAAGGACGGGTCCTGCGCCTTCGGCCGCGGCGAAGCACTCGGACGCGGCTTGGGCGGCGGCAGCGCGCCGGAACCCGGCCCCGCGGCGGGGATCTCTCCCGCGCCCGTCGCCGGCTGGGATCCGTCGGCCTGCTGACCATTCCCCTCCGGCGGTCGCTGCTGCCGCTCACCGGGGTCGCCGGTGGCAGGCTTCGCCTCCTCGCGTGGCACACACGGCTGGTTCTCGGTACCCGGCCGGACGGCGGAGACCCGCGGGACCGGGTTGCTCTTGGCGGTGGCGTTCAGGGAGAACGACCAGCCTTCGAAACCACCCGGGATGAAGTCGCGGTTCTTGACGCCCCACTGGCTGTAATCCCAGGCGCAGTTGTTCGAGGCGTGCCAGTAGGACCAATAGGCCTGTGCCGGGGGCGTGTCGACGCACTGCTCCCGGTAGTCCTCGCGGCCCGTCATGGGGACGTTCTCGGTCACGGACGGGCGGTTCTCGACCCGGCAGACGAACGACTCACCCCAGCGCTGGACCCCGGCGATCTGGAAACCGGCGCCCTTGAGCGCGTCGAGCCCGGTGCCGCGGCTGGCCTGGGGATTACAGCGCACGATGGTCGTACCGCCGAGTTGCTGGAAGTCCACCACCACGGTGACCCCGGTGGCGTCCTTGCAGAACCCCGGATAGCCCTTGCCCTGGTCGACCGCGTGCGCGGACGGCGCCGTGGCGGCGATCAGGAAGACCGCCGCCACCACGGGAAAGAGCCGTTTCACGGGATGGCCGGGTTCCTCGGCGTGACGCCGGGCGGCGGGTTGGTCGTCGCGGTCTTGTTCAGCGAGAACGACCAGCCCTCGAACCCGCCCGGGACGACGTTGCGGTTCAGCGCGCCCGAGCTGCTGTAGGTCCAGGTGGAACCGGAACCGTCCGCGTGCCAGTAACCCCAGTACGCGCCCGCGGGCGGGGTGGTGACGCACGCTTCCTTGTAGTTCGGGTTGGTCGTCAGCGGGAGGGTCTCCGTCGCGGACGGGCGGCCTTCCAGGCGGCAGACGAACGCGAGCCCCCAGCGTGCGGTGCCGGCGACCGCGATCCCCGCGTCCTGCAACGCCTTGATCCCCGTGCGGGCGGTACCCGGCGCGGCGTTGGGCGAACAGCGGGTGATCGTCGGCGCGGCCAGTTCCTGGAAGTCGATCACGACCGTGACCCCGGTGCGCGCGTCGGCGCCGGTGCAGATCCCGTTGTACCCCTTGGTGGTGTCGACCGCGTTCGCGGGCGCGGCGGACAGCCCGATCAGTCCGATGAGGACGGTCGTGACGGCGAGCAGTCTCTTCATGGTGTTACCCCCTTTTTCTTGGTGATACGGCGAAGTACGAAGACGAGCGTGATCGCCGCGGCCAGGAACAGCACGGCCAGCCCGGCGAGTCCCCAGACCAGCCAGTCCGGCCGCGCGCCGGACTGGGCCGCGGCCAGCACCTGGGGGCCGGGCGCGGCGGTGTCGGACAGCGGGAGCCGGATCGCGGGCGACAGCGGCGAATCCGCGGCGGTGAGCCAGGATCGGCCCGCGATCCCTTGGGCGGCGGCCGAACTGGTCGGGAAATCGGACTCTCCGCCCGCTCCCTTGGCGAATCCGCCGTCCGCCTGGACGAGCTTGCCCAGCGAGCGCGCGGTGCCGCTCGCGTCGAGACCGGCGGTCTGCCGCGCGGCGGCGACGGCGGCGCTGAGCGCGACGTCCGTTTCGCCGCCTTCGCCGGTCACCAAACCCTCGCCGGTCGGCCGGACGCCGAGCGCGCCCACCGCGGAGACGACCGCCGACACGCGCCGCTCGGTCCAGCCGTCCGGCCGCCTGGCCGGCGGTGCGGCGTCGGTGTGCGGGCGGGCGACCAGCGCGGTGACCGCGGCGGCCGTCGCGGCGAGGTCGCCGGAGCCGCACTCGGCGGTGTCGAGGTGCTTCGGGAAGGTTCCGTCCGCGCACTGGCGGGAAAGGAGCAGTTCGACCGCGGGACCGGGATCCGCGGCGGTGGCGAGCACCGCCCAGGCGTGCCGCTCGACCGTCCGGTCGGCGTCGGCGAACGATCCGGTGTCGGTGAATTCGCCGTCGGCACCGCGCAGTTTCACCAGATCGGCACGCAAAGGCCCGGTGGCGTCCGACTTCGCGAATTCGGCGACGAGCACGAGTTTCGCGAGCGGTTCGGCGTACGACGCCTCACCCTGTTCGTATGGCGCGCCGTGGGCGTAGGCCCGCACGGCCTCCGGCTTGAGCAGGAACCGCGACGCGCGAGCGACCGCGTCCGGCTGCTGGTCCAGCGCCCGCAAGGCCAGCACGACATCGGCCGTGGCGTCGTAGTCGACGTAGGTCTTGCCGTCCTCGGTGACCTCGACGTGGTCGCCGCCGACGAGCCGGTTCGCCAGGTAGGCACCGAGGCGGGCGGCCGGCGTCGTGTCGGCCGGGGTGGTGATCGCCGTCGCCGTCGACACCCGGGCGCCGGTGGACGCCTTGGGCGTGACGACCTTCTTGGGTTTCGGCGTCGTGGGGTTCGGCGTGGGTCGGTGCGGCCGCGCCGTGGGAGCCGGGCTTTCCGGGACGCCCTTCGCGAGCGCGTAGAACCCGACCTGGGACAACCCGAGCGAGGCCTGGGCACTCGCGCGGATCCAGGTGTCGACGCCGCTGATTCCGGAGGAACGCGCGGCCTCGTAGGAAGCCGGGTCGTAGGCGATCGCCCCGAGTTCACCCGCGAGCTTGTTCCCGGAGTCGGCCGCGGCGTTCGCCTGCGCGGATTCGAGGTACCGCACGCCCTTGTCCACCGCCGCGTCCGCGCCGCCGGCGTCGGCGAGCGCTTGGACGATCAGGCCGGTGCTGTTGGTGTTCGGCGCCTCGGTGCCGACACCGCCACCCCAGCCGCCGCCGGGCGTCTGGTTCGCCTTGAGCCAGGAGACGGCCTTGGCGATCGGGGCGTCGAGACCGGCCGCGCCCGCCTTTTTCGCGGCCAGCATCGCCGAGAGGGCGAGGCCGGTGGCGTCGCCGTCGGTCGGGGAAAGGCCGAGCGGTTTGCCCTCGTCGCAGGTCGAGACCTTGCGGCCGTCCGGGGTGACGTGGTCGCCGGTCTCCTTCGTCGGGATGTAGGCGAAGAGGACGCGGAAGTAGCCCTCGGAACATTGCTGGGTCAACAGTTTGTCGATGGCGAGCCGGTCGTTCACGCCCGCGGCGGCGAGGCCGATCACCCCGAGCGCCTGGCCGAACATGTTCGCGTTGTTGCTCACCGCGTCGGCGAGCGCGGGATCCTTGGCGTAATCGCTGATCCGGCCCGTGTCGGGGCCTTTGCGCATGATCGCGCCCTGGGTCTCGGCGACGAGGTCGTGACCGTCGAAACGCCGGGGATCGCGGCCGGAGACCTGGGCGGCGACCAGCGTCTTCGCCACGGCGCCGCCGACGACGATCTTGTCGTACCCGGCACCGGGGGCGAGCCCGTCCCAGGTGAAGTAGTCGGTGGCGTGGCCCTGGTCGTCGAGGAATTTCACGATCGGCTCGGCCCGCGAGCCTTCGCCCGCGGCGTACATCGCGAAGAGCACGTCGAGCATCAGGCCGTGGTCGGGAAGTGAGCCGCCGTTGGGGTTGTCGAGCGTGCCGTCCGGCTTCAGTTTCGCCGCGAGCCAGCGGGAACCCGCCTTCGCCGCGCCCGGATCGTTCGCGGCCGTCGCCGTCCCGGCGAGCGGTGCGGCGATCACGGCGACGCAGACGGCGAAGGCCGTCGCGGCCAGGTACCCGCGGCGCATGACTCCTCCTTGCGGCATGGCGGAGGACAGCGCGGGACGCCGCAGTCACCCCTGTTTATCGCGACAGTGGTTCGTTCACCCGCCCGTTCGGTATCCCGGCTCGCCCTGCGAAAGGGCCCACGGTTGCGCGACAGCGCCGGATTTCGACCGGCTTCCCCGTCACGGGCGGCGGTGTTCTGTTGTCGAGCCAGCCGAGGTTAACACCCGTTCACGTCAGGCAGGTACCGCTGACCAGGTCGGTAGCCAGGATCACATCGGCACCCGGCGGTATCCCGCGTTCGACCGGGGTGAGAGTCTTCTCGCGCGGTCGTGGGGGAAGTCCGGTGAGAGTCCGGCGCTGTCCCGCAACGGTGTGCCTTCCAGGCGAGCCCGGTCACCCACGTCGCGCGATGTCACCGACTCCTGTCGTGGAAATGCGGGAAAGGGTTCTCATGAGACGTTTGGTTTTCGCTGTCGCCTTGTTGTGCGGCATCGGGCTGGTCGCCGCCCCGGCGGCCGCAGCGGCCACCCACCACAAGGCGGACGCCGCCGCGGGCTGGCTCGCCAGGCAGATGACCGACGGGGAACGGTTCGAGGCCGACTTCGGCGGCCAGAAGTTCCCCGACCAGGGCCTGACGATCGACGCGATCTTCGCGTTCGCCGCGGCCGGGGTGTCCGACACGAACGCGGGCAAGGCGATCGACTGGCTGGCGAAACCGGAGGTCACCACCGGCTACGTCGGCGGCGGTGCCGAGGCCTACGCGGGTGCGCACGCCAAGCTGATGCTCGCCGCGCAGATCCGGGGCAAGGACCCGGCGTCGTTCGGCGGCGTCGACCTGAAGGCGGGCCTGCTTTCGCTGCTCACGCCGTCCGGCCGGTTCTCTGACCGGTCCGAGTACGGCGACTACTCCAACGCCCTCTCGCAGTCGCTCGCCCTCCTGGCGCTGGATCGCACGCCCGGCGGCGCTCCCGCGGCGGCCGTGACGTTCCTCGCGGGCACCCAATGCGCGGACGGCGGTTTCCCGCTGAACTTCGGCGAAGCGACGTGCACGAGCGACGTCGACGCGACCGCGACGGTCGTGCAGGCCTTGCGCGCCACCGGCGACGCGGTGAACGCCCGCGAGGGCACTTCGTGGCTCGTCACGAAGCAGCACGCGAACGGCGGTTTCGGCTTCGGCACGAACGCGCCCAACGCCAACAGCACCGGCCTCGCCGCGGAAGCGCTGGCGGGCCACCGCCCCGCCGCCGCGAGCAAGGCGCGGGAATTCCTGCGGTCACTGCAGACCGGCTGCGCCGGCGCCGAGGCCGACCGCGGCGCGATCGCCTACGACGCCACCGGCCTGAACCCGGCGACCGCCCCGCGCGCGACCGCGCAGGCGATCCTCGGCCTGGCCAGGGTTCCGCTGAGCGACCTGCACGGCGGTGGCCGTCCGCAGGCTCCGGTGCTCGCCTGCCCGTGACGTCACCTCGTGAGTGGTAAGGACGGTTCTAACCGTCCTTACCACTCACGAGGCGGTTCACTCGCCGGCGGCGACGCGGCGCGCGAGTTCCACGCGGGACCGCACGCCCAGCGCGGTGAAGATGTTCCGCAGGTGGTGGTCCACCGTGCGGTGGCTGATCACCAGCCGCCGCGCGATCTCCTTGTTCGTCTCCCCCGCCGCCACCAGCCGGGTGATGGCGTCCTGCTGCGGGGTGAGCCCGGCGAGCGACCGGTGCGGCACGTCGACGGTCTCGCCTGCCGCCCGCAGCCCGGCCCTGGCCCGTTCGGCGAACCGGGTCGCGCCGACGTTTTCGAAGCCGCGCAAGGCATCGCGGAACTGATCGCGGGCGTCACGGGTCCGGCGGTGCCGTCGCAGCAGGGTGGCGTACGCGAACCGCGTCCTGGCGAGTTCCATCGCGCCGCCCGCCCGCCGGTGCGCCTCGATGGCCAGCCGGAAACGTCGTTCCGCCACGGCGGGATCCGGCGCCATCAGCGCGTGGCAGCGGTGGCTCAGCGCGAGCCAGCAGGGTTCCGCCCCGGCCAGGGTCCAGCGGTCGAACACCTCCAGTGCGGCACGGGCGCGTTCGGGCCGTCCGGCGTAGACGGCCGCCTCGACGAGTTGCGGAGTGGCCAGCACGCGGATCACCGGCTGGTCGCCGGAAACACCCGAAGCGAGATCCTCCAGCCTGCTGAGCGCGTCGTCTGGCCGGTCCTCGGCCAGGTCCAGGCAGGCGCGCGCCCACGCGGCGACGGCGGCGGGCCTGCCGAGGCCGCGTTCGGCGATGCCCTCGGCCGCTTCGTCCAGTTCCGGCGCGCGGTCACCGAGGAGCGCGGCGGCCAGCCCCAGCAGCGTCAGGTGTTCCATCCGCAGGTTGTGGGGCGCGTGCAGGCCGTCGCGGGACGCCGCCCGCGCGCAGGGGATCCGGTCGAGAGCGATGGCCGAAAGCGAAAGGTAGACCAGCGCCCACGGCAGTTCCGCGTGCCGTTTGCCGAGCCGCGCGCGGCTCACCGCCGCCGCCGCGTACTCGTGCGCCTGTTCCGCGTGCCCGCGGGCGAAGGCCGCTTCGGCGGCCCAGACGGCTCCGGCGACGTCGGTATCCGCCATCCCCTTGGCGACGGCGTCTTCCAGCGGGGCGACGGCGTCGTCGTGCCGTCCGGCGTAAACCGAGGTCAGGCCGCGGAAATGCGCGAAGGCCAGCCCTTCTCCGGCCGGGACCGTCCGCGCCAACGCCCGGTAGCCGCTCAAATCGCCGCCGAGCCTGCGCGCCTCGCCCGCCAGCAGGAGCGCGGCGGCCGGATCGGGCAGCAGTTCCGCCGCCGTGCCGAGTTCGTGGGTGGCGACGGCGGGATCGCCGTCCCGCAGCTCGATCTCCCCGTGCAGCAACGCCACCGCGCCCGGTTCGGCGTCGGCCCTGGACAGCAGCAGCCGCGCCCACCCCGGTCTGCCCGCCTGCCAGGCCGCGTCCGCCGCCGCCAGCAACCGGGCCGACCGCGTGGCCGGATCGGCGGTGAGCGCGGCGGCGCGTTCGAGGTGCCGTGCGGCAGCGGCGTGATCCACCGCGGGTGCCGCGGCGAGCGCGTCCGCGAGCGGTTCGGACGGCGTGGCCGTCGCCATCGCGCGATGCCAGAGCGCGTCCGGCCCCTCCTCGGCGGAGGCCAGCCGCGCGTGCGCCGCCCGGCGATCGGCCGGGGACGCCGCCGCGTACCAAGTCGCCTTCCGCGCGGAAAAGTCCATGCAGGTGCCGAGAAAACGCAGGCGCTCGTCGAGCGTCATCGCCTCGAGCTCGGCCGCGTACCGAGGCAGGCGGTCCCGCAGGATCGGCGAAACCGGCTCCCGCCCGGCCGCCTGCGCTGGTGTCAGCGACGCCGCCAGCGCGACCAGGTCGGCGGGATTCCCGTCGCCCAGTTCGACCAGCTGCGGACGTACCCCGGCGGGCACGCCGCGGTCGCGCAGCACCTGGTCGGCGGCGGACTCGCTCAACGGCGGCAGCTCGACGGAGTCGAACTCGTCCGATCCTGATCGCGACGCGAGCACCATCCCGACCGGCGCGCCCGCCAACCGCCGGGCGGCGAAACCCAGCGCCGCCAAGGACTCCTGATCGACCCAGTGCGCGTCGTCGACCCAGCAGATCGTCGGTGCCGAGACGGCGCCGAGCCGGTCTCGCACTTCCGCGCCGCCGGAGACCGAGGCCCCGAACATCCGCTGCAGGGCGCCGTACGGCAGCCCGCTTTCCGCGCGCAGGCCCCGCACGCCGACGAGCCGGACGCCGAGGGTGGCGCGCAGCGCGGCGAGCAGGGCCGATTTGCCCAGGCCTTCCGTGCCGCGGATCAGCACGGCGCGACCGGCGGGCGAGCGCAGCCCGCCGAAGAGGTCGTCCCTGCCCCGCAACGGGTACACAGGCATCCGTGCCTCCTCGAGATCCCTCTCGATGAAACACCAGGCGCAAGTGTTTCACAAGGTCCTGCTCGGCACCCGTCCTTCCACGAGCGCCCCGAGCAGCGTCGACGCCGCTTCGAGATCGGGGGTCCGGGAGGCGAGGACGTCCGAATACAGGAACGCCTCCCCCAGCCGCACGATGGCGTAACAGAGGCTGTCCAGACTCACCGCGGGTACGAAACCACCCGCGTCGACGTCGCGGCGAAGGAGCTCGACGTGTGCCGCGATCACCCTCGGCTGGACACGGCCGTCCGGATCGGTCAGCAGCCTGATCGCCAGCACCGGCTCGTCGTCGAGAAAGCGCCGGAACCCCGCGCTCGCCGCCAGCACGGACCGGTACTCGCGCATGATCGAAAGACAGCGCAGTTCGCCGGCCGCGTTGCGCACCACGTCGCCCTCTTCGCGCTCCCAGGTGCGCGCGGCGGCCGTCAGGGTGCGCTCGGACAGGTAGTAGAGGGCATCACCGAGCAGGTCTTCCCGGTTTCCGACGCGACGGAACAGGGTGCTGCGCGAGATGCCCAGGTTCTGGGCGAAGGCGGAGGTGTCGACGCGGACGCCGCGATCGATCCACCGGGCCGCCGCGCGGACTATGTCCTCGGCTGAGGGATTCACGATCGCCGATCGTACGGGCGCCCGGCCCGGTGAGGGCGGCCGCGGATCAACACTGGCGATTTCACCGATGCAGGCGCCTCCGCCGGTTTGTCACAGTCCATCACCACGGACTGTGTTCAACGGCGAACGGAGACGGCACCATGCGTAGTACGACCCGGATCCTTTGTGGACTGGCCACCGTCGCGGCACTCACTGTCGCCCCCGCGGCCTACGCCGCCGAGAACCCCTACGAACGAGGACCGGACCCGACGGAAAGCAGCATCGAAGCCTCCCGCGGCTCTTTCGCGGTGTCTCAGACCTCCGTGTCGAGCCTGGCCGTCACCGGCTTCGGCGGCGGAACCATCTACTACCCGACCAGCACCGCGCAGGGCACGTTCGGCGCGGTCGCCATCTCGCCGGGGTTCACCGCGACGCAGTCGAGCATCGCGTGGATGGGCCCGCGGCTGGCGTCGCAGGGCTTCGTGGTGTTCACCATCGACACCAACACCATCTACGACCAGCCCGAGAGCCGCGGTGACCAGCTGCTCGCCGCGCTCGACTACCTGACCCAGCGCAGCACCGTCCGCTCCCGCATCGACACCACCCGGCTCGCGGTGGCGGGGCACTCGATGGGCGGCGGCGGGTCGCTCGAAGCCGCGCAGGACCGGCCGTCGCTGCAGGCGGCGGTGCCGCTCGCGCCGTGGAACACGCAGAAATCGTGGTCCTCGCTGCGGGTGCCGACGTTCATCATCGGCGGCGAGTCCGACTCCGTCGCGCCGGTGGCGTCGCACTCGATCCCGTTCTACACCAGCATTCCCGCCTCGGCGGAGAAGGCGTACATGGAGCTGGACAACGCGAGCCACTTCTTCCCGAACACGGCGAACACGACCATGGCCAAGTACACGATCTCGTGGCTGAAGCGGTTCGTGGACAACGACACCCGCTACGAGCAGTTCCTCTGCCCCGCCCCGGACGACCGCACGATCAGCGACTACCGGGACACATGTCCGCACGCCTGAGTGTCCTCGGCCCCGGCGCGCCCGCGCCGGGGCCCCCTTCCGCCGTTGGGAGTTCTTGCGTGACCCTGTCGACCTTCGAGATGTCCGGCGTATCGGTGACCTTCGGTGGTCTCGTCGCGTTGTCGGACGTCTCCCTGACCGTCGCACCGGGCCGGGTGCTCGGGGTGATCGGCCCGAACGGGGCGGGCAAGACCACGCTCTTCAACGTCGCGTGCGGTTTCGTCCGGCCGGACACCGGCACGCTGTCCTGGCGCGGCGAGGAACTGCGGCGGCTGCGTCCCCATCACCTCGCCGGCCTCGGCATCGCGCGCGGGTTGCAGGAACTCGGCCTGTTCGACCGGATGACCGTGCTGGAGAACGTCCTCGTGGGCGCCGGCAAGCACGCGAAATCCAGTTTCTGGACTTCGCTGCTGGGGCTGACGAAGGACGAGAAGGCCCTGACCGAGCGGGCGATGACGCAGCTGGAGGATTTCGGCATCGCCGACGTCGCCCAGCGTTATCCCACCAGCCTTCCTTACCCGATCAGGAAAAGGGTCGCTCTGGCGCGAGCGCTGGTAAGCGAACCCGACCTGCTGCTGCTCGACGAACCGGCGGGCGGCCTGTCGTCGGCCGAGATCGACGAGATCGGCGCGCTGGTCCGCGGCCTGACCGAACGCATGTCGGTGATGCTCGTCGAACACCATATGGATCTGGTGATGGAGGTCTGCGACGAGATCGTGGTGCTGGATTTCGGCAGGGTCATCGCCCGCGGCACCCCGGACGGGATCCGCGCGGATCCCGCGGTCCAGGCGGCCTACCTCGGCGAGGAGGTGGCCGGTGCTGACCGTTGAGCGGCTCTCGGCGAGCTACGGCCCGGTGCGGGCACTCGATTCGGTGAGCCTTTCCGCCGCCGAAGGCGAGATCACCGCGGTGCTCGGCGCGAACGGCGCGGGCAAGACCACGTTGCTGCGCACCATCTCCGGGCTCGTCCGGCACGCGGGCGGCCGCGTCTGTCTCGGCGGCAGGGACTTGAGCCGAGTGTCCACAGAGGACCTTCCGGCACTGGGTCTCGCGCATGTTCCCGAAGGCCGCGGCGTACTGGCCGAACTGACCGTCGAGGAGAACCTGCGGCTCGGCGCGCTCGGGGCACGCGGCCGGGTGAAAACGGCCGACCTGCGCCGGATCTACGACCTCTTCCCCGTGCTCGCCGACCGCAAGAACGGTCTCGCGCACGTCCTTTCCGGCGGGGAGCGGCAGATGCTGGTCATCGGCCGCGCGCTGCTCTCCCGGCCGAAGGTGCTGCTGCTCGACGAACCGTCCTTGGGCCTCGCGCCCAGGATCGTCGCGAAGATCTTCGGCCTGCTGCGCGCTCTCGTCCACGACGAAGGGCTGGCCGTCGTGCTGGTCGAGCAGAACGCGCGCAGCGCGCTGTCCATCGCCGATCACGGTGTCGTGCTCAACCTCGGGCGGGTCGTGGTCCGGCGGGACGCGGCCGCGCTCGTCGCGGACGACGCGCTCCGGCACGCCTACCTCGGATTCTGAAAGGGAGCTTCGTGCAGCAACTGCTCACCACCGCGCTCACCGGCCTGACGCTGGGCGCGGTCTACGCCGCGTTCGCGCTGGCGCTCGTGCTGATCTGGCGCGCGACGCGGATCGTGAACTTCGCGCAAGCGCCGATGGCGATGATCACCACCTACGTCGCGCTGGTCCTGATCGACGCGGGCTGGTCGTACTGGGCGGGATTCGCCATCGCCCTGCTTTCGGGTCTGGCGCTCGGCGCGCTGGTGGAACGGTTCGTGATCCGGTTCGTGTCCGGGAAACCCGAGATCAACGCCGTCATCCTGACGCTGGGGCTGTTCATCGTGCTGCACGCGCTGGCGGCACTGGTGTTCGGCTCGCGGTACCGGTCGTTCCCGGCGCCGTTCGGGCTCACCGGGTTCCAGGTCGGCGGCACGACGATCGCGCTGACCGGATTCGGCGTGTTCACCATCGCCGCCGTCGGCGTGGTGCTGATCGGGCTCGTGGTGCTGTTCCGCGGCACCGATCTGGGCCTGCGGATGCGGGCCGCGGCCTTCGACCGCGAGGTGGCCCGCCTGCTCGGCGTGCGGGTCGGGCGGATGCTCACCCTCGGCTGGGCTCTGGCCGCGCTCGCCGGTTCCCTGTCGGGTCTGCTGATCGCCGGCGGCGGGCTCGTGCATCCGTCCTATATGGACGGTGTGGTGGTGTACGGCTTCGTGGCCGCGGTGCTCGGCGGGCTGGACAGCCCGGTCGGCGCGGTCGTCGGCGGCGTCGTCCTCGGCCTGTCGCTGAGCCTGGTGAGCGGCTACGTCGGCGCGGAACTGGTGCCGCTGGCCGCGCTGGCGCTGCTCATGGCGGCGCTGCTCCTGAAACCCGGCGGCCTGTTCACGAACGTTCGCGAACGGAGGGTCTGACGTGCCGCGGCGTCATCTGCCGACCGCGCTCGCCGCGCTGGTCGTCGTCGTGCTCGTGCTGGAGAACTCCGGACCGTACCTCACCGCGCAGTTCACCACGATGGCGTATCTCGCGATCGCGGCGGGCGGTCTGACCGTCCTCACCGGACTCAACGGGCAACTCTCCCTCGGCCACGGCGCTTTGATGGCCGTCGGCGCCTACTCGACGGCGCTCCTGCTGAGGTCGGATACCTTGCCGCTCTTGGTGATCCTGCTCCTGGCGACGGTGATCACCCTGATCGTCGGGGCGCTCGTGGGGGTCGCCGCCGCCAGGCTGCACGGGCCGTATCTCGCCGGGGCGACCCTCGCGCTCGCCGTCGCGGTCCCCGGGATCCCGTTGTTCTTCGGTGAATCGCTCGGTGGTGAGCAGGGTTTGCCCGTGCGGATGCCGGAGATCCCCGCCTGGCTGGCGGACGCGGCGTACTTCGTCACCGGCCAGGACCTCACGGCGATCCGTTATCTCGCTTACCTTTCCTGGTTCGCGGTGATCGCCGTGTTCGTCCTGCTGGCGAATCTCTCGCGCGGTCGCGTCGGACGCGACTGGCGGGCGGTCCGCGACGAGGACGTGGCCGCCGAGCTGGCCGGGATCGACCTCGGCCGCACCCGGGTGCGGGCGTTCGTGGTCAGCGCGGGATGCGCGGGACTGGCCGGAGCGCTGATGGCGTTGTCCGCGCGGCTCGCGGCGCCGAGCGGTTTCGCGCTGACGCTGTCGCTGCTGCTGGTGTCCGCGGTGGTGCTCGGTGGTCTCGGGAGCCTCACCGGAGCGCTCGCCGGGGCCGCGCTGCTGACCTTCCTGCCGCCGCTGGTGACCGGCGCCGGAACGGATCTCGGCCTGACGGACGTGCAGGCCGCGCATCTGGCGCCGTTGATCTACGGCCTGGTCACCGTGCTGATCGTGCTGCTCGCACCGGCGGGCCTCGCCGGCGGGCTGCGGAAACTCATCCACTGGAGGCGAAGTTCATGAAACGCTGGACCAAGGCCGTGGCCGTCTTCCTGGCCGTGACGGTCACCGCCGCCTGCGGTGCGGGCGGCAGACCCGAGGGCGAACAGAAGGGGTCGACGGTCGGCGTCACCGACACGACCATCAAGATCGGGGCGCATTTCCCGCTGACCGGCGTCGCCGCGCCGGGCTACAGCGAGATCCCGAGCGGGCATCAGGCCTACTACGACTACGTGAACGCGAACGGCGGCGTCCACGGCCGCAAGATCGAGTTCGTGGTGAAGGACGACGGCTACAACCCGACCACGACCAGCTCGGTCACCAACGAACTGGTGCTCAAGGAAGAGATCTTCGCGATGGTCGGCGGTCTCGGGACGCCGACGCACAGCGCCGTCGTCGACTTCCTGAACAACTCCAAGGTGCCGGACCTGTTCGTGTCGTCGGGTTCGCTGCGCTGGGGCGACGACCCGAAGAAGGCGCCGTTCACCTTCGGCTGGCAGCCGGATTACGAGATCGAAGGCAAGATCATCGGCGACTGGGTGCGCAAGAACCTGCCGAACGCCAAGATCGGCCTGTTCCTCCAGGACGACGACTTCGGCCGCGACGGCGAGAAGGGCGCGCGGCGCTACCTCGGCCAGCAGATCGTGGAAGTCGCGAAGTACTCGCCTGGCAACACCGACATCGCGCCGCAGATCGCGAAACTCAAGGCCGCGGGCGTGGATCTGGTGCTGGGCTTCACCGTTCCGTCGTACACCGCGCTTTCACAGCTGGCTTCGCTGAAGATCGGGTTCAAGCCTAAGTGGTTCTACAGCAACGTCGGCTCCGATCCCGCGCTCGTCGGCTCCCTGCTCGCGCGGTTCTCCGAAGGCAAGGTGACCAACGGTGCGTCGCTCATCGACGGCGTGGTCACCACCGAATACCTGCCCGGTGTCGACGCGCCGGACAACGCGTGGACGAAGCTGTGGCAGAACGTCTGGAAGGCGCACGGCAAGGGCGGCGACCTGACGAACTACCGCATCTACGGGATGGCGCAGGCGTACACGTTCGTCCAGGCGTTGCGGGCGGCCGGAAAGGACCTGACGCGGGAACGGATCGTCGAAGTGCTCCAGCAGTCCGGGAAGTCGTTCGAGGGACCGGGCCTCGCGCCGTTCCGTTACACCGGGGAAAGCCACCTGGGCATCTCCGGGATGTCCGTGGTCGAGCTCAAAGGCGGCGTCGGCAAGGATCTGACACCGGTACTGGTGACCGACCTCGGCGACGCCGCCATCGAGGCGAACGACTCGGCGGCGAACGACGCGCCGCCGCCGAACGGGATTCCCGGCAGCTGAGTCACTTCGCCGGCAGGACGCGTCCCCGCACCTCGCCGAACCCGATCCGCGAGCCGTTCGCGCCGGGCGCGGTGCCGGTGATCACGACCTCGTCGCCGTCCTGCAGGAAGGTGCGCTCCTCCCCCTTGACCGTGAGCGGTTCCTTGCCGCCCCAGGACAATTCGAGGAACGCGCCGCGCTGACGCTTCTCCGGTCCGGAGATCGTCCCGGAGCCGTACAGGTCACCCGTGCGTGAGGAGGCGCCGTTGACCGTCAGGTGCGCGAGCATCTGCGCGGGTGACCAGTACATCTCGCGGAACGGCGGACGGCTGACCTCTTCGCCGTTCCACTCGATGACGAGGTCGATGTCGAGCCCCCACGGGTCGCTCTCGCGCAGGTACGGCAGCGGCTCCGGATCGGTCTGGCCGGGCAGCGGGATCCGCGCGGCTTCGAGCGCCAGGATCGGCACCACCCAGGGAGAGATCGAGGTCGCGAAGCTCTTGCCGAGGTGCGGGCCCAGCGGGACGTATTCCCACGCCTGGATGTCACGGGCCGACCAGTCGTTGAGCAGGACCGCGCCGAAGACGTGACGGGGGAAGTCGTCCGGCGTGATCGGGGTGTTCAGCGGGGTCCCGGTGCCGACGACGAACCCCATCTCGGCCTCGATGTCCAGCCGCGCGCTCGGCCCGAACACCGGCGCCGCTTCGGCCGGGGCCTTGCGCTGGCCGCTCGGGCGCACGATGTCCGTACCGGAGACCAGGACCGTGCCGGAGCGCCCGTGGTAGCCGACCGGGAGGTGCTTCCAGTTGGGCAGCAACGGTTCCGCGTCGGGGCGGAAGAGCCTGCCGACGTTCGAGGCGTGGTGTTCGGAGGCGTAGAAGTCGACGTAGTCCGCGACCTCGATCGGCAGGTGCAGGGTCACCCGTCCGATCGCGTGGACCGCGCCGTCGGGGACCTCGCCGGAGACCAGGTCGCGGATCCGCTCGCGGACCGCGACCCAGCGGTCGTATCCCTGCGCCATGAACGGGTTCAGCGTCGGCGCGGCGAACACGTCGTCGCCGAGCGCCGCGGCCAGGTCGACGACCGAGTCGCCGGCACGCACGCCGACGCGTGGCGAATCGCCGTCGACGGAGAACACGCCGTACGGCAGGTTGTCGATCCCGAACAGCGAGCCTGCGGGGATGTCGATCGTGGTCATGCCTCTCCTCGGGGCGCCTCGAGCAGGCCGAGTCCGGCCAGTTCGGTCAGGGGGTCGGTGATGCTGCAGGTGCCGAACGACGTGAAACCCGCGCGGACCGCGGCGACACGATCCGCGTCCAGCGCCCGGAGCCGCTCGGCGACGACGGCGCCGTCTCGTTCGGCGAGCACGGCTTCGGCGTCGCCGCCGGTGAGGACGGCGTCGGTGGCGAGCATCAGGTTGAGGAAACCGTGCTGTTCGAAGCCGGTCTCCGGATCGGTGTTGCGGAGGGCGTGGTGCAGCCCCGCGGTGGCCTTGAACGGGACGTCCGCCTCGACGGCCGCCCGGACCGCGGCGGCGAGTTCCGCCTCGCCGGGGTACAGATCGGCCCGGACGCCGCCGGTGCGGAACTTCGCCTGATGACCGGTGCCGGAAAGCGCGGTCAGCAGCGGGACACGCCGCTCGTCACGCGGGATCTCGACGAAGACCGGCGCGGTGGCGCGGGAAAGCGCGGCCAGCACCTCGTCCGGGCCCATCCCGTCCGGGACGGCGATCTCGAGCGCGGCGAGTTTCACCGGGAGCTTGGCGACGGCCTCGTTCACGCCGTCCAGCTGCGCCGGTCCGCCGGGCAGGGTCACCGAGACCGGCAGCGGGGTCTCCCGGTCGCCCAGCACTTCGGCGAGGTCGCCGAGCGCGGTCGCGGCGATGACCAGCGGCCCGACGAGATCGGCGTACCAAGCGCCGAGGTGCTCGTCGTGTGCCGCGACGGCGTCCGGCAGCGGGGCCAGACCGGGCGGGAACACCGCGGCGTCGTCGCACAGCCCGGCGAAGAGCGCGGGAATCCGTCCGCCGTGCACCATGGTCTCCTCCTCGCCGATTTAGTTCACACTTTGACTATCCATCGGGCAGCGTAGCCCGGTCTTCCTGACGACGGGAAGGCCTACTTGCGGCTCCGGGTGCCGAACTCGGCGCGGCTGGTGATCAGCTTGCCCAGCAGCATCACGAGGATGCGCTGTTCGGTCTCGGTCAACGCGTTCGTCCAGCCGAATTCGCGCTCGTTGTGCTCACGGAAGACCGAGACCATCTCCTCGTGTCCCGCCTCGGTGAGCGACAACCGCACCGACCGGCCGTCGCGCTCGTCCGGGGCCCGGTCGAGCATCCCCTCGGCGACCAGCGTCTTGACCAGATTCGACACCGCGGCCCGGCTCATCCCGGTCAGCCGGGCCGCACTGGTCGGTTCGAGCGGTCCGGCGAGCCAGACCACGAACAGCAGCCGGAACGCCGACCAGGACCGTCCGCGCGGCCGGTGCACCGCGGCTTCGAGGTCGTAGGTCACCAGGTCGGAGGCGCGATTGAGGGTCAGCAGCACCTCGGTCGCCAGCTGGTGACGGAAACCGTACTCGTGCGCGAGCCGCCGGTTCGCCAGCGCCACGAACGACCAGAAGTCCAGCCCGGCCGCGTCCCCGTCTTCCATCGGCGAACACTAACCCGGTACTCCGAAAATGGTCAAAGTCGAAACAACTTTGCGCGTAACTCGCGTGATTGGGGCCGTAACACGCTGTTCCGCCTCCAATCACGCGAGTTACGCCTTCGATCACGCGAGTTACGCCTGGAGGTTCGCCCATTTCGCACGCTTGATCATGGAGGTTTCTCCATGGCGGGAGGTCGGGTGGCACCGGTTTGCTGGGGACATGAGCAGAACGGAAGTGCCACCCGGGACCGCCAAGGCCGTCCGGGTGGCCGCAGGGGATCTGGTGCGGGTGATCGACGTCGACGGCGGCCAGGTCGGGGACGTGTTCGCCTTCCGCGACGGCGGCGGGACCGGACTGACCGAGCACCACAGCGCGGCGCACACCCGCGCCGGCGTCGACAGGCTGTTCCCGGCCGTCGGCGAGGCCTTCCTGACCGACCTGCGCCGCCCGATCCTCACGCTGGTCGAAGACACCTCGCCCGGTGAGCACGACATGCTCATCCCGGCCTGCGACCCGGCCCGGTACACCGCGCTGGGCGCTCCGGGGCACCGGTCCTGCGCCACGAACCTGCGTGAGGCGCTGACAGACGAAGGCTTGAGCTTCACGGGCCCGGCGCCGCAGCCGATCAACGTCTTCATGCGCGTCCCGGTCGGCGACGACGGACGCCTGAACTGGCTCACCGCGACCTCGCGGCCCGGCGACGCGGTGACCCTGCGCGCCGAGATGGACTGCGTCGTCGTGGTCTCCGCCTGCCCGCAAGACCTCGTCCGGATCAGCGACGCCGGACTCTCCCCGCTCGCCATCGAAACCGTCCACATTGGAGGAACCCGGTCATGACGACCACCGTCGAACACCCCGCGCTCGCCCCGGCCACCCTCGGCGGCCTCGCGCTGCGCAACCGCTACGCCGTCGCCCCGATGTCCCGTGTCTCCGCGCGGCCGGACGGCACCCCGACCGGCGAAATGGCCGACTACTACGCCGAATTCGCCCGCGGCGGCTTCGGGCTGGTGTTCAGTGAAGGCACCTACCCCGACAGCGCCGCCAGCCAGGGATACCTCAACCAGCCGGGCCTCGCGCGGGACGAACACATCGCGGGCTGGCGGGTGGTCACCGCCGGAGTGCGTGCGGCGGGTGGCCGGATGATCGCGCAGCTCATGCACGCCGGCGCGATCGCGCAAGGCCACTCGAACACCGTCGCTCCTTCGGCCGTCCAGCCGCGCGGGGAGAAGATGCGCGCGTACGGCGGCTCCGGGCCGTGGCCGGTCCCCCGCGAACTGACCACCACCGAGATCGACGGCGTCGTCGACGGTTTCGCGGCCGCGGCCGTACGTGCCCGCCAGGCCGGCTTCGACGGCGTCGAGGTGCACGCGGCCAACGGGTACCTGCTCGACCAGTTCCTCACCGACTACACCAACCACCGCACCGACTCCTACGGCGGGCCGGTCGCGAACCGGATCCGGCTGACCGCCCGCGTCGTGACCGCGGTCGCCGAGGCCGTGCCGGAGCTGGTGACCGGCGTGCGGCTGTCGCAGACGAAGGTCAACGACTTCACCTATCGCTGGCCCGGCGGCCGCGACGACGCCGAGGTGATCTTCGCCGCGGTCGCCGAGGCCGGCGCGCAGTATCTCCACATCGCCAGCGAGGGCAGGAACTGGCTGGAGACGGCGAAGCTGGCCGACGGCGGCACGATCACCGCGCTCGCCAGGAAGGTCACCGGGCTGCCGGTGATCGCCAACGGCGGGATGCACGACCTCGCGCAGGCGCAGGAGGTGCTCACCGGCGGGCACGCCGACCTGCTGTCGCTCGGGCACGGCGCGCTGGCCAACCCCGATCTGCCCGCCCGTGTCGCCGCGGCACAGCCCTTGGCCGAATTCGACCGGGCGATGGTCTCGCCGACGGTCACGGTGGCGAACGCGCGCCGTTGGCGGGAGAGTCGGCAGGCGTGACGGAAGCAAACTGGCACGGCGGCGCGGCCGCGGTCGCGACCCTGACCTTCGACGTCGACGCGGAATCCCCGATCCTCGCCCGAGGACGGGGCTACGCGGACCATCTGTCGACGATGTCCCATCAGGCGTACGGGCCCCGGGTCGGCGTGCCGCGCATCCTCGGCCTGCTCGACGAGCTGGCCGTGCCCGCGACGTTCTTCGTGCCGGGCTGGGTCGCCGAACAGCGGCCCGGCCTCGCCGCCACGATCGTGGAGCGCGGGCACGAGGTGGCCCACCACTCCTACAGCCACCGTCCGCCGACCGCGATGACCGCCGCCGAACAGCGCGCCGATTTCGAACGGGGCATGGCGGTGTTCGCCGCACAGGGCATCGAGATCAGCGGTCATCGCGCGGCCGGCTGGGAGTCCACTTGGGACACTCCGGCGCTGGTGGCCGAACACGGGCTGAGCTACGACTCGTCGCTGATGGCCGACGACCGGCCGTACCTGATCGAGACCGGGGCCGGCCGGATCGCCGAACTGCCGGTGCACTGGTCGCTCGACGACTGGGAACAGTACGCGTTCCTTCCGGCGCCCCAGGTCGGCTCCGTGATCACCTCGCCGGTGCGGGTGCTGGAGATGTGGCGCGCCGAGCTGGACGCGATGCGCCGCTATCGATGCCTGTTCAACCTGTGCCTGCACCCGTTCCTTTCGGGCAGGCCGGGACGGCTGGAGGCCGTGCGTGCGCTCATCGAGTTCGGGCTCGGCCTCGGCGACGTCCGGTTCGCCCGGTGCCGCGACGTGGCGGCCGCGGCGCTGGCCGACCCCGCCTTGCCCGTGGAACCGTTGCGGCGCCTCGAAGCCGACCCCGCGGTCTATCCCGACTGAGCCGCCTCCAAGGCCAGGAACAGGTCGACCCGGTCCGCGGTCCGCCCGACGTCGCGACCGGTCAGCTCGGTGACCTTGGCCAGCCGGTTCCGCAAGGTGTTGACGTGTACGTACAGCGCTGCGGCGGTGGCCGCCCACTGGCCGTCGTGGTCGAGGAACGCCCGCAAGGTGGTCTCCAGTTCGCCGTCGCGGACGCGGTCGTGCTCGCGCAGCGGGCCGAGCAGGGCGTCGGCGAAGGTGTGCCGCCACTGCTCGTCGTGCGACTCCAGCAGCAGCCGGTAGCTGCCCAGCTCGGCGAAACTCGCCGCGACCGGCCCGCCGCGCCTGCCCCGGAGCACCCGGCAGGCCTCGCGGCTGCGCGACAACGGCGTCCGCAGTTCGGCGGCGCCCGGCACCGGGTCGGCGAGCCCGACGACCACGCGCCCACCGGAGAGCCGGTGCGACACCGACGCCGCCAGCCGCGGCGCGAAGGCGGCGGGAGACTGCCTGCCCGAACGGAACGGCAGCACCGCGACGACGTCCTGGCTGCCCGCCGCCACGACCGCGGGCAACCCGTCCGCCAGCAGGAAATCCGTCACGGCCTCCGCCATCCCGGGCGGGGTCGCGGTTTCCTCACCCGCGAACGCCAGCGCGATCACCGCCAGCGGCCCGTCCGGATCGACCCCGAAGGCGCGCAACCTGCCGGGCACCTCCGCGGCACGCTGCGCCCCGGAGAGCACCATGTCCAGCAGTTCGACGGCGAACCGCATCTCGATCGCCTGCACCGCCTGGTGCCGGGCCACCTCCAGGCTGAGGTAGCGGGCGGTCTGCTCCAGCGCGTCCCGCTCGCCGGGCGTCAGCTCCGCCGCGGGACGCAGGCACAACAGGGCGGCGTCCGCGTCGCCGATCGCGCCCACGGGGAACAACGCCGCCCGCGTGCCCGCGCCGAGATCCGCCTCCAGCGGCGGTGGATGGCCTGCCAGCGCCTCGGCCGCGGCACGCGTCTGCCCGGCGTCCAGCTCGGCGCCGGCCGACGCCAGCTCCCGGCCCATCCGGTCCACGACCGCCAGCGGAAGCTCGTGCTCGCGGCGGAGGACCGCGAGCACCCCGGACGCGCCCGCGCCCCTCGACAGTGCGGACGTCAGCTCGTCGCCTCGGCGCACCAACGACATCAGCGCGTTCTGCCGGTCGGTGGCCTGGATCGCCGCGGCCGCGCGGGTGACCGCGGTGAACGGCACCGCTACCGAGATCTCCAGCAGCGGCAACCCGGCTTCCCGGCAGGCGTCGGCGAGCGCGGGAGGGGTGTCCCGTTGTTCCACGCGCAGGCCGAAGATGATCCCCGCCGCTCCGGCGCCGGCCACCCTCGCGACGAACTCCGCCGGATCGACCCGGTCCAGCCACAGGCCGTTGGTCAGCACGACCTCGTGTTCGCGCACGTACGGGCCCGGATCGGGGAGCTCCGTGTTGTGCACCCACAACACCTGCCCGGCCAGCGCTCCGTCGTGGCCGGGGACGACCACGCTCAGTTCCAGGGCCGGGTCCTCGACCAGTGCCGCCAAGGTCAGCATGACTGTGAATATATCCAGCCGAGCCGGTCCTTTATGGATGAACGGCCATTTCATCGTTTTGTCATGAGCCCTGGTTAGCGTCCCCACCGTGACAACAGTTTTCAGCACGATCGCCGAGCGCTACACGCTGCTCGAGAAGCTGGCCGACGACGGGACGGCCGTGCTCTGGCGCGGCGAGGACGGCCCGGACGGCGCCGAGGTCGCGATCAAGGAACTGCGGCTTCCCACCCACGAGCCCGCCGTCGCCGAGCGGCTCCAGCGCGAAGCCCGTGTCGCGGTGGATCACCCGTCGGTGGTGCCCGTCCGCGATGTCGTGGTCGCGGACGGGACCGCGTTCATCGTGATGGACCCGGTGGAGGGACGGACCCTGGAGGATCTCGCCGCCGCGGGTCCGCTGCCGCCGCGGTTCGTGGCCGACATCGGCGGGAGGGTGCTCGGCGCGCTCGCCGCCGCGCATACGGCGGGCGTCGTGCACGGGGACGTCCGGCCCGCGAACATCCTGGTGGGTCTCGACGGCGCCGTGAAGCTGACCGGCTTCGGGATCGCCAAGGCACTGGATCCGGCGGGCACTCCGGCCTTCCTCGCCCCCGAAACGATCGCGGGGCACGAAGGCACGCCCCATTCCGATCTCTGGTCGCTCGGCGTGACGCTGCTCAGCGCGAGCGAGGGCGGGAACTTCTTCCAGCGGGCGAACGTCGCGGCCACGTTGTACGCCGTGGTCAACGAGCAGCCACCGGTCAACCGGACACCCGGCCCGCTCGCGGACGTCCTTCGCGGGATGCTGGCGAAAGCCCCACAGGCGCGCATGCTGCCGGACGTCGCCCTCCCGTTGCTGGCCCAGGCCGCGAACGGGATCGAAACGCCGGTACCGCGGCCGCCTTCTCCCGGGCTCAGCATGCCTTCGGTGCCCGCGATCCTGGCGGGGGTGGCGGGGATCGTGTTCGGTTTCTACGTGCTGACCGACGCGATGATGGTCCACCACGCGTACCTGCTGGACGGGCACTGGGTGCCGCTCCTGCTCTGCCAGGTCGGCCTCATCCTGGCCGGTGTGTTCTCGGTGGCCGGTGGCGGCCTCCTGTTCGCCAGGGTCCGCCGGGGACAGGTCATGACCACCGTCGGCGCGGGGCTGACGCTGCTCAGCCTGCTCCTGCTGCAGACGTTGGGCGAACGGGAATACCTGGGCCTCCCCCTGTATCCGGGGCGCGTCCTCGATCTCGTCGCCCTCGTCTTCGCCGCCGCGCTGATCATCGGCGTGTGGTTGGTCCCGGCGAAACGCCCTGCTGTGGGCTGATCCGCTCACAGCAGAGAAAGCGGCGGGCGGCCGGGCCCCGGCGGCATGGTCGGGGCATGACCGACAACGAGAAGCAGCCACTCTTCGACCAACGGCAACGGGAAAGGTTCTTCAGCCAGCGAGTCCTGGTCCTCGACGGTGCGCTCGACGACGACAACGGGACGGTCCTCACCACCCAGCTGCTGTCACTCGCGAGCGAGGATCCGCGCAAGGACATCGCGTTGTGGATCCATTCGCCGGGCGGTTCGGTCCCCTCGATGCTGGCGATCCGGGACGTGATGCGGCTCGTGCCGTGCGACGTCGCCACCCTGGCGCTGGGGCTGGCGTGCAGCGCCGGGCAGTTCCTGCTTTCCGCGGGCACGCCGGGCAAACGGTTCGCCCTGCCGCACGCACGGATCCTGATGCACCAGGGCTCGGCCGGTATCGGCGGCTCGGCCGTCGAGGTCGAGGTGCAGGCGGACGATCTGCGCTACACACGCGACACCGTGCTCGGGCTCATCGCCGACGACACCGGGCAGCCCATCGACCGGATCTTCGCCGATTCGCTGCACGATCGCTGGTTCACCACCGAGCAGGCCCGCGAATACGGCTTCATCGACCACATCGTCGAAAGCCTCGACCAGATCGTCCCCGTCCGCACCCACAAACTCGGCCTCGGCACGGAAAGGGGTGCGGGCGAATGAGCACCTACACCATCCCCAACGTCATCTCCCGCAGCCCCGCCGGCGAGCGGATCATGGACGTGTACTCGCATCTGCTGTCGGAGCGGATCATCTACCTCGGGACCGCGATCGACTCCGGGGTCGCGAACGCCCTGATCACGCAGCTGCTGTACCTGGAGGCGGACAACCCCGAGCAGGAGATCAACCTCTACATCAACACCGAGGGCGGTGACCCGTCGGCGATGCTCGCGCTGTACGACACCATGCGCTTCATCAAGGCGCCGGTGGCGACGACCTGTGTCGGCCAGGCGGTCGCGGCGGGCGCGATCCTGCTGGCCGCCGGCGAGGCCGGGCACCGGTTCGTGCTGCCGCACACCCGGGTGGTGCTGCACCAGCCCGCGGCGCAGGGTCGCGGCACCATCCCGGACCTCATCCTGCAGGCCGACGAGGTCGTGCGGGTGCGGACGCAGCTGGAAGAGATCCTTTCCGCCCATACCGGCCGTGCCGTCTCGGATCTGCGTCACGACACCGACCGGGACCGTGTGTTCGACGCGGCGGGCGCCGTCGCCTACGGGCTGGCGGACCGCGTCCTGGACGAACGGGCTTAGGGACTCGGCAAGTTTGCGCGGATGCCCAGTGGCGGTCTCGCGTGACTGGTTGGACGACACACGTGAGCGGAGGGACGACACGCGTGTCCGGACGGACGACTCGCGGCGATGCCTTCACCGCGAGTGTGCCGTCCGCCTGGTCACGTGTGTCGTCCGTCGGATCACACGTGCCGTCCGATCAAGCACGCGAAGCCACCGTTCGGTACAGGTGGTCGTGACCTCAGGGCTTAGGCGGCCATGAGCACCGGCCCTCGCGGACGACGGCCGACCGCGAGGCCCGTGCTGCCGCCCCGGCTGATCGTGCCCGCGATCCCGAAGAGCAGGTCCGCCAGGTCGAGCCCGAGCGCGCCGGTGACCGCAGCGATCATCTCGCTCGACGGCTCCTTGCGGCCGCGCTCGATCTCGGACAGGTACTGCGGCGAGATCCCGGCGCGTTCCGCGACGTCGACGAGGCGGCCGCCCTGTTCCTCCCTCGCGGCGCGCAGGCTCCGGCCCAGCACGTCACGCCACAGCGGTGCCGGTTCGGGACGCTTCTGCTGGAAAGGGAGGATGTCCGCCATACGATCATCGTGACATCGGGCCGGGGCCCGCGTGCCCCGTTCCGCTCAAGGCGAAACCGACAAGCCGCTCTCGGCCGCGAGGATGCCCGCGACCGAGACGGCCTGTTCACCGGTGATCTTCGCGCCGCGCAGGGTCAGCAGACCGCGGACACCGGACAGGCGCGAGCCGCGCAGATCGCAGCCCACCGCGGCGGTCGCCGCGAATTCGGTTTCGGTGAAGTCGCAGTCCAGGAACGTCAGCCGGGACAGGTCGCCGGAGAACACCGTCTCCCGGAACGAACATCCGGAGAACACGACCGCGCCCTTCACCCGCTCGACCGTCACCGAGGCGTAGTCGAACGGCGCGTTCTCGACGTACAGATCGGTGGCGGAGGTGATCGCCACCCCGAGCCCGATCGCCCGGCAGCGCAGGATTTCGACCCGGCGGGCCGACAACTCGCGAATGGCCGCGTTGGACAGGTCGACGCCTTCGAGGACGACGTCGGAGAGCGTCAACCTGTCCAGCCGGGCGTTCGCCAGGCTCACCTCCGAGACGAGGGAGCGCGCGATCTCGCCGCCCCCGCGGGCACCGTCCTGCTCACCGCCGTCCAGATGGACGGTGTCGAAATCGAAATCGCCGCCGAACACGGCGGGTTCGCTGCCGAGGTCGTCACGCTCGACCGAAGGCCGCCGCACCTTGATGCCGCCGAAATCCCGGAACTCCATGTCCCGGACCGTACCGGGGCCCGAGATCAGTCCCGGACGCCCTACACCGCGGCTCCGAAAACGGCGGTCTCACCGCGGCGCGCGACACGTCACCTCTCGGCACCAGTGTGACCACAGGGGTACTCCGTCCTGGCTACGACGGCTTCACAGACCGGGCAGTTGTTCACCGGCCGCTCACGACGGCCCCAGTACGGATGAGTGGCTCCGCAGAGCGCGGTGACCGGCTCGCCGAGGCCGGGGTCCGGGTTGCAGACCGGGCAGTAGGCGTGCGCCGCCCGCTCGATTCCGGCTGTCATGCTCCACCTCCTGACGGGTACATACGGTACCCGCCGCGGCATCCGGTTCCGGAAATACAACGAAAGGCGCATATTTCGATCGCCCGACCGAACGGAACAATCGAATTTCTACCCACACTTACCCGGCCATTACCAAGACATTTACTTGCTGGTCTTTTCGAGTGATCGGCGGCCATGATCACCTTCGCGCAAAGACAACCGGTGCGCGATGCCGCTAACATCGCAAGCGTTCTCCGGACAGACTAGGCACGTCCTGTTCGCGCTGTCTGCCTCATTCACGACTTAAGTCGGGAGGTCGCGAGCGTGCGCTCGCCACGAAAAGCCAACGGAAACGGCTCGGGAATCCACCACGAGGAAGGCGCGGCCACCACCGCACTGCTGCGCCTCGGCCGTTATCTCACCCGCGCGGAGAGTTCCGTACATCTCACCGGCGGCAGGGAAGGCGACGTGTTCTACCGCGATCGCTGGAGCCACGACAAGGTGGTCCCGTCGACGCACGGCGTCAACTGCACGGGTTCCTGCCGCTGGAACGTGTACGTCTCGGACGGGATCATTACCTGGGAGAGCCAGGATCCCGATTATCCCTCCGTCGGCCCCGACAAACCGGAGTACGAACCACGCGGTTGCCCGCGCGGCGCCTCCTTTTCCTGGTATTCCTACTCGCCGACCAGGGTACGTTTCCCGTACGCGCGAGGCGTACTGGTGGAAATGTACCGCGCCGCGCTGAAACAGCACGGTGATCCCGTCGTCGCCTGGGCGTCGGTGATGGACGACCCGATGAAGAGGCTTTCTTATCAGCGGGCCAGGGGAAAGGGCGGATTGGTCCGGGTGAGCTGGGACGAAGCCGCGGAAATCGCCGCCGCCGCGCATGTGCACGCCATTTCCCGGTACGGCCCGGACCGGGTCGCCGGTTTTTCGCCGATCCCGGCGATGTCGATGGTCTCGCACGCGATCGGGTCCCGGTTCATGGCGCTGATCGGCGCTCCGATGCTTTCGTTCTACGACTGGTACGCCGATCTGCCGGTGGCCTCGCCGCAGGTGTTCGGCGACCAGACCGACGTGCCGGAATCCGCGGACTGGTGGGACGCCGCGTACCTGATGATGTGGGGTTCCAACGTCCCCGTGACCAGGACACCGGACGCGCACTGGATGGCCGAGGCACGGTACCGGGGCCAGAAGGTCGTCGTGGTCTCCCCCGACTACGCCGACAACACCAAGTTCGCCGACGAGTGGCTGGCCCCGCATCCCGGCACCGACGCCGCGCTGGCGATGGCCATGGGGCACGTGATCCTCACCGAGTTCTTCGCCGACCGGCAGGTGCCGTACTTCACCGACTACGTCCGCCGCTTCACCGACCTGCCCTTCCTGGTCACGCTGACCGAGCGGGACGGCGCGTACGTCCCGTCGAAGTTCCTCACCGCCGCCGACCTCGGCGACGCCGGAGCCGAGCCGGACTGGAAGACCGTGCTGGTCGACGACCGCACCGGCGAACCGGTCGTGCCCAACGGCTCCGTCGGCTTCCGCTGGAACGAGCACGACCAGGGCCGCTGGAACCTCGACCTCGGCGACGTCGTACCGCGGCTGAGCCTGCTCGCCGATCCGGCTCACCAAGGTGTCGAGGTGCTCCTTCCCCGCTTCGACGCGGAGGGTGTCCTACGACGCGGGGTGCCCGCCGTGGAGCAGAGTGGGCGGTTGGTCACCACGGTGTTCGACCTGCTGATGGCGCAGTACGGTGTGCGGCGCGGCGATCTGCCCGGCCGATGGCCGTCCGGCTACGACGATCCGGCGGAGCCGTGCACCCCGGCGTGGCAGCAGGAGATCACCTCGGTCCCGGCCGATCGCGTCACCCGCATCGCCAGGGAGTTCGCCGAGACCGCGGAGGCCTCCCGCGGCCGCTGCATGATCCTGATGGGCGCGGGCACCAACCACTGGTTCCACTCCGACACCATCTACCGGTCCTTCCTGGCGCTGCTCACGATGACCGGCTGCCAGGGCCGCAACGGCGGCGGCTGGGCGCATTACGTCGGGCAGGAGAAGGTGCGGCCGCTGACCGGGCACCAGACCCTGGCGGGCGCGATGGACTGGGTGCGGCCCGCCCGGCAGATGATCGGGACCGCCTACTGGTACCTGCACACCGGCCAATGGCGTTACGACGCGCTGCGCAACGACGAACTGGCTTCCCCTCTGGCACAAGGGAAACTCGCCGGCACTAGCGCCGCGGACACCCTCGCGCAGTCGGCGCGGCTGGGCTGGATGCCGTCGTTCCCCACCTTCGACCGCAACCCGCTCGATCTCGTGGACGAGGCCGAGGAAGCCGGGCTCGACCCCGTCCGGCACGCGACGGCCCAGCTCCGCGAAGGGAAGCTGGGCTTCGCCGCCGAGGATCCGGACGCGCCGGAGAACTGGCCGCGGGTGCTCACGGTGTGGCGGTCCAACCTGCTCGGCTCGTCGGCCAAGGGGCACGAATACTTCCTGCGCCATCTGCTCGGCACCGACGCGAACCTGCGTGGCGACGAGGCACCGCCGGACGCGCGGCCGAAATCCGTGAAATGGCACGACACCGCGCCCGTCGGCAAGCTGGATCTCATGCTGGCGATCGATTACCGGATGACCAGCACCACCCTGTTCGCGGATCTCGTGCTGCCCGCCGCGACCTGGTACGAAAAGCACGACCTCTCGTCGACGGACATGCATCCCTTCGTGCATTCGTTCAACGCCGCCGTCGATCCGCCGTGGCAGACCCGCACCGACTTCGAGGCGTTCCACACCATCGCGGAACGGTTCAGCCGGCTCGCCGAAAGGCATCTCGGCGTACGCAAAGACCTTGTCGCCACACCGATGACGCACGACACCCCGGGTGAGACGGCGCAGCCGGGCGGGGTCGTCCGCGACTGGCGCGACGGCGACGTCGAACCGATCCCCGGTGTCACGATGCCGCGGCTGACCGTCGTCGAACGCGATTATCCCGCCGTGGCGGCGAAACTGGCCACGCTCGGGCCGCTGCTGGAGAAGCTGGGCGCCACCAGCAAAGGCATCACCTACGACGTCGGCGAGGAAGTGAACTGGCTACGTGCGAAGAACGGCGTCGCCAGGACAGGCGCCGCACAGGGCCAGGCGTTGATCGACACCGACATCAAGGCGGCGGACGCCGTGCTCGCGCTTTCGGGCACCACCAACGGACGGCTGGCCACCCAGGGCTTCCGCGAACTCGAGAAGCGTGTCGGCACCGAACTGGCGCATCTTTCCGCCGAACACGAGGGCAAGAAGATCACGTTCGCCGACACCCGGTCCCGTCCGGCGCCGGTGATCACCAGCCCGGAGTGGTCCGGCAGCGAGAGCGGAGGACGGCGCTATTCGGCGTTCGTGATCAACGTCGAACACGGGAAACCGTGGCACACCCTGACCGGCCGTCAGCATTTCTTCCTCGACCACGACTGGATGCACGAACTCGGCGAGGCGCTGCCGGTCTACCGGCCGCCGCTGGGTGCGCAGTATCTCTCCAGCGATTCCACCGAGGTCACCGTGCGCTATCTGACCCCGCACAGCAAATGGTCGATCCACTCGACCTACCAGGACAACCTGCACATGCTCACCCTTTCCCGCGGCGGACAGGGGATCTGGATGAGCCCGGCCGACGCGGAGGCCATCGGAGCGAAGGACAACGACTGGATCGAGGCGGTCAACCGCAACGGTGTCGTGGTGGCCCGCGCGATCGTCTCCCATCGCATGCCGGCGGGCACCGTTTTCCTTTACCACGCACAGGACCGGGCGGTGAACGTGCCGCGCAGCGAGGCCACCGGGAAACGCGGCGGCACGCACAACTCGCTGACCCGGCTGCTGCTCAAACCCACCCATCTCATCGGCGGCTATGCCCAGCTCTCCTTCGGCTTCAACTACCTGGGCCCCACCGGCAACCAGCGCGACGAGGTCACCGTGATCCGCCGCCGTTCCCAGGAGGTGCGTTACTGATGCGGGTCATGGCACAGCTGGCCATGGTGATGAACCTGGACAAGTGCATCGGCTGCCACACCTGTTCGGTGACCTGCAAACAGGCTTGGACGAACCGGGCGGGCACCGAGTACGCCTGGTTCAACAACGTGGAAACCCGGCCGGGGCAAGGATATCCGCGCCGCTACGAGGATCAGGAGCGCTGGAAGGGCGGCTGGGAGCGGACGGCGAAGGGCAAGCTGCGGCTCCGCGCGGGCGGGCGCCTGACCAAGCTCGCGAAACTGTTCGCCAACCCGGAACTGCCGGAGATCTCCGACTACTACGAGCCGTGGACCTACGACTACGCCACCCTGATCGAGGCGCCGCTGGGCGACGACGTGCCCACCGCCGCGCCCCGGTCGGCCATCACCGGCGAACCCACCCAGCCCTCCTGGGGGCCGAACTGGGACGACGATCTCGGCGGATCCACCGAACACGGCGTCAAGGACCCGATCGCCGAGAAACTGCGCGAGGAACTCGGCATCCGGATCAAGTTCGAGTTCGAGCAGAGCTTCATGTTCTACCTGCCGAGGATCTGCGAGCACTGTCTCAATCCGTCCTGTGTGGCCAGTTGCCCGTCCGGCGCGATGTACAAACGCGCGGAGGACGGGATCGTGCTGGTCGACCAGGACCAGTGCCGCGGCTGGCGGATGTGCGTCACCGGCTGCCCGTACAAGAAGGTGTACTTCAACCACAAGACCGGCAAGGCCGAGAAGTGCACCTTCTGCTATCCCCGGGTGGAGGCCGGGCAGCCGACGGTGTGCGCGGAAACCTGCGTCGGACGGCTGCGCTACATCGGCGTCCTGCTCTACGACGCCGACAAGGTCACCGCGGCCGCGTCCGTCGAGGACGAGCACGACCTCTACCCGGCGCAACTCGATCTGCTGCTCGACCCGCGCGATCCCGCCGTGATCCGGGCCGCCGAGGTGGCGGGCGTCCCGCACGACTGGCTCACCGCGGCCCGGCGTTCGCCGGTGTACCAGCTGATCCACGACTACCGGCTGGCGTTGCCGCTGCATCCGGAATACCGCACGATGCCGATGGTCTGGTACATCCCGCCGCTGTCGCCGGTGGTCGACGCGGTCAGCGGAAGCGGCCACGACGGCGAACACCGCGACAATCTGTTCGGCGCCATCGACGCCCTGCGCATCCCGGTGGAGTACCTGGCCGAACTGTTCACCGCCGGGGACACCGCGCCGGTCCGGCGGTCGCTGCGGCGGCTGGCCGCGATGCGGTCCTACCTGCGGGCGGTGAACCTCGGGCAGGAGACCGACGAGGACATCCCCGCTTCCGTCGGCCTCACCGGTGAGCAGATCTTCGCCATGCACCGGCTGCTCGCGCTGGCGAAGTACGACGAGCGGTACGTCATCCCCACCGCGGGTATCGGGCAGGCCCACGATCTGGAGGGTATCGCCACCCGGTGCAGCCTCGACGTCGACGGCGGACCGGGCATGGGCGGCGGTGAGTCCACAGTGGACCTGGTCAGCTGGGACGACGGCGCCCGGCCGGACGCGCTTTTCCCGACGTTGCGGGGGCAGGGCCGGTGAAACTCCTCCGTCCCCGTGCCACGCGGGACATCGCGGCCCTGCGCCAGATCGCCGGCTGGTGCCTGCAATATCCCGACGAAGCCGTCCTCGGCAAACTCGGCCTGCTGCGCGCCTGCCTCGACGAGACCACCGGCCCCGGCCACGGCGAACTCGGCCGCACGGTCGCCTATCTCGAACACGGCGATCCCCGCGAGCTGGCGTCGCACTACATCGAGGTCTTCGACCGGAAACCCCGGCGGACCCTGCATCTGAGCTGGTTCCTCGACGGCGACACCCGGCGGCGCGGCGAGACACTGGCCGCCCTGCGCCGGTTCTACCGCACCCACGGCTTCGCGCCGGCCGAGAACGAGTTACCGGACTTCCTGCCCGTCATCCTGGAGTTCGCCGCCGCGGCCGGCCCCGGCGCCGCCACCCAGGTGCTCACCCGCTTTCATCCCGCGCTGGAACTCCTGCACCGCAACATGTCCACTATGGACACCCCGTATCGCGACGCCGTCGCGGCGGTGCTGGCCACGCTGCCCGCCGTCCCCGCGCCGCTGCCCGCCGAACCGCCGGCCGAGCTGGTCGGCCTCGACCCGTTCCCCACCGGCGCCGGAGGTGGCCGATGAGTTCCGGACTGGACCTGCTGCTGTGGGGCGCCGCGCCCTACGCGTCGATCGTGCTGCTGGTGTTCGGCACGATCTGGCGCTACCGGCACGACAAATTCGGCTGGACCACCAGGTCGAGCCAGCTCCACGAGGCCAAGCTCCTGCGCGTGGCCAGTCCGGTGTTCCACGTCGGGCTGCTGATGGTCATCGGCGGCCACGTGCTCGGCCTCCTCGTGCCGAAGGGTGTCACCGAATTCGCCGGACTCGACGAACACGGCTATCACCTGGTCTCGCTCGGGATGGGCACCCTCGCCGGGCTGGTCGCGCTCGGCGGGCTCGGTCTGCTGCTGTGGCGGCGGATCCGGGTGCCGGCGGTGCGCGGCGCCACCTCGGTCAGCGACCGGTACATGTACGTGGTGCTCGTGCTGGTGATGTTCGCCGGGCTGGCGACCACTGTGGTCGACAACGGCGTCCGCGGCGGCTACGACTACCGCGAGACGGTCGCGCCCTGGTTCCGCGGCATCCTGCTGCTCGATCCCCAGCCGGAGCTGATGGCGTCGGCACCGCTGGACTACCGGCTGCATGTCGCGCTGGGCATGGTGTTGTTCGCGCTGTGGCCGTTTTCCCGGCTGGTGCACGCTTTCAGCGCGCCGGTGCGGTACCTGCTCCGCCCGTACGTGGTCTACCGGCACCGCGCCCCCGGCGGCGTCGGCACCCGCGAACCGCGCCGTGGCTGGGAATGACCCGGATCCGCCGCACCGTCTACGCCGGGCTGGGTTCGTTCGGCTGCATCGTGTTCATCGGGCTCTGCGCGATCCTTTCCGGCGCTCCCCTGCTGTTCCCTTCGCTCGGGCCCACCGCGTTCCTGGTGTTCACGAGCCCGCGGGCACCCGCCGCCAGCCCGCGCAACACGGTGCTCGGACATCTGGCCGGTGTCGTGGCTGGGCTCACCGGTCTCGCGGCCACCGGGTTGCTGTCGGCCGCCCCTGACCTGACGCATCCGTCGTGGGCCAGGATCGGGGCCGCCGCGATCGCGCTGGGGCTCACGTGCGCCGCGATGGCCGCGCTGGAGATCCCCCATCCGCCCGCCGGGGCCACCACCCTGATCATCGCGCTCGGCCTGCTGCACACCGCTCCGCAGCTCGCCGCGGTCCTGGTGGGCGTGGCCCTCATCGCGCTGCTCGCGGTGCTGATCAACAGGCTGTTCGGCCTGCCCTATCCCTGGTGGCGCGCGCCTGCCGTGCGTGAGCGGCCGTCCCTCGATCGTGGCTCCCCGGGCCCCTGAATGGCCGCTGTTCCCCCACCGTGCCCGGTTCTATCGTTCGGACGCATGGCAAGCGACTTGCAACGGCGCAAGGTGTCGGGGGTCTTCGCCGCGATGGACGTCGACGGCGACGGTTTCCTTGAGGAGCAAGACTTCCAGGCCTTGGCCGACCGCTGGGCGCGGCGGCGCGGCCCTGGCGACGAACGGCGGCTGACCGGCATCATGCTGAGCTGGTGGACGACGTTGCTGGCGGCCTCGGATCTGAACCGCGACGACAAGGTCTCCCTCGACGAGGTGCTGCTGGTGGTCGACAAGCTCCCGGACACGCCCGAGGCCGTGACCGCCACGGCCGACGCGATGTTCGAAGCGGTCGACGAGAACCGCGACGGGCTGATCTCCGCGGCGGAATACCACCAGTTGATCGAGGTGTGGAACGGGTGCCCCACCGACACCGACGCCACCTTCCCGTTGCTGGACTCCGACGGCGACGGAATGCTGTCCCGTGACGAGTTCGCCGCGCTGTGGCTGGAGTTCTGGGCGGGGGACGACGCGGAGGCGCCGGGCACGCTCGTCTTCGGTCCGCTGGCGGTCTGACGGCGTTCGGGCGGACCCCGCGTCCAAACGGGCCGACCCCGGCCACTCGGCAGGTCGCCACCGTCCCGGCCGCTCAGGATGGCACGCGTGGAAGCCGACTCGATGGTCTCGGGCGCGATCGCGCTGTGCCTGCGGGACCGGTGGACGGAAGCGGCCGAACTGCTGGCGGAGAACGATTCCTGGCGCGCCGGGCCGGCGGCTTCCGCCATGCTGGGCGAGCTCTTCCGCGGCCTCGCCGAGCTCTGGGACGGCCGTTCCGCGCGGTTCGGCGCGAGTCTGACCGAGCGCGAGCGGTGGCCGTCGAGGACGGTACCGCGGTACCTGAACGACCAGATCGCCTCGTACGTCTCCGCGTTGCTGGTGCTGGGCGAACGGGCACGCGCCGAGAAGCTGCTTGCCGACGAGGCCTTCCCCGAATCCGGCCTGCGGGACAGCGAACGGTCGATGCTCGCGGCCATGCGCGGCAGGCCCGGTCCGGCGATCGACCTCGCCCGCCGGGCCGTCGCCGACCGTTCGCGGCGCGGCTACGACATCGGCTCGTCCGCGATGTGTCTGTCGGCCGTGTCGGTCCTGCTGGCACAGGGACGGCCCACCGAGGCACGGGAGCTGCTCACCGCCGCCCGCGCCACGGCACCGACACTGGCGCATCTGCTCGACATCGCGGAAGCCCGCGTCGACATCGCCATGGGTGAGACCGGCCGCGCCGCCAGCCGTCTCCGCGAGGCCACCCGCGGACTCGCCGTCGGCACGGACATCGCCTGGGCCGATCTCGCCGACCTCGCGTTGCGGAGGAACGACCGGGCGTCGGCGAAACAGGCACTCGACGCGCTGGAGGCTCTCGCCGCCGCGATGCCGACGGGACGGGTGCTGCTGCATCGCCATCTGGTCCGGGCCTGCCTCGGCGAGGAGCCCGCCGCCGAATGCCTCCGGCTGGCCCGCGAACGCGACCAGCCGCTCGAACTGGCCGCCGTCGCCGAACGCCTCGACCGGCACCGCGCGACGGATCACGCGAGTTCGGCGCCTGATCACGCGAGTCCCGCCTAGATCACCCCGGCCCGAACGGCGTACGCGACGGCGTGCGGGCGGTTCTTCAGCTTCAGCCGTCCGGTGATGCCCTGGATGATGTGCTTGACGCTGCGTTCCGAGTAGCTGAGCTCACCGGCGATCTCGACGGTGTCCTTGCCCTCGGCCATCAGCCGCAGCACGTCGATCTCCCGCGTGGTGAGCCCGGCGGTGTTGACGCCCATCGGGTCGAGCACCTCGCGCTGCAGCCGTTCGACGTGTTTGAGCAGTTCGCCGAGCAGGCTCGGCGGGAGCACTCCGCCGCCGGTGGCGGCCGCGCGGACCGCGTGCGCCAGCCGTTCGCCGGTCGTGGCCGACCGCGGCAGGACCGCCACCACCCGGCATTCGATGGCGGGCACGAGCTCCGCCTCGCTGATCTGGCTCACCACGAGCACCACCGGTTTGCCGTCCTCGGCGGCGAGCCGCCGCAGCCAGAGCACGATCTCCGGCGTCAGGCATTCGGCGGCGAACACCAGCACGTCGGTCTCGGCGCGCCGCTCCCAGTCCCGGATGTCGATCCCCTGCTGCATGCCCAGCTGGCTGGCCAGGCCCGCCGTGGTGATCGGATCGGGCGCGTGCACCGCCACGGTGATCTGTCGGGTTTCCGTGTCCACTTCGTCCCCTCCGCTTGTACGCGGCCCCAGTCGGATGGATGGGACACAGTCTGCGAAGGAGCTCTTCACGAATTCTCAACGAGGCGTGAAGGACTTCGTGGCCTGCTGAAACGCCTCGACGTACTTGGGGAGCTCGTCCAGAAGCTCGCGGAGCCTGGCCTCGGGGCCGGTGTAGTCCGGGTCGGCGAGGAGGGCGTAGCCGTAGGCCAGCGTCCGGCGAAGCTCGGCGACGCGTGCTTCCGCTTCATCGGCGTCCAGGACCAGCCTGCCGTTCTGGGCGAGACTGAGCAGGACATCACCGGCGAACAGCTCCTGATCCTGGCTCACCGGCACAGCATGCACAGCCGCGCATGCCCGCCACCAGCACCGGACGACACTTTGCCCCTGCGAACGTCCGGGTCTGCCCACTCGTCCGGGGCGCGGAAACCCACATGAACGGACATCCGACAGTCCACGGATCGGCGAAATCCGGTCATGGCGGGCCAAACCCACACGGTGGGTGTCCGATTGATTGCGAATCCCACATCGGCGCCACTAGGATTTCCGCCGAGCGGGACATTCTTTTTCAGCGGTCGGACGCACAGGCGGCGGGTCATGGACGAGGTTTCCTCGCTGACGGTGCGGCTGCTGGGCGGTTCCCCCGCCCGCCACGGCGACGGCGAGATCGCGCTGGGGCCTGCCCAGCGGCAGGCGGTGTTCGCCACGCTCGCGCTGCACGCCGGCCAGTTCGTCTCCCGCCGGGAGATCATCGACGCCGTCTGGGGCGAGCGGCCGCCCGACAGCGCCACCGGCATCGTGTACAACTACGTCTCGGCGTTGCGCCGCGCGCTGGAGCCGGTCGGCGAACCGCTCGTCGCCAGCCGCGCCGGCTACCGTCTCGACCTGCCGAAACAGCAGGTCGACGTGCACGTTTTCGAGGCCGAGCTGGACCGTGCCCGCGCGCACCGGCTCGACGGCGCGCACCAGCGGGAGCTGGAGTCCCTGCGGTCCGCGCTCGGGCAGTGGCGGGGTTCCGCGCTCGACGGGATCCCCGGCCCGTTCGCCGAGACCGAGCGTGCCCGCCTGAACGAACTCCGGCTGAGCGCGCTCGAACGCCAGGCCGAGATCACCCTGCGGCTCGGCGGCCACCACGACCTCGTGGGCGAGCTCGCCGTGCTGGTCGAGCGCCATCCGCTGCGCGAAGGCCTGCACCGCATGCTGATCACCGCCCTGTTCCGGTCCGGGAAGCGGGCCGAGGCACTGGCAGCGTTCGACCGCGCCCGCGAGACGATCATCGAGCGGTCCGGCCTCGAACCCGGCCCGGACCTGCTGGACCTGCGGCGACGGATCCTGGACGACGATCCGTCACTGCACCCCCGGGACCGGACGCGGGCCGTACCCGGGCGGCCGTCCGCTTTCGTCGGCCGGGAGTTCGAGCTCGGCAGGGTTCGGCGGCATCTGTCCGCCCTGCTGGACGAAGGTCGCGGCGGCACGGTCTGGCTCGACGGCGAAGCGGGCAGCGGCAAGAGCGCGTTCCTCGCCGAGGCGCTGGCCACGGCGAGAAGCCGGACGCGCTGGGCCGGGGCCGACGAGCTGAGCGGCGCGGTCCCGATGAGCCTCATCGCCGACTGCCTCGGCGGCGAGGCGCTGGACGATCTCGGCAAAACGGTCACCGGATTATGCGAAGACGGGCCGCGGGTGCTCGTCTTCGAAGATCTGCACTGGGCCGACGAGGAAAGCCTGCTCGCCTGGCAGCGGCTGCACCGGCTCACCGCGCACCTGCCGCTGCTGCTGATCGGCTCGGCGCGCCCGCTCCCCCGGCGCCGGACGCTCGACCTCCTCCGCTCGGAGTTCGACGGCGAGATCGTCCCGCTGCCGCCGTTCGACGGCCAGGCCGTCGCCGCGCTCGCCGAAGAGACCCTGGCCAGGGATCCAGGTGAGGACTTCCTCGGGTTCGCCACCGAGTACACCGCCGGGAACGCCGCCTATCTGCGCGAACTGTTCGCCGGGTTCGCCGACGGCCACGAGCCGGACACCACGCCGCACGGCAGGCTCGCGGCCGTGGTGGAGGATCATCTCGCCACGCTTTCCGTGCCGTGCAAGCGAACGCTGAATTCCGCCGCGCTGCTCGGCTCGTCGTTCACCGTCTCGGACCTGGCGGGGATCACCGGCCGCGAACCGCGGTCGCTCACCGACGCGGTCGACGAGGCGCTCGCGGCGCATGTGCTGGAGGCCGGCGGGGAACGCCTGCGGTTCCGCGTCCCGCTCATTCGAGCGGTGTTCGCCGCGAACACCCCGCCCGCCATCCGCGCCGTGCTGCACCAGGAGATCGCCACGACCATGGCGGACTCCGGCGCCCCCGCGGATCGTGTCGCCGAGCAGCTGCTCCAGGCAGGCGACGAGCTGACCGCGCCCTGGATCCCCCGCTGGGTGCTCGACAACGTCCGCGCGCTGTCCGCCGGGCCCGCCGTCGAACTACTCAATGTGCTTTCCCACCAACGGAATCTCACCGAGGAGCAGCACCAGGAGCTGACCGGTGAACTCGCCGCCCTGCTGCTGCCCGAAACGGACACCGCTCCCGCCTGGCCCACCCAGCCCTGGTGCACGCCGCTGCACGCGCTCGCCCGGGTGCGCAACCCGACCGCACCGAGGACGTCCTAAACTGCGGGGACACATCAGTGATCCGGCCACTTTCGAGGTATGACGAGAAATGGAGCCGGCGTGACGAACGGGCTGCGCGTCGAGCTGCTCGGGCCGCCTCGTGCCTGGCTCGGCGACGTCGAGCTGAAGCTCGGGCCCGCCCGCCAGCGCGCGGTCTTCGCCACCCTGGCGACGCGGCACGGCCAGGCGATCTCCCTGGGAGAGCTGATCTCGGCCGTCTGGGGCGGGTCGGCGCCCGCGAGCGCCACCGGCAGTGTCCACACCTACGTCTCCGGCCTGCGCGGAGCGATCCGCAAGGCGGGCGGTGACGCGCACGAGATCCTGGGCTCGTCGGGATCGAGTTACTCGCTGCGCCTGGCCGGGGAGGCGCTCGACGTCCACCGGTTCGAAACCGACGTCGCGGCCGTCAAGGCGGCACCCGCCGATCAGCGGGGCGCGGCCGCACGGCTCACCTCCGCACTCGGTCTCTGGCGCGGCGAGGCCTACTCCGGCGTACCGGGCCCGTTCGCCGAAGCGGAACGCGTCCGGCTGGCCGAACTCCAGCTCACCGCCGCCGAACTGCGCGCCACCGCCCTGCTCGGCACCGGCGATCACCGTGAAGTGGTGGCCGAGCTGACCGCGCTGGTGCAGCGTCATCCGTTGCGCGAATCGCTGCACGAGACGCTCATGCGCGCCCTGTACGCGAGCGGACGCCAGATCGAAGCGCTCGGCGCGTACCGCGAGGCCAGGCGGATCCTCCGCGACGAACTCGGCGTCGAACCCGGTGCCCCGCTGCGGAATCTGCACCAGCGCATCCTCGACGGCAGCGAAAAACCCGTCACCGCGCCGAAACCGGTTCCGGTGCGGGTCGTGCCGCCGCCGGTGGCCAAGGCGATCGAACGCGGCGGCCATGGCCGGCTGCCCGGCCGTGCCCGGCAGGTCGAGCGGCTGGACGGCTTCGTCACCGACGTGCTCGCCGGCCGCGGCCGCCCGGTCTGGCTCGAAGGCGAACCGGGTATCGGCAAATCGGAGCTGCTGATCGCCGGGCTGGCCGGTGCCGCGGCGCGCGGCTGCCAGCTCGCCTGGACCGCGGCCGACGAACTGCAGCAACGGTTCCCGCTGCAGGTGATCATGGAATGCCTCGGCGTGCACCACGGCGCGGCGGATCCGGCCAAGGCCAAGCTGGCGGGCGAGCTGCACGCCGAACCCGCGCACGGGAACTGGGGCCCCGCCGATCCGATCCTGTCCACTGTGGACAAGCTGCTGACACTGGTCGACGAGACCTGCGCGGCGGGCCCGCTGGTGCTGGTGATCGACGATCTCCACTGGGCCGACGAGGCCAGTGTGCTGCTGTGGCAGCGGCTGGCCGCCGCCACCCGCCAGCTGCCGTTGCTGCTGGTCGCCGCCACACGCACCGGGCACGGCCGCCGGGACCTCGCCCAGCTGCGTCGCGGGGTCGAGGCGAGGGACGGCGAGATCATGCCGGTCGAGGTGCTGACCGACGACGACATCGCCGCCGTTTTCGAGGCGATCCTCGCGGCGAAACTCGGGCCGAGCCTGCGTCCACTGGTCCGGCGCGCGGCCGGGAATCCGCTCTACGCCAGGGAAGTCGCGCACGACCTGGTCCGGTCGGGCTCGGTGCGGATCACGGCGGGCGTGGCCGAGGTGACACTGGACGGCACCGAAAACGCGCCGCGGTCGCTGCTGGCGGCGGTGGCCAGGACGCTGGAAACCCTCGACCCGGCCACGACCGGGATCCTGCGCACCGCGTCGCTGCTTGGCGCGGAGTTCGCCGTCGAGGACATCGCCACGCTGGCGGGAAAGAGCCCGCTGGAGGTACTGCAGGAGCTGGAGCCCGCCACCACCGCGGGCGTCATCGAGTACGCCGGCGACAAACTCGCCTTCCACCATCCGTTCCAGCGGCAGGCGCTCTACGGCGCGATCGCCGAACCGGCCCGCGCCGAACTGCACCGGCGCGCCGCCGAATCGCTCGCGCGGGCGGGCGCGCCGATCAAACGGGTCGCCGAGCAGCTCGCCGCCGGGCCGGTGCCGTTCGACCCGTGGCTGGCGGGCTGGCTCACCGCCAACCACGTCGCGGTGTCCAACCGCGCCCCGCATATCGCGGCCGACCTGCTCCGCGGCGCGCTCGACAGTGCGGTGCCCACGCGGGAGCAACGGGAGACGCTGATCGCCGCGCTGGTCCGCGTGCTTTTCCGGCTCGAACTGGCTCCCGAGGCCGAAGCCGAGGAGGCCGTGAAAACCGTCGTGGACAAGGCGGATCTGGCGCAGATGCGGCATTTCCTGGCCGCGCTGCGCTACCGCCGGGGCGACACGCCCGGCGCGATCGAGGCACTCGGCGACACCGCGGACGACCCGTCGATGCCGGAACTGTGGCGCACCAGTACCCGGACGCTGCTGGCCAACTTCCGCCGTGGAGACCTGTCCGACCTCGACGAGACCGAACGGATCGCGCGGGGCCTGCACGCCGAGGCGGCCGAAGCGGGTGAGCGCTACCCCGCCGCGCACGCGCAGCAGACGTTGTGGCTCGTGCACTCGATCCGCCGGGAGCACGATCGGGCGCTGACCGCGATCGACGCCGCGCTGGAGACCGCCGGACACGACGCCGACCTGGCGACCTTGCGGTTCGATCTGCTCGACAACCGCCTCTTCACCCTGCAGAACCTCGACCGGCTCGAAGAGGCCGATGCCACGCTGCACGCCGGGTACGAGACCGCGGCGCGGCACGGCCTGCCGACCGGCCCGCAGGTCTCGGCGGCCGTGCACTACTACTGGACCGGGCGCTGGGACGAGGCACTGGCCGAACTGGACTCGGTCACCGAGGACGGCCCGGCGATCACCTTCTACGGTGTGCGCGAGCCGGGTGCGGCCGCCCTGTTGCTGCACGGGGTCGCCGCCCTCATCGCTGGCCATCGCGACGAACGCGTCTCCGTCCGCGCCCATCTGGAAGCGGCCGAGGCGCACTCGCCGTCGAACTCGTCCGAACGCGAGAGCTGCGACTTCTACCTGGCGGCACAGGCGATGGCCGCCGAACAACGCGGCGATCTCGACGACGCGCTGCGACTGTTCGCGCCGGTGCTGCGCCCCGACTACGCCCGGATGATGCTGCGCCACCAATGGCTTCCCGACGTCGTCCGCGTCGCGATCGCCGCCGGGAACGACGCCGTCGCGGAGGAAGCGCTCGCCGTCTGCGCCGAGGAGGCAAGCCAGGAGACCGTGCCCGCCAGGGCCACCGCCGCCGCCCTCCGGTGCCGGGCGTTGATCGACGGTGATCCGGACGGCATGCTGGCCGCGGCCGATCACTACCGCGAGGTCCGTCGCCCCATCGAACTCGCGGCCGCCCTGGAGGACGCCGCCGAGCTGCTCGGCCGCGCCGGGTACCTCGAAGCGGCCACCCGCTCGCTCACCGAGGCGTGCGAAGTGCTCGGGCCGGTCGGCGCCACCTGGAGCATCCGCCGCGCGGAAAGCAGGCTGCGACGCTACGGCGTTTTGAGCCGCGCGGCGCGGGGTCCCCGGCACAGCGCGGCACTGTCGCCGCTGGAATTGCGGGTCGCTCAGCTGGTGGCGGCGAAACTGTCCAACCCGGAGATCGCCGCGGAACTGAGCCTCCCCAGGAGGACGGTGCAGTCGCTGGTGTCCAGGGTGCTGACCAAACTGCACGCCGATTCCCGGCTGACCGTCGGCGACCAGCTGCCGAGACGGCTCGCGTGACCGCACGACCGAGGAGAACCATGACCCGCGTACTGGCCGGATTGACGGCTCTCGTGCTGCTGCTCAGCGGCTGTTCGGGCACGCCGGAAGCCGGTGGCCCGATCAAACTCACCGTCGCCACCTTCGGCGAGTTCGGGTACGAGAAACTCTTCGACGACTACGAAAAGGCCCATCCGGGTATCACCGTCGAGGGCCGGGTCGCCGATTTCGAGACGCATCACCGGCAGCTCGCCACCGGGCTCGGCGCCGGACGCGGCAGCGCGGACGTCGTGGCGATCGAAGAGCAGTACCTCCCCAAGTTCCGCCAGTCCACGGACAAGTTCAGTGATCTGTCCGAGTTCGGCGCGCAGGGTCTCCGCGAGCACTGGCCCGCCTGGAAATGGGACCAGGGCACCGCCGAGGGCGGGAAGTTCGTGATGGGACTCGGCACCGACATGGGCAGTCTCGCCCTCTGCTACCGCCGTGACCTGTTCGCGAACGCCGGCCTGCCGACCGACCGCGACCAGGTGGCCGCGCTGTGGCCGACCTGGGAGAGCTTCGCCGAAACCGGGGAACGGTTCAGCGCCAAGGCACCGGGCGACGTCAAATTCGCCGACTCGGCGGGCACCGTCTACACGGCGATGCTCAACCAGGCGCAGGAGAACTACTTCTCCAAGGACGACAGGTTCATCGCCGACACGAATCCCAACGTGCGCAAGGCCTTCGAACTCGCGGGCGGGATGGCGCTGAAGAAGGAGACCGCGGCGGTCACCACCTTCACGCAGCCGTGGACGGTGGCGATCAAGCAGAGCCGGTTCGCCGCCATCACCTGCCCCGCCTGGATGCTCACTCAGATCGAAGAGGCGGGTGGGCCGGAACTCGCGGGCAAATGGGACGTCACCTCGGTTCCGGGCAAGGCGGGAAACTGGGGCGGCTCGTTCCTGACCGTCCCGAAACAGGGCGCGCACCGCAAGGAGGCCTACGACCTCGCCGTCTGGCTCACCGCGCCCGAACAGCAGAAACGGATCTTCCTGGAGAGCGGCCTGCTGCCGAGCGCGCTGGGCGCCTACCAGGACAGCGCGGTGCTTTCCCACACCAGCCCGTATTTCAGCGGGGCGCCGATCGGCAAGATCTTCGCGGCGTCCGCCGAGGCCTTGCGGCCGAACTACCGCGGGCTGCGCGACGGCGAGGTGCGGCCGGTGTACGGGCACGCGCTCGGCCGCGTCGAAGAGGGGAAGCAATCACTCGACGAGGCTTGGCGCCAGGCCGCGACCGAAGGCCGCGCCGCGGCCGCCAACTGAACGGGGACGGCGTGACACGCGGGTTTCCGGCCGGGTTCCGGTGGGGAACGGCCACGGCGGCGTACCAGATCGAGGGCTCGACGACGGCGGACGGCCGCGGACCGTCCATTTGGGACACCTTCACCGCGAGACTCGGCCTGCCCACCGGCGACCCGGCTTGTGACCACTACCGGCGTTACCGCGAAGACGTTCGCCTGCTGAGCGAACTCGGCGTGCCGTATTACCGGTTCTCCGTCGCGTGGTCGCGGGTCATGCCGGACGGCCGCACGGTCGAGCCACGCGGGACGGCCTTCTACGACCGTCTCGTCGACACGTTGCTGGACCACGGCATCACCCCGATGGTGACGCTCTACCACTGGGATCTCCCGGAGGCCTTGCAAGCGGAAGGCGGCTGGCCGAACCGTGTACTCGCGGACCTTTTCGCGGACTACGCGTCGACCGTCCACAAAGTACTCGGCGACCGGGTGCGCCAGTGGACCACGATCAACGAGCCGTTCTGCGCCGCCTTCATCGGCTACGGGAACGGCGACCACGCGCCGGGCATCCGGGACGAGGGCGCGGCTTTGGTAGCCGGGCACAATCTCCTGCTCGCGCACGGCAAGGCCGCACAGGCGTTGCGGGCTGATGGCGGCGAGCAGGAAGTGTCCATCGTGCTCAACTTCGCCCCGGTGCTGACCGATGTCGACGACGCCGCGCACCGCGAGGCCGCGCGCAAATTCGACTTCCTGCACAACAGGTTCTTCCTCGATCCCTTGCTGGGCCACGGCTATCCGCCCGAACTGCTGGCGGATCTCGCGCATCTCGGCACACTGGAACCGGCGATCGCCGACGGTGATCTGGAGATCATCGCGCAGCCGCTGGACGTCCTGGGCGTCAATTACTACGCGCCCGCCCGCGCCGTTCCGCTGGCGGACCCTCATGCCGACAGCAACTGTCCCCTGCCGGGCCTGCGCGGCATGAACGTGTTGCCACCTCGCGGCGACCTCACGTCGCTCGGCTGGGAACAGCGGCCGGAATGCCTCACCGAACTGCTGCTGTGGCTGCACGAACACTGCCCCGGCCTGCCGCTCGTGATCGCCGAGAACGGCGCGGCCTTCAAGGACGAGGTCGTCGAAGGCCGCGTACACGACGAGAAACGCGTACGGTACTTCGCCGAACACCTCGCCGCCGTGCACGACGCGATCGAGCGCGGCGCCGACGTCCGCGGTTACATGGCCTGGTCGCTGCTGGACAACTTCGAATGGGCCAAGGGGTACACGCAGCGGTTCGGCCTCGTGCACGTCGACTTCGAGACCCAGGAACGAGTACTCAAGGACAGCGCCCGGTTCTACGCGGATGTGGTGGCGCGCAACGGTTTTTAGCGACTTCCGAAAACTGTCGGTGGCCGGTTGTACGTTCTGTGTGTGGACACTCTCAACGCCACTGTGGCGCTATTGAAGGAAATCACGTCGTCGGAAGCTCTTCGGGAGGTCAATGCTTCGCTGGATTCGTTGGGGGATGACGATGCCGTGGATGTCGCGGTGGCGGCGTCGGAGGGGATCGCGCGGTTGGAGGCGGTCCGGTTCCGTGCGTTGGGGCGGCTGAGCCGTCATCGTGACGGTGCCGCCAGTGTGGCGCAGGAGGTCGCGCTGGCTCTGTCCGTTGTGGACGGTCATGCTGCTGGGCTGGTGTCGACGGCCGAGGCGTTGACAACCCGCCTGCCGCGCACCCTGGGGTTGCTGGACCAGGGGAAAGTGGGCGGCTATGGGGCAATGAAGGTCGCCGCGGCCACGGCGTGGTTGTCCGACGAGGACGCGCGTGCGGTGGACAAGGTGTTGGAGGATCGGTTGCCGGGCCGGAACTCGGAGCAGATCCGGAAGGCGGCTGGTCATGCGGCGATGATGGCCGACCGTGACGGTGCCGCCCGGCGAACCGAACGGAACCGCGCCGGACGCCGCTTGACTGTGCGACACGGCGAAACCGGCGTGGCCTCCATCGAGGTCGAGGACGGGCCCGTCGAGAAGGTGGCTGCCGCCTACACCCGCATCGACCGCGAAGCACGGGCGTTGAGGGCCAGTGGGGAGACACGCACGCTGGAGCAGTTGCGGGCGGATGTCGCTCTTGACCTTCTGCTGGGCGGCCAAGGCGGGAAGAGTGAGCGGTCTGAGGTGTTCCTCTACATGGATCTGAACACCTACCTGGGGTTGAACGATGATCCTGCGGAGATGGCCGGGCATGGGCATATCCCGGCGCCTCTGGCCCGGCACATCGCTACCGGGCCGAATACGGTGCTGCGGCGGATCATCACCGCCCCGCTCTCCGGGCAGGTTCTGGATCTTGGCCGGAACCGGTACCGGCCCACCGCCGGGTTGGACGAGTTCGTGCGGGTGCGGGATCGTGAGTGCCGAAGACCTGGCTGCCACCGTGTGGCCCAAGCCTGCGACCTCGACCACTCACTGCCCTGGCAACACGGCGGGCATACCGCCGACACCGAACTCATCGACCTCTGCCGCCGCGACCACAGGTTGAAAGACGAACCCGGCTGGAACTACCAACTGAGCTCGGACGGCACCCTCACCATCACCACACCCACCGGACAACGACACGACAGCACACCCCCACCACTGCACCAACCCCGCACCGACGAACCACCACCATTCTGAACCGTCGCCGAAAAACGACAACGGCCACGTACCCGCGAACGACACCGACCTGCTCGCCGAAATACGACCACAGCTCATGGCCTTGTGGTGACCACACTGCGGCCTGACGGTGGCCGCAGAACTGGTTGCCGCGCACCGGCATCGCCGAAACGCGGCCACGATGGCACACGCCGCAGCGCCGCGAAGCCGACCGCCGCTTCGCCGCTCACCCGAGAACCACCAGTCTTCGTCGCCGAAAAACGACGACGTCCACCCGCGCGCCCCGCCGAACCAACCGAGTCCCACCAGTACCCAGCGCGACAACGCCACACCCCGGCAACCACCAACCCTGGCCGAACGTCCGTCGACGGAAAACGACCACACTGCCCACGCAGCAGTACGTGACCCGACCCGACCCGACCCCGTCTCTCAGCCCTGGGCCTCCGGCCCTCGTCGCCGAAAAACGGCGGCGCCCACCCGAAGCCCCCCGGCCAGTACCCTGCGCCACATCCCTACAGCCACAACCACTGCCGGTCGCCGAAAACAACCACGACCTCCGCGCACCCCGGTACCGCGAACCCGACCACCACGAACCTCACCGGTCGCCGAGAACCACTAAGACCCCGCGCACACCGGTACCGCGAACCCACCCCCTCGGCCTCATCGCCGAAAAACGGCCATGGCCCGATCGGCACCTGAGCCCGCTCATGCCCGTGTAACGGCGCCTACGCGACCAAACAGCGGCCTGATCATCTGCCGCCCATCGGCTTCACCGAAAGATCACCGAAAGATCGCCGAAAAACGGCAACACCCGAGCCCCAAAGCTCACCCCCGCGGAGCCCCCCTCATCACCCCGTCGACCACCTTCCTCGCCAGCACGATGAACAGCACGACCACAGGCAGCACCCCGATGGTCGCCGCGGTGAGCATCAGCGAGTAATCAGTGAAGTACCCGCTCGCCAGCCGCGACAACGCCACCTGGACGGTCGGATGCGCGTTGGGGTCGAGCACGATCAGGGGCCAGAAGAAGTCGTTCCACGCGGTCATGAAGGTCAGCATCGCGAGCACCGCCGCCTGCGGGCGGATGGCGGGCATGGCGACGTTCCAGAACAGCCGCACCGTCGAGCAGCCGTCCACGCGTCCGGCGTCCAGCAGTTCGCCCGGGATCGCCTCCTCGCACGCCTGCCGCATCCAGAACACGCTGAACGCGCCGACCAGCCCCGGCACGATCACCGCCTCCAGCCGTCCGTACCAGCCGAGTTCGCCGACCACCAGGTACAGCGGGATGACACCGAGCTGGGCGGGCACCATGGCGGTGCCGATGACCACCAGGAACAGCGAGTCGCGGCCGGGGAACCGCAGCCGCGCGAAGGCGAATCCGGCCATACTGGAGAGCAGCACGTTCGACACGGTCACCGTGCCGGCGACGATCAGCGAGTTCTGCATCGCCAGCCAGAAGTCGACGGTTCCGAAGACCCGCTCGACGTTCTCGATCAGGTTTCCGCCGGGCACCAGCGGCGGGGTCGTCTCCCCGAGGGCCGAGTTGTCCTTCGAGGACACCACGAACGACCAGTACAACGGGAAGATGGACGCGACGGCGACGGCGAGCAGCAGCCCGTAGACGACGAAACCGGTCCGTTCTCTCGCCGCCACGATCACTCACCGCCCCGCATGCGGCGTACGAGCGAGAAATTGACCAGCGCGAACACGGCCGAGAACAGGAAGAGCGACCACGCGATGGCCGCCGCGTATCCGGCGTCGAACGCGCCGAATCCCTTCTCGTACAAGTACATGGCCAGCGTCTGGAACTGCCGGTCGGCGCCACCGGTGCCGTTGACGCCGGTTTCGTCGAGCAGCTGCGGCTCGGCGAACAACTGCAACCCGCCGATGGTCGAGACGACGACGGTGAAGGCGATGGTCGGGCGGATCGCGGGCACCGTGATCGACCAGAAGCTCCGCCAGCGCGAGGCGCCGTCGAGCATCGCCGCGTCGTAACGCTCCTGCGGCACGGACTGCATGGCCGCCAGATAAAGCAGCGCGTTGTAGCCGGTCCAGCGCCACATCACCATCGCGCTCACCGCGACATGCGACGCGAACCGGTCCGACCGCCAGTCCACCGGATCGAGCCCCACCAGGCCCAGCACCCAGTTGACGACGCCGTAGTCCTCCGCGAACAGCTGGCTGAACACCAGCGCCACCGCGACCACCGAGACGACGTTGGGCAACAGCACACTGGCCCGCCACAGGGTCCGCGCCCGCAGGGGACGGTCGAGCAGGGCGGCGAGCCCGAGCGCGGCGAGCAGTTGCGGGACGGTCGAAAGGACGAAGATGCTGACCGTGTTGAAGAGCGCGTTGTAGAAATGCGGATCCTGGAACAGGACGGCGAAGTTGCCGAGCCCGGCGAACCCGGTGTCACCGTTGACCAGATGCCAGTGGTGCACCGCCACCCAGGCGGTGTAGAGCAGCGGGAAGAGACCGAACACGCCGAAGAGGACGTAGAACGGCGCGGTCATCAGGTATCCGGCGAGCCGCTCGCCCGTACGTTTCAAACGATGATCACCTTGACGCCTGCCCGGCCGATCTCGTCGAGCTCCCGCGGTTCGGCGCCGCGGTCGGTGATCAGGGTGTCGACGTCGCAGAGATCCCCGAACCGGGCGAAGTGGTCGTCGCCGATCTTGGTGTGATCGGCCAGCAGCACCGTCCGCCGCGCGGACGCGATGGCCGCGCGCTTCACCATCGCCTCGGCGGTGTCCGCGGTGGTGAGCCCCCGCTCGACGGAAAGGCCGCTGGTACTGAGGAAAGCGACGTCGACGAAGGTGTCCTTGAGGGCGTCGAGCGCCCAGCCGTCGACCGCGGCCATGGTGTGACCGCGCAGCCTTCCGCCGACCAGCATCACCGTGACGCCGGACCGGTTCGCGAGCGCGCACGCGTTCGGCAGCGAAGGGGTGACCACGGTCAGGTCACGGTCGGCGGGAACGAGGTTCGCCAGCCGGGCCAGGGTGGTGCCCGCGTCGAGCAGGATCGCGCCCCCATCGGGGATCTGCTCCAGCGCCGCGGCGGCGATACGGTCCTTCTCGGCGGTCATCACCGCGTCGCGGGCGTCGAGACCCGGCTCGATGCCCTGCCGTTCGACGGGGATCGCGCCGCCGTGCACCCGCCGCACCACTCCGCTGCGTTCCAGCGCCGTCAGATCGCGGCGGACGGTTTCGCTGGTGATCTCGAAAGCGGCCGCGAGCGTCGCCACGTCGACACGGCCGTTCCGCCTTGCCTGCTTGAGGATGGCGCGTTGCCGCTCTTCGGCGTACAACGGTCACCTCCTGCCATGGCGGACGAGCGGTCATGGCGACAATAGTTGGTTTCCCGCCGGTCCGACAACGGAACCCCCTCTGTCCATTGAGGACACTTCGCCGGTCGGCGACCATTGCCCGAAACTACGACAGGACTGCCCGTTTGGCCCGCAGGAAAGCCCGTTCAGTGTCGTTGGTGGCCAAGGTGATCGCTTCGTCGTAGGCGGCGACGGCTTCCGCGATCCGGCCTAGGCGGGACAGCAGATTCGCCCGCGTGGCGGGCAGATGGTGATAGCCGGGCAGGTCCAGCTCCTCGATATCAGCCAGCGCCGCGGCCGGGCCGTGCACCTCGGCGACGGCGACCGCGCGGTTGAGCGCGACGACCGGCGTCGGGGCGAGCCGCCACAGCTGGTCGTAGAGCGCCAGCACCTGCGTCCAGTCGGTCGACTCGCCGTCCGTGTGCACGGCGTTGATCGCGGCCTGCACCTGATACGGACCGGGCCGGCCGAGGCGCAGGCATCGCCGCACCAGTTCGTGTCCTTCGGCGATCAGTTCCCGGTTCCACAACGACCGGTCCTGCTCGGCGAGCACCACCAGCTCGCCGGAAGGCCCCACTCGTGCCGGCCGCCGCGCTTCGGTGAGCAGGAGCAGCGCCAGCAATCCGGTCACTTCCGGCTCGCCGGGCATCAGCTCCGCCAGCGCCCTCGCGAGCCGGATCGCCTCCAGGCAGAGGTCCGTCCGCAGCAGCTCACCGGACGTGGACGTGTACCCCTCGTTGAACACCAGATAGAGCACGGTGAGGACGGAGTCCAGCCGCTCGGGGAGTTCGCCGTCCCCCGGCACCCGGTACGGGATGCCCGCGTCGCGGATCTTCTTCTTCGCGCGGACGATCCGCTGGGAGACCGTCGTTTCCGGGACGAGGTACGCCCGCGCGATCTCCCCCACCTCGAGCCCGCCGAGCAGGCGCAGGGTGAGCGCCGCCCGCGCGGGCGGGGAAAGCGCCGGATGGCAGCAGGTGAAGATCATGCGGAGCTGGTCGTCGCGAACCGGCCCCGTCTCCCGCGGCTCGTCCGGCGCGTGCAGGAGCAACGCCTGGGCATGCCGCGCCTCGCGGGTGGATTCCCGGCGCAGCCGGTCGATCGCGCGGTTACGGGCGGTGGTCACGATCCACGCGCCCGGATTGGGCGGCGTCTCCTCCCACTTCTCGACCGCCGTCGCGAACGCGTCCTGGACGGCCTCCTCGGCGAGCGAGATGTCGCCGAGGAGGCGTGTCAGGGTGGCCACGCACCGGCCGTATTCCGCCCGGTAGATCCCGTCGAAGTCCATCACTGCCGCGACGACGGGTCGTCGAACGGCCGCACCTCGATCGGCTGGCCGCAGGCCAGCGCGCATTTCCGTGCCCAGGCGAGCGCCTCGTCGAGGTCTTCGACCTGGATCACCCAGAACCCGCCGAGCTGTTCCTTCGTCTCGGCGAACGGGCCGTCGGTGATCGTGGTCGTGCCGCCGGCGGGCCGGACGACCGTGGAGACGTCCGAATGCTCGAGCCCGCCGACGAAGACCCACGACCCGGCGGCCTTCATCTCGTCGGTGACCTTGCCCGTCCTGGCCAGCATCGCCCGGACCTCGTCCTCGGGCGCGTCCCGCTCGCTTTCATCGAGCTGGACGGCGAGCAGGTACTGCCTCATCGCGGACTCCCTCGATCGGTGAGGGCGGAAATCATTCCACGGTGACGGACTTCGCGAGGTTCCGGGGCTTGTCGATGTCGTGCCCGAGGATCAGCGCGGCGTGGTAGGCCAGCAGCTGCAGCGGGATCGTGAGCAGGATCGGGTCGAGTTCCGGCTCCGAACGCGGCACCACGAACCGCGGCACGTCGAGGTCGCCGAAGTCCACGTCGTCGTGGGTGATCGCCAGGACCTGCCCCTTGCGCGCCTTGATCTGCTGCATCGCGGCGAGGTTGCGGTCGGCGAGGTCGTCGGACGGCACGATCGCGACCGTCGGCAGCTCCTCGTCGATCAGCGCGAGCGGGCCGTGCTTGAGCTCCGAGGTCTGATAGGCCTCCGCGTGCCGGTACGAGATCTCCTTGAACTTCTGCGCGCCTTCCCGCGCCACCGGGAAGCCCCGGACCCGGCCGATGAAGAACAGGCTGCGCGCGTCCGCGCAGATCTTGGCGTGCTCGGCGATCTGGGACTCGGCCTCGACGATGGCCGCGACCTGCTTCGGCAGCGCCCGCAGTGCCGCGACGATGCGCTGCCCGTCCGCGTTGGACAGGTCGCGGACGCGGCCGAGGGCCAGCGCGATCATCGCGAAGCCGACGGCCATGTTGGTGAGCGCCTTGGTCGAAGCGACCGCGATCTCCGGGCCCGCGTGCAGGTACAGGCCGCCGTCGCAGGCCCGCGCGATCGTCGAGCCGACGACGTTCACGAGGCCGACCACCCGGCCGCCCTTGCGCTTGACCTCTTCGACGGCGAACGCGGTGTCCGCGGTCTCGCCGGACTGGCTGACCGCGATGTAGAGCGTGTCCGCTTCGATGATCGGGTTGCGGTAGCGGAACTCGGACGCCGCCTCCGCGTCGGCCGGGACCCGCGCCAGATCCTCGATCATGGTGGCGCCGATCTGGCCCGCGTAGTACGCCGAGCCGCAGCCGAGGATCTTCACCCGCGCGAAACCGCGCAGATCGCGAGGAGTCAGGTTCAGACCGTCCAAACGGGACACTCCGAACCGGTCGTCGAGCCGGCCCCGGATCATCCGCTCCAGGCATTCCGGCTGTTCCTGGATCTCCTTGTACATGTAGTGCTGGTGGCCGCCGAGGTCGAGGTCGTCGGCCTGGATGTCGATCGCGGTCGCGGCCTTGCCGGTGTCGCTCTCGTCGACGGTGAAGGTGCGGTAGCCGGTGGCCGAGACGCTGGCGAACTCGCCGTCGTCGAGGTGCACCACCTGCGAGGTGTGCCGGACCAGCGCGGACAGATCGCTGGCGACGAACATCTCCCGGTCGCCGACGCCGATGATCAGCGGCGAGCCGTTCCGCGCGACCACGACGCGATCGGGGTGCCCGGTGTCGGTCACGGCGATCGCGTAGGTGCCGGTGACCCGGGAGACGGCCTCGACGACCGCGTCTTCCAGCGTCTTCGCACTCGAACGCGCGATGAGGTGGGCGAGCACCTCGGTGTCGGTCTCCGACGACAGGGTCACCCCGGCCTGGGTGAGCTGCTCCCGCAGCGCGTCGGCGTTGTCGATGATCCCGTTGTGCACCACGGAGATCCGGCCGTCTTCGGAGACGTGCGGATGGGCGTTCGCCTCGGTCGCGGGACCGTGCGTCGCCCACCTCGTGTGCCCGATGCCGACCTTGCCCGCGAGCCGTTTGGGCAGCGCCGCCGTCAGGTTCCGCACCCGCCCCACGATCCGGTGCACCTGGGCGCCCTTACCGCCGAGGACGGAGATCCCGGCCGAGTCGTAGCCGCGGTACTCCAGCCGCGTCAGCCCCTCGATCAGGATCGGAGCGGCGTTCTGGCCGCCGATGTAGCCGACGATTCCGCACATGACGAGTCAACCTCACAAAAGAAAACGGACGGGTGTGGTCCGTCAGCCGTAGACGATGCGGCGCAGCTGCCGCTCGGACAGGTCGGGAGGAGCGACGAGACGGCGGCTCAGCTCGCCGGCGATCAGGGGGAAGATCTCGGGGTTCTTCCTGCCCTCCGCCTGCAACTGGGCATGCCGCGAACGGACGTACTGCTCGGCGGGTTGCCGGTAGAACGCCAGTACGTCCTCGACGACACGGGCGGCGATGGCCGTCGACAAACCTGTCGACAAGGCCACCTGCTCGACGATGTCCGCGTCCTCCACGGAGCTCATCATGCACATCCGACTTCCGGAACGCCAGTTCTTGCCCGAAATCGGGCAAGAACTGGCTCTTGGGACTGTCAGAACCGTCACTCCTCCACCGGCGGCCGCGCATAGGATCGGGTCATGCTCGAAACCCTGCTCACGCCGGAGACCAGGACCGATCCGTACCCGTTCTACCGCCAGGTCTTCGACCGCGGCCCGGTCTTCGCGGCCGCCGACGGGTTCTTCGTGGTCAGCGGGTTCGAAGAGGCGTCCGCCCTGCTCAAGAACCCCGCGTTCGGCCACGGGGAGCCGGAGGTGCTGCCGGATCCCCACGAGAACGAGCCGGTGGACGAGCGGGGCCGGGTGGTCCGGTCGTTCCTCGCGCTCGACCCGCCGGATCACACGCGGCTGCGGCGGCTGGTCTCCAAGGCGTTCACCCCGAGGATGATCGAGCAGCTCGCCCCGAGGATCGGGGAGCTGGCGAAAGAGCTCGTGGCGAAAGCGCTCGAAATGGGCGAATTCGACCTGATGACCGAGATCGCGAAGCCGTTGCCGGTCGTCGTCATCAGCGAGATGCTCGGCGTGCCCTTGGCCGACCGCGAGCGTTTCGAAGGGTGGTCGCACGCCATGGGGCGCGCACTCGACCCGTCGTTCCTGATCGCGCAGGAGACCGTCGCGGCGGCCGTCGCGGCCCGGCGCGAGTTCGTCGCCTACTTCCGTGAGCTGGCGAAGGAACGACGGAAGCGGCCGACCGGCGACCTGTTCTCCGATCTGGTGTCGGTCTCCGACGAGGGCGACAGGCTCAGCGAAGGCGAACTGGTGATCACCGCGATGCTCCTGCTGGTGGCCGGGCACGAGACGACGACCAACCTGATCGGCAACGGGATCCTCGCGCTGCTGAACCATCCGGAGCAGCACCGGAAACTCGCCGAAGACCGGTCGAAGATCCCGAACGCGGTCGAGGAGATGCTCCGGTACGACTCCCCCGTCCAGCTGACGACCCGGCTCGCCCTGCGGGACACGACGATCGGGGACGAGACCGTCGGCGAAGGCGCCCAAGCGGTCGTGCTGCTGGGAGCGGCCAACCGCGACCCGCGCACGCACGAGAGGCCGGACCGCTTCGACGTGGATCGTCCCTCGCCGAGGCATCTCGCGCTGGGACAGGGCATCCACTTCTGTCTCGGCGCCCCGCTCGCCCGACTGGAGGGCCGGACCCTGTTCGAGGCGCTGCTCGGCGCCGGCCGTGCCTTCCACCGGACCGCCGATCCGGTCTGGGTCAAGCAGGTGACGCTGCGCGGCCTCGAAAGCCTGCGGCTCGAATTCGCCTGAAAGTCCGGTTTTCGACCTTAGGCGGTTGCCGACCGGCGCCGGACTGCGCATGCTTTGCGCCAACCCGGCGTCGGTGGGGGTGCTCATGTACCAGGAACGCGAGGTCAGATCCGGCCCGTTCCATCGCGCGCTTTCCGAGGCGGTGGAACATCGCGGCCTTTCCCTGTCCCGTATCCGCGCACATCTGGCGGCTCGCGGCGTTTCCGTGGCCGAATCGACCTTGAGCTACTGGCAGCGCGGGCTCCGGCATCCGTCGACACCGCGTTCGCTCGACGTCGTCCGCGCGCTCGAAGCGGTGCTGGGCCTGCCGCCGGACAGTCTCATCGTCCTGATCGGCCCGCAGCGGCGATCGGCGGGCGACGACCGCAGGCCCTCGGTGGCCGAACTGCGGCGGAGCTGGGCCGAGACCTGTTCACTGCTGGACGAACTGAGTACGGCACCCGGCGCGGAGGGCAACGCGAAGCTCGACGTCGTGACCGTCGTCGACGTGCTGACCTTGACCGGCGAAGGCCGGATCTCGGAGATCACCTCGACCATGGTGGTGCGGGCGCGGGAGCCCGGCGCGGACGGTTTCGTGGTGACCCATCAGGACGAGCCAGGCACGGACATGGAGGCCACGACGGTCTTCGCCACCGACGGCTGCCGAAGAGGCAGAGTGCGCCGAAGCGCCACGTCGCCGGGGATGGTGTTCGAGCTCCTCTTCGACCGCGGCCTGGCCGAAGGGGAGACGCACACCTTCGCGTTCACCTTGCGGCTGACCGCGTCGGTCCGTTCGACCTGCTTCCACCGGACGGTGCGGTCGCGTATGTCGGCGTATCTGCTCCGCATGCGTTTCGACGGCTGCGCGCTCCCCGCGCGCTGCGTCAAAACCGTGCGGGAGCGCGAAGAACTCGCTCCCGTGGTCAGCGAGCCGCTGCATCCCGGGCCGGGTGCGACGGTCAGTGCCTACTTCGAGGAACTCGACGTCGGCATCGCGGGGATCGACCTCATCTGGGAGTGAGACGGCGCCGCCACCACACGGCGACGAGCACGACACCCACTCCGGCCGTGATCAAGCCGGCGACGATCGCGACGGGAATCCCTGTGTCGGCAGGCGGGGGCTCCGGCTGTGTGAAGCCGATCCCGCCGCCGCGCTGGTAGTCCGATCCCGGCAGCTTGTCGGCGTAGCGGCCGTGTACTTCCCTTTGGTAGTCGGAAAGCGGGACGAACTTCCCCACCGGCGACTGCGGCAGGCTCGCCCGCAGCAGCACGACGCCGTCTGGGCCCAGTTCGTACCAGCCGTTGATCTGGGGTTCGTTGAGCAGGACCGAACCGGGCTTCAGCCGCGCGCTCAAGGTCTCTTCGTCGTTGCCGGAGAACACGCTCGCCGCCACCCACTTCCCCGGCGCCTCGGGCATCGCCTGCAGCGTCGCCTTCTGCCCGGAATCCGCGGTGGCCGTCACGGCGACGGATCTGAGCACGCCCGCCGGCGCCCCCGCGACGCCCCTGACGAAGTCGGGATTGAGGGTGTAGACCGGGATTCCCTTCTCCCCCATGGTGATCTGGCGCGGCTCGAGCTGGTCGACCTGCCGGAAGTTCGATCTCGCGAGACCGATCGCGTCGGGCTGCCCGGCGACACGCACGGCCGCCGCGAGGTCGCCGTCCGAGGGCGGGACGACACCTTCGCTCGCCGAGGCGGGCAGCGTGGCGGGCAGCAGCGTCGCGACGGCCACCGCGAGACAACCGGCGAACTTCCGGCAGATCGTGTCCATATCGGCGGCTCAGCCCTTCCGGATGTTGACGATGGTGTCGTTCCAGCGGAACTGGCCGTTGCTGCGGTACTGGTTGTAGTTCCAGGTCTGGTAACGCTGGTAGGTGGGCCACGGGTCGCCGACCATGATCGACTGGTTCGCCGAGTCGTAGCCGTAGATCACCTCGGCGTGGCCACCGCCGGAGGTCCAGTAGATCCCCGTCAGGTTCAGGATCCCGGCGTCGATCTGGCTGACGACCGAGCTGAAGCCGATCGGGCCGCCCGCGTCCTGCGCGGAGAAACCGGTGCCGCGGAAACCGCGGACGATCTCGTAGATCTGGGCGGGCTGGTTCGGGCAGTAGCCCGCCGACGTGCCCTTGCCCGCGGCGCAGAACTGGGCCTGGGTGGCGGTGCCGCCCATCGACCGCTCGATACTCGAACCGTCCGCCGCCCAGCACCATTGGTCGTACTGCTGCACCTGCTGGGTGTAGTTCAGCTGCTTGGACGCGGACGTCGCGGCGATCGTCGTCGCGGTCCCGGCCACCGGTGCGATCTCCCGCACTTGAGTGTGCGTCTTGGTCTGGATCAGGCCGCTGGGCCGGTCCCCGTCGCCGGACTGCGCCAACGCGGTGGCGGGCAGCATGCTCAGCGCGAAGACGGCGGCTCCGGTCGCCAGCGCGGCCCTCGAAAGGCTCTTCACAGATGTCTCCTTTGACACTGGGGTGGGGAGATCACCGTGCGCCGCCCCGGCTTCGGGAACAACGCCCTCACCAGGCGCGAAGGAGCCGCTGTGATCGTTCACGGTCCGCCAACCGGCGGAGCGCGAGCCGCCGCGCAAGATTCACGGCACCTTCACAGAGGCTGTGAATCCGCCACGGGTGTCGCGAGGGTGGTGGGCCGGGACCGGCCCCGCAAGGTGACGTCCTCCGTCGCCTTCCACTGTGTGGCCTCGGTTTCGGCGGCCGACTCGATCGCCGTCCACGAAGCGAGCAGCCGGGCTTCGACGTTCTTCGCCAGCTCGGTGAGCCGGGCCGCCTCGTTGACCGGATCGCCGATCACCGTGTACTCGAACCGGCGCGGGTCGCCGACGTTCCCGGCGACCACCTCACCCGTCGCCACACCGATCCCGGCCGGGCATTCCGGCACCTCCGCGGCCAGCCTGCGCGCGATCGCCCGGCCCGCGGAAAGCGCGAGGGTGGCGTGATCCGCCAGCCGTACCGGCGCGCCGAAGATCGCGAGCGCGGCGTCGCCGACGAACTTGTTGACCAGCCCGTGGTTGCGATCGACCTCGTCGACCACCACCGCGAAGAACCGGTTGAGCAGGCCGACGACCTCCTCGGGCGGGCGGCTCGCGGCCAGCGCGGTCGAGCCGATCAGGTCGACGAACAGCACCGACACCGTCCGCACCGTGCCACCGAGTTCGGCCGACGTGCGCATCGCCTCGCTCGCGACGTCCTCGCCGACATGCCTGCCGAACAGGTCCCGCAAACGTTCGCGTTCGGCGAGGCCCGCCGCCATCCCGTTGAAACCCGCTTGCAGCAGACCGAGTTCGGTGCCGTCGTAGACCGGGATCTCCACGGCGAAATCACCCGCCCGGACCCGGCCGAGCGCGTGCTGCACCGACCGGATCGGGTTCACCACGGCACGCGCGGTGAACACCGTCACCAGCAGACCGAAGACCAGTACCACCAGCCCGAGCGCGATCACCGAGATGGCGAGCTTCGTCGTCGACACGTCGCCGCGCGCCCACGCCAGCACCGCGGTGACCACCAGCCCCGCCACCGGCACCCCGGTGCCGAGGCACCAGAACAGGAGCATCCGCAGGTTCACGCCCGCGCTGAGCGGCCGCGACGGCAAGGTGCCGGACAACGCGAGCGCCGCGTACGGCCGCAGGATGAATTCCCCTGCCAGGTAGGCGATCGCGCAGACGACCACGCCCGCGAAGGCGACGACGAGCAGTTCGGTGAGCACGACCCGCGGCTGCACCAGCGCGGCCAGCACGCCGAACACCACGGTCGCGATACCCCACAGCACCGCCTGGACCAACGTCAGGCGCAACGGGACCCGAAGGCTCGACGCGCGCTCCTCGTCGGTCGGCGTCCGGCCCTCGGCCGCCCATCGCAACGTCCGCAGCGCGCCGCGGGTGCCCCACAGCGCGCCGACCACCACGGCGGAGATCACGTAGACCGGAACCGCGATCGCGGTCACCCGGATCAGGTCACCGGACATCCCGGGAGCGGGCATGAGCAGTGCCGCCAGCCCGACCACGACCAGCGCGCCGATGACGTTGGTCGCGATCAGTGTCCCGGTGAGCAGCCCCTGGACGCGACGGCGCAACACGGCCGGGTCCTGATCGAGCGGGCCGAGCAGCCAGGAGCCGAACGGCCCCTGCCCGCGGCCCCGAACAGAGGAGTCGTTGTCTTCTCGCACCCGTGTCCCGCCGTTCACCCGGTTTGAGTGAACGACTGTACACCGAAAGGGCCGTGGCCGTCAGCGGACGGTGCCGGAGCCGATCAGCGTGGTGGCGTCGAGTTCGGTCACCCCTTCGGCACGCAAGGACTCCAGATAGCGCTCGCGCACCCGCTCGACGACGCCGGGCTCGAGGTCGGCGAGCAGCCCGCGGAACCCGGAGCCGATGACGACCAGCCAGGCGATCTCCGGCGTCATGGTCAGCCGCAGTTCGTTGACCACGACGTCCACATCGGACAGATTCCGCTCGGAAAGCCAGTCCGCGTAGGTGTCGGCCTGGTCGATGCGATCGATCAACCCGGGCTCACGCTCGGCGGGCGGCGCCGACTCGGTCACCGCGGCGACCGCGCGGCCGAGATGACGACCCGCGGCCACCATGGAGCCGCCGCGCCAGATCGTGAACACGGCCCGCCCGCCGGACCGCGCCCTGGCGATCAGCCGATCGGTGCCGTCGGTCATGTCGGGGAAGAAGAAGATACCGAGCGCGGCCTGGACGACGTCGTAGCCGCCGGTGTCCCACGCCGTCGCGTCCGCCTCGTGCGCGCGCAGCTGCGGCAAATCGGCCGCGAGACGGCGCAACTCGCCGATCATCGGACCGGAGAGATCGATCGCGTCCACCACACCCCCGGGACCGACCGCGTGCGCCGCCGGAATCGCCGAAGCACCGGTGCCGCAGCAGGCGTCGAGGACACGGTCACCTTCGGCAAGCCTGGCGGCCTTCACCGTGGCCGCGCCGATCGGCTCCCACAGATACCGCCCGAGCGCGGCGAAATCGGCGGCGGCCGCGTCGAAAGCGCGCTGGGTTCCCACTTCGCGAGAGGACATGCCGCGACGATATCCGTTCCGCGCCTCGTGAGTGGTAAGGATGGTTCTAACCGTCCTTACCACTCACGAGGCGCGAAAGGGTGGCGGTGCCGTCGAAGAGCGCCCGCGAGCGCGCCGTGATCCCGGCGTCCCTGGCGGCGAGCGCGGAAGCGACGTCCTCCAGCCGCCGGGATCGCCGCAGTTCCGGCATCAGCGCGCGCAGGGGCGCGACGCGGTAGCCCGCCAGCCGCAGCTGATGCACGATCCGCGCGTCCCGCACCTGCGACGGCGTGTACCGCCGCGTCCCCCGCGGATCGCGTCCGGGCACGACGAGGCGTTCCGTGTCCCAGTGCCGCAGGGTCGACGGGCGCACGCCGAGCGCCGACGCCAGTTCGGAGACGCTCATCGAGTCCGACCCGCGTACGTCTTCGATCGGTTCCCCGGAGATCACCCGGACGGCTTCCTTGGCGTCCCGGAGGTCCGCGCGTTCGGCGTCGAGCCCGGCGTGGGCCGCGTCGAGGAGCGCGAGGACTTCCGGGAGCGGATCCCGGTGGAGGGCGCGGACGATCTTCTTGGCCTCGACCGGCCCCACCGCCGAGGCGAGCGCGCGGTAGGCCAGCGCCGACAGGAGGTGGACCTCGCCGTAGCTCCGGTAGCCCGAAGCCGTCCGCGCCGCCGCCGGGAGCACGCCGTCGCGTTCGAGGTTCCGCACCTGCTGGACGGAGTATCCCGACCGGCGCGCGACCTCCGCCGTGCGCATCGATTTGAGACTTGACACCTTCACTCCGTCGAAAACGCGCTCGAACCCTCCATAAGCACTTTAATGCCACGCTTGAGCACATGACCATCGAAGAGATCATCGGCCTCGTCTCGGGCCTCGACGGGGTCCTGACCCTCACCCCGGGTCCGGGCGACGAATGGCCGGAGCTCAGCTGGGGCGACGCGTTCTTCTACTACTCTCCCGACGGCGTCGTCCCGACGAACGTCCAGCCCTTCGCGACGATCGTGACCAAGAACTACCCCGGCGACGAGACCTCGCGGCTGGACCGCCCGGACACGTTCCGCGTGAACATCCACGCCGGCAAGAAGGAGTTCGCCCGGCGGCTCGGCCAGGACCCCGCCGCCACCGACACCCTGATCGCCCATCCCGTGTACGGGAACGCGGGCTGGCTGGCGGTGGTGAACCCGGCGGACGACACCGAAGCGGTCACCCGCGAACTGCTCGAAACGGCCTACCGGCTGGCTCGCACCCGTTACGAGCGGCGGGCGGACCGCTAGACCGCATATCGTGGGGAGGTGGGCCGGAACCTTCCAACCCGTGAGCGGCTCAGGCCGGTCGACCTCGCGCGCGAGCACGGCCTGTCCGCACAGGCGGTCCGCAATTACGAAGCGGACGGCATCCTCCCCGCCGCCGAACGCGGTCCGCAGGGCTATCGCACCTACACGCCACTCCACGCGCAAGCCCTGCGCGCGTTCCTCGCCCTCGTGCCGGGGCACGGCCACGCGACGGCGGCGGCGATCATGCGGGCGGTCAACCAGGACTCGGTCGAGGAGGCGCTCCGGCTCGTCGACGAGAGCCACGCGCAGCTGCTCGACGACCGCCGCACCCTCCAGGACGTCGCGGCCGCGCTCCGCGATCTCGAACCTGTGCCGCAGGAGCGGGGCGGGGTGTTCGTCGGCCCGCTGTCCCGGAAACTCGGCGTCCGGCCCGCCACCCTGCGCGAATGGGAACGGGCGGGCCTTCTCCGTCCCGGACGCGACCCCAGGACCGGCTACCGCGTCTACAACGCGGCCGACGTGCGCGACGCGAAGCTGACCCACCAGCTGAGGCGGGGCGGCTACCTCCTGGAGCGGATCGCGCCCGTGCTCGACCAGGTCCGCTCGGCGGGCGGGGTCGTTCCGCTCGAGTCGACGCTGCGCGACTGGCACGCCCGGCTCTCGGCGAGGGGACGTGCCCTGCTCTCCGGCGCCGCCGCGCTGGACGCCTACCTCGCTGACACTTTTGGGACAATGGCACTTCCGCGCAATTGAATACGCGGGGCAATTCGCGTTCCCCGCATACGAAAGTAGGTCCGCGATCACGGATCCTACTTTCGGCGCTACGGCATGCCGTACGGGCGCTCGTACTGTGCGTCACGTCGAGATGAACCGCCCGGTCCCCTGCGCTTTCCGAACATATTCCGGCGGTTCGTCGTTCCCTCCTTATCGAAGGAAATTCGCATGCGAATTCGCGGACCCGTCATGCTCACCCTGTTCAGCGTCTGTGCCGGGATCGGCGCGCTCGCCGTCCCGGCGACCGCCGCGCCGGTCACCGCCTACGACCAGACGATGCTCGAGACGCTCGCCGCCCAGCTCAAGGTCAGCCCGCTTCAGGCCGCCCAGAAGCTGGACCACGAGAAGAACCTGATCGCGTCGCTGGAGAACGTCAGAACCCGTGGCCTTCACACCGACGGCGCGTACTTCGACAACGCCGGTGCCCTCGTGGTGAACGCCGACGCCGGCTCCGCGAAGGAGCTTCGCTCGGCCGGTCTGACCCCGCGCACCGGTGCCCGCGGCGAGAACGCGCTGAACGCCCTGTCCGCCAAGGTCGGCACGGTGATCGGCAAGGACGTCACCCAGGTGCAGTCGTGGGGTCCGGAACTCGCGGCCGACCAGGTCGTCGTCACCGTGCAGCCGGGCGCCGACAGCGCCCTCGTGCGACGGCTCACCGCGCTGCCGGGCGTCGCGGTCCAGACCGGTGTCGCCAACGGGAACACCACGCAGGCCGACGTCATCCCCGGCCAGATCATGGACCTCGTCCCCGGCACCAACTGCTCGCTGGGCTTCCCCGGCACCACCAGCAGCGGCAACAACGTGCTGCTCACCGCCGGGCACTGCGTCGAGGGCAACCCGGACATCCTGAACCGCAGCGGTGTCCACATCGGCCGCGGCGTGGCCACCCAGTTCCCGTCGGCCGACATGGGCCTGATGGACATCGACGCCGAGGACACCGGCCGCGGTTACGTGGACACCCGCATGGGCACCACGGTGCGGATCACCGGCAGCTCGAAGGCGCCGGTCGGCACCACGCTGTGCAAGGCGGGCAACACCACCGGCTGGACCTGCGGCAAGATCACCGCGTACAACCAGACCGTCCGCTACAGCGGCGAAAGCGTCGCCACCACCGGGCTGGCGAAGTCGACCGTCTGCACCGAGGGCGGTGACAGCGGCGGCGCCTACATCGCGGGCAACACCGCGCAGGGCATGACCTCCGGCGGCCCCGCCGACGGGCACGACTGCGGCTGGAACCAGGGTGCCAACGCCACCGGTTCGTACTCCTTCTACCAGCCCGTCGTGGACGCGGCGAACAAGTACGGGGTCACGCTGACCCGTTCCTGATCGAAGATCGACGATGACGGGGAGCGGCGGCTCCCCGTCATCGTCGTCTCTCAGGAACTGAGGATCTGCTCGCGCAGGATGTCCGCGTGTCCGCCGTGCTGGGCGAGCTCCCGCAGCATGTGCAGATACACCCAGCGCAACGGGAGCGGTCCGCGCCGGTTCCCGTGCAGCAGGTCGTCCAGATCGAGGGCGGCCGCGGCCTTGCGGGACACCTCGCAGGCTTCGCGGTACGCCTGCCGCACGGAGTCGATCGTGTCCTCCTCGGTGAGGATGAACGATTCGTCAGGCGTCTCGGGAAGGCCGATCTCGGTCCGCGGGCGGCAGGTGACGGCTTCGACGAACCACACCTTCTCCACGAAGGTCGCGTGCTTCACCAGGCCGAGCAGGGTCGTCCGGGAGGGGACGAGCGACCGGCGGGCCTGTTCCTCGGTCAGCCCCTCCAGGGACTGGTCGAGCACACGGCGATGCTCGTCGAGGAAGACCTCGAACTGCTCGCGGAACGGGTGATTCAGGACTTCCAGCGTGGACATGCGCGAAGCATCGCAAAGGTTCTCGATCTTCGGCAAACTACTTCAGGAAGCCGATCAGTTCGGCGCTCACGAACGCGGGATTCTCCTCGGCGAGCCAATGTCCCGCCCTCGGCACCTCGACCGCGCGGGCGAGGTTCGCGACGCGGGGCGCGAGGGTGGCCTTCTGTGGTTCGAGCAATCCCTCGGCGGTCATCAGCAGGGTCGGGGTGGTGATGGGTTTCGCGCCGGTGTTCGCGGTCGCGTCCTGCCCGAGCGTCCGGTAGAGCTCGAAACCTCCGTGCAGGACCTCCGGCCTGGTGTAGGTGCGGGCGTACTCGTCGATCTCCGCGTCGTCGAAGGGTGACGGCGCGCCGGGACCGCCGAAGGCCGTCCCGGAGTAGGCGACCTGGGGATAGAACAGGGACAGGTACTCGCGCACGTCGTCGCCGACGACGGCTTCGGGAACCGTCTTCTGCGAGTGGAACGCGATGTGCCAGCTCAGGTTCCGGTACGCCGTCGCGTCGAGCGCGGGCCCCGGCAGCGGCAGATCGAGGTAGGCGAGTTTGGTGAGATCGCCGGGGAATTGCGCGGCGTACTGGAAGGCGACGGCGGCGCCGAGGTCGTGGCCGGCGACGCGGGCGTCGCGCAGGCCCAGCCGTCCGGCGACGAGGCCGTGCACGTAGCGGGCGAGGGTCGCCTTGTCGTAGCTCGGCGGCGAACCGGTGCTGTCGCCGAGGCCGGGCAGGTCGAGGGCGTACACCGTGAAGTGTTCGGCCAGCGCGGGCATGACCCGGTGCCAGCCGTACCAGGTCTGCGGCCAGCCGTGCAGCAGGACGAGCGGGGCGCCCTTCCCGCCGGTGACGTAATGCATCTTCACCCCGTCGACGTCGGCGTACTCGTGCCGGAACCCGTCGGGCGGGGCGGCGGCCGGGGGTGCGCCGCAGGCCGTCAGCAGGACGAGGGCCACGAAGAAAGCGGCGGCTCGGTGGAACATGGGGGTTCTCCGTTTCAGCGCCCGGTGGCGCCATCGATCAGTTCGCGCAGGATGTCGGCGTGGCCCGCGTGCCGCGCGGTTTCCTCGATCAGGTGGGTCAGCGTCCAGCGCCGCGATCCCCGGCGAGGTCCCGTCGCGGCGAGGTCGTCCCAAGAGGCGATCACGGCGTTCGCCTCGGCGACGGTTTCCCGGTAGGCGGCCAGAATCGACGCCGTCGTGTCGTCCGGGCCCGGGTGGAACGTCGCCTTCCAGTCGGTGACGCGGTGGCCGAGCAGCCAGTGGCGTTCGACCTGGGTCAGGTGCTTGACCAGGCCCAGCAGATTCGTGCCGGACGGCACGCCGGGCGTACGGGCCCGGTCCTCCGGCACGCCTTCGGCCTTCGCCATGATCGCGGCGCGGAGATAGTCGAGGAATCCGGCGAGCACGTCCTTTTCGCCGGCTCCGGTCGACGGCGGCCCGGCGTCGCGTTTCCGGCTCATCGCCCGGCCCGCCGGAGGATCAGGATGTGGTCGACGACCGTCGCGGTCCGGCCGCCCGGGCCGGTGGCCAGGCGTTCGGCCGCCTCCGCGCGGTCGATCGACCAGACCGCCGGGTCGAGGTCCAGTCCGGCCGCCACCTCACCGGGAGCAGGGAATTCGGCGTCCTGATCCCACGACCAAGGCGCGGCGGAACCGTGGTCGACGACGACCAGCCGCCCGCCGGGATTCACCGAGGCCGCTGCGGTGCGCAGCACCCGCGCCCGGTCCAGTGCGAAGGGCGTGTGGAAGTACTGCGCCGACACCAGGTCGAAGGCGCCCTCGGGGAAGTCTTCGGCGAGGTCGACGCGGAGTGCCGTGATCGGTTCACCGCGCCCCTGGAGCGCGCGCACGGCCGCTCCGGAGATGTCGACCGCGGTCACCCGCCAGCCTCGGGCAGCCAGCCAAAGCGCGTCGCCCCCGGCTCCGCAGCCGAGGTCGAGCGCGGTGCCCGGGGTCAGCGGGCCCGCGATCTCGGCCAGCCGCGCGTTCACCTTCGGCGTTCCGGCGGCCCGGCGTTCGTGGAGTTCGTCCCAGAATTTCGTAGCGCTCATGATCGCCACCTTCGCCCCGCTCCAGCCGGTTTGGCACGAAAACTTGCCGACCTGGCAAGATCGAGGGCATGGACGAGACGGACGAGGTGCTCGGCGCGGTCGGCCCCCGCTTGCGAACGCTGCGCAAACACCGCGGCCTGACCCTCGCCGAACTGTCGGCGGCGACCGGGATCTCGGAAAGCACCTTGTCACGCCTGGAAAGCGGCGGACGGCGGCCGACGCTCGAACTGCTGCTCCCGCTCGCCCGGGTGCACGGCGTACCGCTCGACGACCTCGTCGGCGCTCCCCGGACCGGCGACCCGCGGATCCATCTGCGGCCGATCCACCGCCACGGCATGACATTCCTTCCGCTCACCCGGCGCGCGGGCGGGGTGCAGGCGTTCAAGATGCTGATCCCCGGCCGGGACACGCCGGCGGAGCCAACGCCGCAGACCCACGGCGGCTACGAATGGGTGTATGTCCTCAATGGACGGTTGCGGCTGGTGGTCGGCGACCGCGACCTGGTGCTCCCGCCGGGCGAGGCCGCCGAATTCGACACCGCGCTACCGCATTGGCTCGGCTCGGCCGACGGGCACGCCGTCGAAACCCTCGTCCTGTTCGGGCCACAGGGTGAACGTGCCCACGTGCGGGCGCGTTAGAGCCAGTCGTGCTCGCGGGCGTACCTGGCGGCCTCGTGCCGGGTCTGCGTCTGGGTCTTCTGCATGGCGTTCGAGAGATAGTTGCGCACGGTGCCCTGCGCGAGGTGGAGACGTCCGGCGATCTCGGCGACGGAATACCCCTCGCCCGTCACCCGCAACACCTCCAGCTCCCGCTCGGTGAGCGGACAGTCGTCGACGACGGCGAGCGCGGAGACGTCCGGGTCGATCCAGCGTTTGCCCTCGTGCAGCGTGGCGATGACGAACGTGATGTGCGACGGGTCGGCTGCCTTGCTGACGAAACCCTGGACACCGAGCTTGAGCGCCTTGCGGAGCACACCGGGTTTCGCGTGCCGGGTCAGCATGAGGATCACCTGGTCCGGCCTGGCGCGCCGGATCTCCGAGACCGCGCCGAGCCCGTCCACCCCGGGCATTTCGAGATCGATGACGAGGACGTCGGGCCCGTGCCGCAAAGTGGCCTCGACGGCTTCTTCGCCGTTCTCCGCCTCGGCCAGGACGGTGATCTCGCCTTCGAGCGGGAGCAACGCGGCCATCGCCTTGCGCAGCAAGGCTTCGTCGTCGGCGAGCACCACCGTGGTCATCGTTCCTCCATGGCCGGGAAGGACGCCGCCGTCACGAACCGCCCGTCTTCCTGCTCCACCGTCAGTTCACCGCCGTCCGCGACGACGCGTTGTCCGAGCGCGGCCAGCCCGCGGAGTTCGGGCAGCGGCGTTCGCGGGGCTCCGTCGTTGACGATACTGATGCTCCATTCCGACAGGGTGATCCGCACGCGGGTCGCCTGCGCGTGACGCAGGATGTTGGTCGTGGTCTCGCGCAGGACCTGGCCGAGCAGCCTGCCCGCCGCCGGATCGACGTCCGCCTCCCGGTCGACACGCACGCGGATTCCCGCGGCCTCGAAAAGGTTCCTCGCGTTCTCCAGTTCGGCGGAGAGGTTGAGCCGGCGCTGGGCGTAGGCGAGTTCCTTCGTCTGGGTGATCGTGTCCGCCACGAGCGCGTGGATCTCCCCCAGCTCCTGTTTGGCCCGCTCGGCGTCGATGTCCACCAGTTTCCTGGCGAGTGCGGTCTTGAGCTTCACCACGTGCAGCGTGTGGCCCTGGATGTCGTGCAGATCGCTCGCGAACCGGACGCGTTCCCTGATCACGGCCAGTTCCGCCTCCCGCTCGCGCGACTCCTCGAGTTCCCTGACGACGTCGTAGAACCGCTTGTTGGGGAACATGAGGCCGAGCACGACGGCGGTGATCGCGGCGGGAACGAACACGAAGCCGACCAGCTCACCGGACACGTCCTCGTGGGAGACCAGCGGTCTCAACGCGCCCATCGCGGCGATGTACCCGACGAGCGCGACGGCCGCCGCGACCCGATGGCGTGGCAATTGCGGGACGACCAGCGAACCCACGAGGAAGACCCCGAAGAACGCCGAGCTGCCACCGACGAGCAGCACCGAGAACGGCCACACCGCCGCCGTGATCACCAGGCACGGGATCGCGACCCGCAACACCTCGCCCGCCGCCCAGCGCACGAAGGCGACCAAGGCCGCCAGGACACCCACGCTCAGGACGACCGCGTGCCACCAGGTCCGCGAGTCCGAGGCGACCACGATCACCCCGCCGACGACGAGCAGCGGGACGAACATGGTGAGGTTCAGCCTGCGCAGCTGCCCCTTCGCCGGCTCGGTGTCCACATCAGACATGAGCCCAGTATCGGCCCTCGCTTGGCGGGACGACAGTGACACCACGTCATGGTTTCCTCGTGACGTGACCGCACTGGCCGGAGCGCTACCGGGCGGCTGAGATCGAAGCATGACTTCGACAGCGATCGACGTTGACCGTCTGAACGTGAAATACGGCGATTTCCACGCCGTGAAGGATCTGTCCTTCCAAGTCCGGCAAGGCGAGTTCTACGCCCTGCTCGGCACGAACGGGGCCGGGAAGACCTCGACCTTGGAAACCCTGGAAGGACACCGGAATCCGACGTCGGGCACCGTCCGGGTGCTCGGGAAGAGCCCGCGGGACCGCGCCGCCGTCCGGCCCGAGATGGGCGTCATGTTGCAGGAGAGCGGTTTCTCACCGGATCTGACGGTGAAGGAATCGATTCGCCTGATCGGGGCCCTGACCCGGCGCACGGATCGGCTCGAACGGGTACTCGGCATCGTGGACCTGACCCGCAAAGCGAACACGAAGGTGTCGCAGCTTTCCGGTGGCGAGAAGCGGCGGCTCGATTTCGCGACCGCGGTGTACGGCTCGCCGCGGCTGGTGTTCCTGGACGAGCCGACCACCGGGCTGGACATCCAGTCGCGGGACGCGCTGTGGGACGCCGTCGACAACCTGCGCGAGGACGGTTCGACGATCGTGCTCACCACGCATTACCTGGAGGAGGCACAGCAGCGTGCCGACCGCATCGGCCTGATGCACCAGGGGACGTTCCACCGGGAAGGCACGGTCGCCGAACTGACCCGGACGCTGCCGTCGGTGATCCGGTTCTCGCTGCCGCCCTCAGCTCCCGCGCTGCCGGTGCAGGGCAAGCGCGAGCACGACGGGAGGTTCGTCATAGAGACCTTCGGGCTGCAGAAGGACCTGCACACCCTGCTCCGGTGGGCACAGGACAACGCGATCGAACTGCCGGACCTGGAAGCGGGGCCGACCCGCCTCGACGACGTCTTCCGCGCCATCGAAAACGACTGAAGGACTTGTCATGCTCTCGATAGCCCGTAGCGAATTGATCCAGATCTTCCGGAACCGGTCGGTCCTGATCACCAGCTTCGTGATGCCCCTCGCGATCTCCGCGTTCTTCGTCTACCAGCACGAGGTCTTCGCCGAGATCGGCAGTCTCGGCTACATCGCGGCGATCGTGATGTTCACGGTCTGCGCGTTCGGTCTCTACACCAGCGCGGTGACCACGCTGGCTTCACGACGGCAGAACCTGTTCCTCAAACGGTTGCGCTCCACGGCGGCGGGCGACGCGTCCATCCTGGCCGGGCTGGTGCTGCCGGTCACCGTCATCTCACTCGTCCAGGTGGCCGTGATCATGACCGTGCTGGGCGTGGTCACCGGCACGCCCGCCAATGCCGGCCTGCTGGTGGCGGCGGTGCTCGCCAGCGTCGCCATGATGATCGGCCTCGGTCTTGCCACCGCGGGCCTGACCAACTCCCCCGAACACGCGCAGGTCACCACCCTGCCGGTCAGTCTCGGGGTGATCGCCGTGGCCAGCTGGGTCGGCATCTCCGGTACCGACGAGCTGACCCTGCTCAAACGGCTGCTGCCCGGCGGCTCGGCCACCGAACTCGCCGTCGACGCCTGGAACGGCGGTGCGGCCCTCACCGACTCGCTGCTCCTGCTCGCCCCGACCCTCGCGTGGGTCGTCGTCGCCGTCGTCCTCGCCACGCGGCTCTTCCGCTGGGAGCCACGCCGATGACCGTCCGCCTGCCGATCCGGCGTCACCAGCGGCAGGTCCGGTCGGCCGGGAGCCGTCCGCTCAGCAGGTAGTCCCGCACCGCCGTGTCGACGCACACGTCACCCTTCAAGAACACCGAGTGGCGGTACGCGCCTTCCACTGTCACCAGCCGCGATCCGGCGAGCGCCCTGCGCATGGCGAGTTGTCCCGCGTAGGGCGTCGCCGGGTCGCCGGTCGAGCCGAGAAGCAGCGCCGGCTCCTTGTTGCGGATCCGGGTGGCGGGTTCGGCGGGAGCCACCGGCCAGAACGCGCACGGGGTGATGTTGCGGGCCAGCGGGCCGAACAAGGGCTCGGCGGTGCGATGTTCCTCGATGTCCCGGTAGTAGGCCATCGGATCGCGGCCTGCCGCGCGATCGGCGCAGACGATCGGCGTCCCGGCCCTGTCGGGCGCGGACCCGGAACCCGTCGTCAGGCCGTCGAGAAGCGTGCTCAACGCGGGCGACGGCGTGGCGGGCAGACCGGCCGCCGCCGAGCGAAATGTCCGCACGGTGGCGGTGAGCTCGGCCTGCGAAGCGGGCCTGTCGTCGTAGAGGTTCGCGAACAACACATACGGCACCATGTGACCGTCCACTGTGTACTTCCCGACCACGAACGGCCGCCGCTCGGCCGAACGCGCGATGTCCCGCACGGTCGCCATGACCTCGTCCGTGGTCTCCCCCAGGCCCTGCGCGGTCCGTGCCCAGTTCCGCACCGCCGCGTCGAGCGACGGCGCGGTCGGACGGAGCAGGCCGGGCCCGTACGCCTCGGGATCCACCGCCGAATCGAGCACGAACCGGTCGGCCCGCGAACCGAACATCTGGAGGTACACCGCGCCGAGGTACGTCCCGTAAGAGGCACCGATGTAGGAGATCTTCCGCTCGCCGAGCGCCTCGCGGACGAGGTCCATGTCCCGTGCGGTGTTGCGGGTCGACGCCGCCCGCAGCAACGCGGGGTCGTTGCCCGAACAACTGCGCGCCAGCTCCTTCGCCAGGGCCACGCTTTCGCCGAACGTCCTGAGGTCCGGTCCTGCCGAACGTGTGAAGGTGTCGGTCTTCCAGTCGCACCGCAGCGGCGAACTGCGCCCGACGAACCGGGGATCCATGCCGACGAGGTCGTACCGCGCGGCGATCTCCGGCATGACCGCTCCGGCCAAGACCATTTCCCTCGCCGGGCCACCCGGCCCGCCCGGATTGAGCAGCACCACTCCGCGACGGCGCGCGGGATCGGTGGCCTTCATCCGCGCCAACGCGACCGTGATCCGGTGCCCGTTCGGACGGCGGTAATCGACCGGCACGGCGACGTCGGCGCACTGCGCGCCCGCCCTGTCCAGCTCCACGCCCACGCTGTCGCCGGGACCGGTCGCGCAACCGTGCCAGGTGATCGAGGGGGCCGCCGCGGCGGTCGCCGGTGTCAACGCGACGGTGACCAGCAGTGTTACTAGGGCGGCTGTTTTCCTTGGCAACGCTGGCTCCCTTGATGTCGAATTCCGGGGTCCAGGCTAGGAGCCGGGCTCGTGCGAGGCGTCCGTCTGCGGTCGGAGGTGTCTAGCCCGCTGGGGGGCTTTTCGGGGTGGGGCCCGCTCCGCGCAGTGTTCGGTCCGGGTGGCGGCGGACTGTGTGGATTTCGGTGCGTTGGATGACCTGAAATCCACACGGTCGTGCGTGATCGGTCCGGTCACGCGGGCGGGGCTTGATCGGCGGAGGGTTGGGGATGTTGGGTGTCCCGGATTTCCCGTTGATCAAGGTTGTGGGCATGGTGAGGGGCCCGTCGCCTGGGTGGGTGGCTGGCGGACTCCTCGATGGTTCAGTTGTGGTGGAGGGTGTTGCGGCGGGGTTGTCGGAGCGGATCCCGGTATTGGGGTGGAATGAATTCCGGTAGGCCGTCGGCGGCCATCCGTACTTCCCAGTCGCCGTGGTGAATCAGGCGGTGATGGAAACCGCAGAGCAGCACGAGATTCCGGAGATTCGTGGGTCCGCCGTCTGCCCAGTGCTCAATGTGATGGGCGTGGCAATTCTTCGGCTTTCTGTGGCAGCCCGGGAACGCACAGCCCCTGTCGCGGATGTTCAACGCGCGTCTCTGCCCGTGTGTGACGAATCTTCGCAGGCGCCCCATGTCGAGGGGTTCGCCCGAGGTGCTCATCACGACCGGCAACATGAGACAGTCGCAGGCCGCGAGCCGGGCTTCCCTTGCTGTCATCGTCCCCACGAAGTCGAGACACGCGGTGCCGAGACCGGACTTGAGTTCGTCGAGTCCGATGGTGACGTTCACCAGGGTGCGGTAGCCGCTGGTGCCGGGCTGGTCGGGGCAGGCGATGGCCAGGTCCAGGAGGTCGGCCCAGGCGTCGCCCATGCGTTCGCATTTCATCCGCAGGTCCGCCTGGCCGAATTCGTCGACCGGCCGCGGCTGGGCGTGCGCCTCCAACGCCGCCGCCGTCCGAGCCCCGGTCTCGTCATCGAGCAGGCCGGTCAGCTTCCAGAACCCGTCCTTGCGACGTTCCAGGGTGATTTCCCGCCGCGGTTCCTTAGGCTCGGGATCCTTGGGTTCGTTGCCGTCGGGGTCGAGCCAGCCCAGCAGGTTCGCTTCGGCCTTGGTGAGCTGTGCGGGACCGGCGTTCGGCGCGAGATCGGCCAGGATCTTCTCCGCGCTCGCCCGATCCTCGGCGGAGGTGTCGGCGGGGAGCCGTTTCAAGATCTCCAGGATTTGATCGATCCGTTCGTTCCCGATCAGTCCTTCGGCGGCGACGGCGGCGGTGGCGGGCGCGACGGGCGGAACCTCCGTGCCATCCAAGGCGCGAGTCGGGTTCAACGCGATGGCCCGCTTCACGATCGCACCGGCCTCGCCGCGCGACAAGCCCGCCAGATCCGCGAGCCAGCTGGCCGTACTGCCGTGGCCGTACAAGTCTTTGACGCCCCGAGACTCGATCTCCGCCAAGAACCGCCCCAACGCGGCAGTGGCCACCCGGATCACCTGCAGGGATTGCTGCACACCATGGGCAAGCTCCAGCTTGCCGGCGCGCCACAGCTCCTGCGGCAGTTCGGGGAGGAAGGTCTCGGACACGACTCCATAATAGCACCTTCCTTCGAACACGTGTTCGTAATTTTAAGCGACCAGCAAAACGCACGAACAACACCGAAGAGTGATGACGCCGCACATGGCGACCACGCAAAAAGAACGCGCCGCAGTTAGTCGGCTAAACGCGGCTCGCACACAAAGAGTAACGCGCCGCAGTTAGCCGACTAAATGCGAGCCCGACCCACAAAGACCAAAGCGCCCCGGACCGGAGAATCCGGCCCGGGGCGACCCCCAGTAAAGCCCACAGCCCCGGATCAGCGGTCACGCTCCTTGGCGAACAAGGACTTCGACCACACGTACCCGACGACCGAGAGCAGGACGCACCAGCCGATCGCGAGCCAGCCGCTGTTGCCGATCGGGGTTCCGAGCAGCAGCCCGCGAATGGTTTCGATGACCGGCGTGAACGGCTGATAGTCGGCGAACCAGCGCAGCCAGGACGGCATGGAATCGGTGGGCACGAACCCGCTGCCGAGAAACGGCAGCAGCATGAAGATCATGGGTGTGTTGCTGGCCGTTTCCACGCTTTTGGCCGCGAGGCCCAGCGCCACCGAAAGCCAGGTGAGCGCGATGGTCAGCAGCAACAGCACGCCGACGACGGCGAACCATTCGCCGACGCCCGCCGTCGGGGAGAAGCCGATGAGCAGCGTGACACCGAAGACCACGGCGAGCGCGAACGCCGTCTGGATGAGCGCGCCGACGACGTGCCCGGTGAGCACCGACGCCTTGCTGATCGCCATCGTGCGGAACCGCGCGATGATGCCCTCGGTCATGTCCGTCGCCACCGAGATCGCGGTGCCGAGAGCCGCACTGCACACGGTGACGAGCAGGATGGCGGGCGTGACATAGCCGACGTACTCGGATCGGCCGCCTCCGCCGCCGAGACCGTTTCCGAGCGTGCCGCCGAAAACGTAGACGAACAGCAGCAGGAACACGATCGGCTGCCCGATCAGCATGATGGTGAGCGACGGATACCGTTGCATATGCCGGATGTTGCGGCGCAGCATGGTCGTCGAGTCGCGCATCGAGAGGGACAGGGTGCTCATCGGGCCATCTCCTTGGTCGCTTCGGTCCGGTGACCGGTGAGGCTGAGGAACACGTCGTCGAGGTCCGGCGTGTGCACGGTGAGGCTGTCGACGGCGACGGCCTCGTCGTCGAGCCGGTCCAGGACGGCGCGCAGGGCGGCGACGGTGCCGTCGGTCGGCACGCGGAGCGCCAGGGCTTCTTCGTCCGAAGTGGACACTCGGAGTACGCGGGTCGCGTCACGCAACGAGACCGCGTCGGGGAACTTCAGTTGCATGTGCCCGCCGGGCACGCGCCGCTTCAGTTCGTCGGGCGTGCCGAGCGCCACGATCCGGCCGCCGTCGAGTACGGCGACCCGGTCGGCGAGCTGATCCGCCTCCGCCAGGTACTGCGTGGTGAGGAAGATCGTCACGCCGCCGTCGACGAGGTCGCGGATGATCTGCCACATCGTGCGGCGGCTGCGCGGGTCGAGGCCGGTGGTCGGTTCGTCGAGGAAGATGACCTTGGGGTCGCCGATCAGCGTCATCGCCAGGTCGAGTTTGCGGCGCATGCCACCCGAAAAGGTGGACGGCGTCTTCTTCGCGGCGTCGGCCAGCTCGAAGCGGTCCAGGAGTTCGGTGGCCCGCTTGCGGCCCTCGCGGCGCGGCAGATGGTGCAGATCCGCCATCAGGAACAGGTTCTCCTCGCCGGTGAGCAGGTTGTCCACCGCGGAGAACTGGCCGGTGAGGCCGATCGCGGCGCGGACGCCGTCCGGGTCGGTGGACAGGTCGGCTCCGGCGATGGTCGCGGAACCGGCGTCCGGAGTGACCAAAGTGGACAGTATGTTGACCGTCGTGGTCTTGCCCGCGCCGTTGGGGCCGAGCAAGGAGAAGACGGTGCCCGCCGGGACATGCAGGTCGATGCCGTCCAGGACGACCTTGTCGCCGTAGGACTTGCGCAGTCCGGTCGCGGTGATGGCCGGGTTTCGCATGGGGATTCCCTTCAGGAACGGTGGACGAGGATGTCGCCGACGGAGGTACCGGCGTGGACTTCGACCTTGTCGGTCGTTTCGCCGGGCGCGGTGGCGGCGGTCATGTCGTTGACGACGCGGCCGAAACCGGTGTTCACGTCGAGCCAGGCGGCGCTGCCCTCGCGGATGCCGATTTCGACGTCTCCCAGCGACGTTTCGAGGGTGAGCGTGCCCCTGGCCGCGTCGAGCACGCGGACGGATCCGTTGGCGGTCTTGGCTTCCACGCCGCCTTCGGCCTTGTCGACGGTGATGTCGCCGTTGGCCGAGCGGAGGCGGATCGAGTCGGCGGCGGTCCCGACGTTGGTGGGCCCGTTGGAGTTCTTGACCACCGCGGTGCCCTCGATCGCGCCGACGTGCACGCGGCCGGAACTCGTGCTGATGTCGGCGTTGCCGTCGGCGTGCTCGACGACGATGTTCCCGGACGCGGTGTGCAGTTTCAGCTCACCGGTGTGGTCAAGCCGGATGTGCCCGGTACCGGATTTGTAGCGGCAGCCGCCGATCCGCCCGGTCACGGTCAGGTCGCCGAGGCCGGTGCTCCCCTGCACCCGGGAGCCTGCGGGCAGTTCGATGGTCACGTCGATCGACCTCGTCCGCCTGGAGAAGTCGAGCAGGCGCATCTTCGGCGCGCGGACGGTCAAGGTGCCGCCGGAGAATTCGACGACGGTGCGCTTCGCGGCGTCGACGTCGGACTCGTTGTTCTCGTCGAGCGGGGCGACTTCGACGACCGTGTCGGTGCGGTCCCCGGCGACGATCCGGACGTTGCCGACGACCGGATCGAGGTCCGCGAGAATGGGTTCCGGGGTGGCGAAAGAAGGCATGGTTGTCCCCTCAGAGGTGGTGTGATCGGTGTTTGTGCTGGTCCGGGAGAGCTAGCTGACCCAGCCGGTGTAGCGCTGGGCGCCGCGATGGCCGCTCGCCGGGGCGGGCGGCGTGGCCCGCTCCGTCGGATGCAGTGCCGCCGAGGCGGCTCGCACCAGCCACGCGTTGACGGACCGGCCTTGCGCGGCCGCGGCTTCCTCGACACGCGCCTTCAGGTGCTCCGGGAGCCGGAAGTTGATCCGGGCCGTGGCCCCTTCTTCGTCCGGCGCCGCCGCCGGCTCCGGCGCGGCGGCCGTGACGGGTGCGGCCTGCTCGACCGCGGGAAGCGTGACGGCGAAGCTGGCTTCCCCGGCGCGCAGCCGGACCTCGACCGAACCCGGCGCCAGGTCACGGGTGATCTCGTCCGACGCGGCGGACAACGCGTCCAGCAGCGCGAGACGAATGGCCGACGCGAGCGGAGCGGTCAGGCGTTCGGCGAGCGCGCTCGCCTCGGCTCCCCCCGCCTCGGCGGCGACGGCGAGTTCCCGGCGAACGTTGTCCACAAAGGGCGTCAAATCCATGATGCCATCATGGCACCACGTTGGCGCCATTGCAAGGCCGAGTTGGCGCCATATGGCACCAAAGTGGCGTCTATGCAGGTCAGGGCTACTTTTGCCCCTTCGGCCAGTCTCGGCTGGCGGGGGAAGCAGGACACGGCCGAACGCGTTGCCGGTGTCGTTCACGGCGGGCGAGAATCGCCACGAGCCGCGCGGAAAGGAAGCGGCCCGCCGTCGAGTGTGGGGGTCACCCGAGGCGGGCCGCTACCCGGGTCCCACCGTACAAGAGGTCCGCTCGCGTATACGGGCAACGCTTTTTGTCCTTGCGGCCCTTGACAAATCGAAGATCCACAGTGGACGGAAGACGGACACATGCGAACAGTTCGGGTGAGCGTCTGCGCCCTGGACCCCATCACGAAGGCCGGCCTGGTCGACCTCCTCGGGACACGCGCGTCCGTCGTGGTGGTCGAAGGCCGGGCACGGACCGAAACCGATGTCGTCGTCGCCGCTTTCGAGCGGCTTTCGGCCGACGCGGTCGCCGCGTTGCGCGCGGCCGCCGCCGATCTCGGCAAGCCGATCGTGCTGGTGACGGACCGGATCGAGGAGGGCGGCCTCACGGCGGCGGTGGCGTGCGGAGTGGTCACCATCCTGCCGAGGTCGGCGATGACCGACTCCCGCGTGGCCGACAGCGTCCGTGCCGCCGCGTCGAACACCGTGGCCTCACCGCGGGATCTCCTCGGCAGGCTGGCCGATCAGTCCGAGCGGCTCCACCGGGAGCTGCTCGCGCCGAGCGGCCCGGCCGGGGCCGCGCTCTCCTCGCGGGAGATCGACGTCCTCCGCCTGATGGCAGACGGGTTCGACACCCAGGAGATCGCGGCCGAACTCGCCTATTCGGAACGAACGGTGAAGAACGTCATCTACGCGGTCACCGACCGGCTGAGGCTGCGGAACCGGTCGCACGCGGTGGCCTACGCGATCCGGGAAGGGGTCATCTGAAGGCGCTCAGATGAGACCTTCGCGGAGCGCGTACGCCACGACGTGGGTGCGGTTGCGCAGATTGAACCGGCTGAGCAGACCGTGCAGGATGTTCTTCACGGTCCGGTCGGAGTAGGCCACCCGCCGGGCGATCTCCCCGGTGTCGAATCCCTCCGCGAGCAACCGGAGCACTTCGGTCTCGCGGGGCGAAAGCCCGCTGAGCGTGAGCTCGCGCGGCTGGAGAACTTCCTTGTGCAGCCGCGAAATCCCGCGCAGCAGACTGCCGAGCTGATCGGCGGGCAGATCACCACGGCCGGCGTGGGCGTCGGCGACCGCGCGCAGCAACCGCCCCGGCGTCGCCTCGGACCGCGCGACGACGACGGCGAGCCCGCGTTCCACCGCGGCCCACAGCTCGGCCTGGTTGGGATGGTCGGCCACCAGTACCAGCCGGGCGGGCCCGGCCGGGATACGCCGCGGGTCGTCGTCCGCGACCGCGACGAGGACATCGGCCTTCGCCGGGTCGTCCCGCAGGGCGATGCCGGGGCCGCCGCCGAGCGCGCTGCGCAGCCCCGCCAGGACGAGCGGATCACCGGCGTGCACGGCGACCCGGATCTCCTCGGTCCGGACGACCGGCCGGACGGGCGTCGTCATGATCGTCGACATGCCTCCAGCCAACCGGCCGCGGAGAAGACGGGACAAGCGGAAGCAGGGGGCAGCTTTTCGTCATCGCAAGCCTGCCGGTTGAATGGACCGCGGTGGAGGCGAACGAGACGCGGTCGGTGTTCGGCAAGCTCCTGCTCGAACACCGGCGGGCCGCGGGATGGACACAGGGGCGGCTGGCCGAGGCCTCCGGTATCAGTGTCCGCGCGCTGCGCGAACTGGAGCGCGGCCGCGCGCGGGCCGCGCAGCAACGCTCCGCCGAGGTGCTGGCCGACGCGCTCGGCCTGACCGGTCGTGACCGCGAGTTCTTCCTGACCGTCGCCAAGCAAGGGCGGCGGCGGAATCCGGCGCTGGCCGCACAGGTCGCGGCGACCTGCGCGCTGCCCGCGCCCACCGCGGATCTGTCCGGCCGCGAAAACGAGCTGGCACAGCTTTCCGCGAAGGTCGCCGAAGGTGGTGGTGTGGTCGCGATCGTCGGTCAGGCCGGGGTCGGGAAGACCGCGCTCGCGGTGACCGCGGCGGACCTGTGGCGCGCGGAGTTCCCGGACGGGAGCTATGCGGTGGATCTGCGCGGGATGGACGAGGAACCGCTGAGCGCCAGGGCCGCGCTCGACCGGCTGCTGCGCGCGCTGGACGTCGCGCCGGGGCAGGTGCCCGCGTCCGAAGCCGAACGGTCGGCGTTGCTGCGGATGCTGCTCGAAGGCCGGAAGGTCCTGCTACTGCTCGACAACGCCGCGGACGAGGCGCAGCTCCGCCCGCTGCTGGCCGCCGGGCCCGGCTCCCTCACGCTGATCACCTGCCGTCGCACGCTCGCCGGGCTCGAAGGCGCCCGCTGGCTGGGGCTCGAACCGCTGTCGGACGACGGCGCGACCGGCCTGCTCGCCAAGATCATCGGCGCCGGCCGGGTCCGCGCGGAGCCCGCCGCGGCCCGCGAACTCGTCGAACTGTGCGGATACCTGCCGCTCGCGGTCCGGATCGCGGGCAACCGGCTCGCCACCCGGCCGCAGTGGTCCCTGGCCCAGCTGGCCGACCGGCTGCGCGACGAAAGCACGCGGCTGCGCGCGCTCGCGGCGGGCGATCTGCAGCTGCGCTCGGCCTTCGACCTGTCGTATCGCGCGGTCTCGGCCGAGGCACGACGGCTGTTCCGCCTGCTGGCGACCGTACCCGGCGCCGACTTCGGCCTGGAGCTCGCGATCGTCGTCTCCGGTGCGGCCCCCGCCGACGTACGTGACCATCTCGACGAACTCGTCGACGCCAGCCTCCTGCAGACCACGGCGGAACCGGAACGGCACCAGTTCCACGATCTGATCCGTCTGTTCGCCGAAGAACGGTTCGAGGCGGAGGAAGACCCCGCCGCCAGGGACATCGTGCTCACCCACCTGCTCGGCAAGGCGGCCGAAGCAGCCAGGTTGTTCTATCCCAAGGCACCCGAGACCGGCCGGTTCGGTTCACGGGACGAGGCCGCCCGCTGGCTGGAGGTCGAGGGCGGGAACTGGGTCGCCGCGCACCGGCTGGGCGCGCGGAAGGGGAGGCACGAGGAGGTCCGCGACCTCGCCATCGCGCTGCACTGGTACTCCGACGGGCGGAGTGCCCAGCAGCCGTGGTGGGAGATCTTCTCGCTCGGCGCGGCCGCGGCGAGCGAGCTCGGCGACGCCCGGGCCGAGGCGAAGCTGCTCAACTTCGTCGGCTGGGCCGCCAGCGTCTGTCTCGGTGACGACAAGGGCGCCGTGGCGGAGCACCGGCGCGCGCTGGACATCGCCGTCCGGATCGGTGACCACGTCGAGCAGACCTGGGCGTCGATCTACCTCGGCCAGGTGCTGCGGTTGACCGGGCAGGGCGAAGAAGCGTTCGAGTTCGCGAAGCGCGGGTACGAACTGGCGCACGAACTGCCGTTCTGGGACGGGCAGACCACGGCGCGGAACATGTACGGGCGCGCGTTGCTCAACGCCGGGCGGCATACGGAGGCGCTCGCCGTGCACCGGGCCGTGCTCTCCGACGCCGAACGCCTGGCTGGCGACACGTATCCCGATTTCCATCGGCTGCTGAAGACCCTGACCCTGCGCGCCATCGGCGACGTGCTCGGCGATCTCGCCGAATGGCGGGAAGCGGCGAGCCAGTACCGCACCAGCCGGTGGCTCGCGTGGGAAGGCGGTTTCGCCGGGCTGGAAGTGGTCAGCGCGATCCGCGAGGGACGGGCTTGGCGGGAGGCCGGCGCCTTCGAGGAGGCCAGGGAGTGCCTGGCCCTGGCCGTGGAACTCTCCCCCGGACCGTCTTTCGGCGCGTGGCGGGAACAGGCTTTGGCCGAACTGGCGCTCTTGCCCGAGTGATCGGAGCCGCGAGCGCCAACTAAGCTTCGGGCCCGACGGAGCGGGAGGGCCGATGACCAACGCGGACGGGCAGAGCCCGCGGGAGCGCTATCGCGACCAGGTGCGCGCGGAGATCAAGCAGCACGCGTGGGAGCAGATCGCCACCGCCGGGGTGCCCGCGTTGTCGCTCAACGCGATCGCCAAACAGGTGGGCATGAGCGGCCCCGCCCTGTACCGGTACTTCGCCAGCCGCGACGACCTCGTCACCGCGCTCATCCGCGACGCGTACCGGAGCCTCGCCGACACCGTCCGGGCGGCGTTCGACGGCGGTGCCGACCTGGCGGGCCTCGCCGTCACCATCCGGGACTGGGCACGGAGCGACCCGCAGCGCTATTTCCTCATCTACGGCACGCCCGTCCCCGGCTATCACGCGCCCGAAGACACCACCGCCATTTCGCGCGAGGTCATGGCCGTGCTGCTCGAAGCGTGCCGCGCGATCACGGTCGACGGCCCGGAAACCCCGTTCGACAAGCATCTGGACGATCATCGTGACTGGGCTGGTGACGATCCGGCCCCGTCCGCGACCCTGCACCGCGCGCTCGCCTTCTGGACCCGCCTGCACGGCGTGCTCTCGCTCGAACTCGCCGGCCATTTCACCGGAATGAAATTCGACCCCGATCTGTTGATCGCGGACGAACTGGACGACCTCACGACCCGGTGACCGGCCGATCGTCCGCGCAGTGAACCTTTCCCACCCGTCGGGCGTCTTGCCCTGTGACGTTGCCGCGTTGACATGCAACGTTGTAACGTTATAGCTTCTAAGTACCGCAAGAGCTACTAACATCGTACGGGCGCTTCGGGGGGACTTCGAGCATGACTCACGGGGAGAAGATCAACAGGAGGACCGATCGCGTCAGAGTCGCCGTGCACGCCCCGGATCTGCTGGCCGGGCTGGGCACGACGAGCATCCTCGGCGCGGATGAGCGGCTGGACGTGCTGTCCGACACCGACCTCGGGCCCGCCGAGGTCATCGTGACCGTCGGAGACTCGATCGGCGACGGCGTCTTCGCTTTCCTGCGCCAGGTTCGCGCCGCGTCGTCACTGCCGACGCCACCGAGATGCGTGATCGTCACCGACCACTTCCCGGTCCAGGTCCTGATGACGGCCATCGAATGCGGCATGGCCGCGCTGCTGCCGCGACGCGACCTCGACGGCGAGCACCTCGTGCGGACGATCCTCGCGGTCAGCCAGGGCGCGGGCGCGCTGCCACCGCGTCTGCAGGGCAGCCTGCTCTCCCAGCTCGAACGGATACAGGAGGACCTGCTGGTCCCCAACGGTCTCGCGTTGTCGGGACTGTCCGACCGGGAACGGGAGGTGCTCCGTCTGCTGGCCGACGGCCATGGCACGGAAGAGATCGCGGCCAAACTCGCCTATTCGGAGAGCACGGTGAAGAACGTCCTCCACCGGGTGATGTCGCGGTACGGCCTGCACAATCGCACGCACGCCGTCGCCTTCGCGCTGCGCACCGGCTCGATCTGAAGAACCGTCCAGAATGGACTGATTTCCCCGCCCCCTTCAACTTATAGCGGACATGGGGGCTTGCGGCAAGGCCCCGGTCATCCCCCAGAATTGCCCGCCGCAGGCCGGAAGCCGCGGGAATGGGAGTCGCGAAATGCGTGTTTTGCTGACGACGTGGGGGTCACGCGGGGATGTCGAACCGTTGGTGGCACTCGCGGTCGAATTGCGGGAGCTCGGCGCGGAGGCGCTGGTGTGCGCGCCCCCGGACGAGGAATTCGTGAAATTGCTGGGACAGGCCGGTGTGCCCTTGGTGCCGCTCGGCCCGACCGTGCACTCGGTGGTCGCCGGACCGAAACCGCCGACGGGGGAAGACGCGATGAAGCTCGCCCCGGCACTGGTGGCCGCCCGGTTCGAAACGCTTTCCGCCGCGGCGGAAGAAGGATGCGACGCGATCCTCGCGACCGGGCTGCTGCCCGCCGGCGCGCGGGACGTCGCCGAGAAACTCGGGGTTCCGTATGTGTACGCGTGTTTCCACACCTTCGGATTGCCGTCGCGGCATTTCGCCCCGGGTGTGCGGCCGGGCACGCCGTCGCCGGAGGGCGAGACCGACAACAGGGTGTTGTGGCGGCAGGACGCCGAACGCGTCGACGCCCTGTACGGCGGGGCGCTCGACAGTCACCGGGCGGCGATCGGGCTGCCGCCGGTGGAGAACGTCCGCGATCACGTCTTCACCGGCTCGCCGTGGCTGGCGGCGGATCCGGTTCTGTGCCCGTCGGAGGGGATGACGGATCTCGACCTCGTCCCGACGGGAGCGTGGATCCGGCCCGACGACCGCCCCCTCCCAGACGAACTGGAGAAGTTCCTCGAGGCCGGTGAACCGCCGGTGTACGTGGGCTTCGGCAGCATGGCCGCGTACGCGCCGAAGGACATCGCCCGGGTGGCCATCGAGTCCGCCCGCGCGCTGGGACGGCGGATCCTGCTCGCCCGCGGCTGGGCGGGTCTGCCTCGATCGACGACGCCGACGACTGTTTCGTCGTCGGCGAGGTCAATCAGCAGGCGCTCTTCCGCCGGGTGGCCGCCGTCGTGCACCACGGTGGCGCGGGCACCACGACGACGGCCTCCCGGGCGGGCGCGCCCCAGGTGGTCGTCCCCCGGATCGCGGACCAGCCGTTCTGGGCCGGGCGGGTGGCGGAGCTGGGAATCGGTGTGGCGCACCGGGATCCGACGCCGACCGTCGAGTCCCTGACCGCCGCGCTTACCACGGCCCTCTCCCCCGGAACCGGCGCGCGGGCGAAGGCCGTGGCGGACACGATCCGGACCGATGGGGCGAGGGTGGCCGCGAAACTGCTCGTGAGTGGCAAGGACGGTTAGAACCGTCCTCAGCACTCACGAGGCTTGAGCACCTCCTCGCACCACTGACGGAACGTGGTCGGCGTGGTGGCCGCCGGGGTCCGCGGTTCGGCGTTGTCGATACCCGCCTCCTTCGCGGCCATCATGTCGACCATGCCCTGGGCCATCGCCTCGGACCAGCCGTGTTCGAGCTGCGTCGCGCGGAAGGCGTCCATGGACACCCGCTGATAGCGGACCGGCCGTCCGAGGACGTCGGCCATGATCTCCGCGAGATCGTTCTGGGACAGGTCTTCCGGGCCCAGCACCGGAACATCGGCGACACCCTGCCACGACCGGTCGAGCAGCCACGCGGCCGCCACGGCGGCGATGTCGCGGGTGGCGCAGGTCGGCGCCTTGAGATCGCCGGAAAGCGGGCCGAAGAAGACACCGTCCTCGCGGATCGATCCGGCCTGCCACAGGATGTTGTCCATGAACGTTGGCATCGTCAGCGCGCGGTAGGCCACGCCCGTGCCCGCGATCAGATCGTCCATGGCGTGCGAGGCCGAGAGGTATCCGGTGTTCTCCGCGACGCCGCGGCCGAGCGCCGAGATGCCGACCACCCGCGACACGCCGTGCTTCTCGATGGCCGCGCAAGCCGGCCGGGTGAAGTCCGGAAAGGCGGTTTCGAGGCTTTCGGCGCGGCGATCCGCGGCGACCAGCCAGAAAACGGTGTCGGCGCCGGCGAAGGCTTCGTCGACGACAGCGGCGTCGCCGTGCGAGCCCTTGACGACCTCGACGCGCTCGCGGACGTGGCCGGGCAGGCGGGCGGGATCGCGGGCGATCACGCGGATCGGTTCGCCACTTTCGAGAAGGGTGGCGAGCACCCGGCTGCCGATCTGTCCGGTCGGCGCGGTGACGACGATCATGAAGACTCCGTGGTGATAGGGGATTTCCGACGTCACCCAGTCAAGCCACGACGACCGTCGAGCTGAAGGACCGCGTCGGTCGCCATTGATACCCTGGCGATATGAGTGACCTGGAGACGCGGCAGCTCAAGTACTTCGTCGCGGTCGCGGAGGAGCTGCATTTCGGCCGGGCCGCCGAGCGGCTTTCGATGGCGCAGCCGCCGCTGTCCAGGGCGATCCGGGATCTCGAACGACGGCTGGACGTCCGGTTGCTCGAACGCACCACCCGCCAGGTCACGCTGACGAGCGCGGGCGAGGTCTTCTTGCGGGACGCGAGGATCGCGCTCGAAGCGGTCACGGCGGCGGAACGGCGGGCGCGGCAGGCGGGCCGTCCAGACCCTCGGCTGCGCCTGGCGTTGAAGGCCGATCACGACGCCGGATTGCTGCCGAAGATCATCGAGGCCTACGAAGCCGAAGAAGGCGCCCTGCCGATCGAACTGATCCTCGGCGGCCGGGGCGAACAACCGTCGCAACTGCGTGACGGGCGGGCGGATGTGGCGCTCGTGCCGTCTCCGTTCGACGCGCGCCGCCTCGACTTCGAGCCGTTGCTGACCGAACCCCGGCTCGTGGCGCTGGCGGCGAACGATCCGCTGGCGGCCCGGTCGCGGCTGACCCTGGCGGATCTCGAAGGCCGCCTCCTCCCCGACGGCGCACCCGCCGTCCAGGGCCCTTCGGCCGGGCCGCCCGCCACCGCGGCACCCCACGGTCCCGTCTCGGATCTGACGCAGATCTTCAAACTGGTCGAACTCGGTGCCATCGTCTGCTTCTTGCCGGTCTCGGTGGCGGATCGCTACCGCCGGGCGGGCATCACGTATCTGCCCGTCGACGATCTGGAGCCCACGACCCTCGCCGTGATGTGGCCGCAGGATTCCCGCTCACCGGCCGTCGCCGCCTTCGTCCGCGCGGCCACCACCGTGGTGACGACCGCGTACGCCCTCGGTCACCGCAGCTGAACGCGGCCAAGCAACCGGTCGACGACCTCGGGCAGCGGCTGCTCCTCGGGGCCTTCCAGCCACAGCACGTTCCCCGTCCGCAGTGTGGCGAGGAAGGTCGCCGCGGTGAGCCTGGCCAGCTCCTGGTCGAGGCCGTGGCCCCTGGCGAGCAGGACCGCGATCAGGTCGCGTTCGAGGGCGAACTGATCGCCCGCCTGCCGCGCGAGCAGCGACGGATGCCGCCGCAGCAGCCGGAGCTGCGCCACCCATTCGCGGTCGGGGACGGGATGCGCCCGGTACAGCTCCCGGCAGGCCGCACGCAACGCCTGCCAGGGCTTTTCGCCGGGCGGCCTGCCTTCGACCAGTGACACCAGCAGCCCGGTGCGCTCGCGGTCGGCGTGCAGGATCGCGTCCTCTTTGTTCGCGAAGTAGTTCGAAAACGTCCGCCGGGACACGCCCGCCGCGTCGGCGATGTCCTCGACGGTCACACCGTCGAGACCGTGCTCCATCGCCAGCCGGAGCGCGGCCTCGTGCAGTGATTGCCGCGTCGCCGCCTTCTTGCGGGTCCGGAGCGTGTCGAGGGTGTCCACCAGGACAGCGTAGCGACGGGAATAAAGTGCCCACTGTGCAAGTTTGCACAATGAGCAACAAACGCCGCTCGAAAGGACGCCATGAAGACCGAGGCTCCGTCAGGAGCGATGGGACACCGCCAGGTGCTCGAATCGCTGTCCGGTCTGCTGCTCGCGCTGCTCGTGGCGATGATCAGCTCGACGGTCGTGTCGACCGCCCTGCCGCTGATCATCGGCTCGCTGAACGGCTCGCAGACGCAGTACACGTGGGTGGTCACCGCCACCCTGCTGGCGGCGACCGCCACTACGCCGATCTGGGGCAAGCTCGCCGATCTGTTCAACAAGAAGACGCTGGTGCAGATCGCGATCGTCATCTTCGTGATCGGGTCGACGATCAGCGGATTCAGCCAGAACACCGGACAGCTGATCGCCGCCCGCGCGTTCCAGGGCATCGGCGTCGGCGGCCTGCAGGCCTTGGTGCAGGTCGTGATCGCGGCGATCATTCCGCCGCGTGAACGCGGCCGGTACAACGGCTACCTCGGCGCGGTCATGGCGGTCGCCACGGTCGGCGGACCGCTGCTCGGCGGCCTGATCGTGGACGTGCCGTGGCTCGGCTGGCGCTGGTGCTTCTTCGTCGGCGTGCCGATCGCGGTGGCGGCGTTCATCGTGCTGCAGCGGACCCTGAAGCTGGAGACCGTGCGCCGGGAGAACGTCCAGGTCGACTACCTCGGCGCCGGGCTCATCGCCGCGGGCGTGAGTGTCCTGCTGATCTGGGTCTCGTTCGTGGGCAACGGCTTCGGCTGGCTGTCCTGGCAGACGGCCGTCATGGTGGCGGGCGGCGTCGTGCTCCTCGTCCTCGCCGTGCTGGTGGAACGGAAGGTCCGCGAACCCGTCGTCCCGCTGCACATCATCACCCAGCGCACTCCGGCGCTGGCGATCGTCGCGAGCCTCGCGGTCGGGATGGCGATGTTCGGCGGCGCGGTCTTCCTCGGCCAGTACTTCCAGGTCGGCCGCGGCTACTCCCCCACCGAAGCCGGTCTGCTGACCATTCCGCTGATGGGCGGCGTGCTTGTCTCCTCGACCGTGTCCGGACGCCTGATCAGCCGCACCGGACGGATGAAGCCGTACATCGTGGCGGGCACGATCACCCTGGTGATCGGCTTCCTCGGGCTGGGCACCGTCGACCACGCCTCACCGCTGTGGCTGGTGGGCATCGCGATGGCGGTGGTCGGGATCGGGGTCGGTATGACGATGCAGAACCTCGTGCTCGCCGTGCAGAACACCGTGCCGCTGCGGGATCTCGGCGCGGCGAGCGCGTCGGTCACGTTCTTCCGGTCGCTCGGCGGCACCATCGGCGTCTCGGTGCTGGGCGCGGTGCTCGCGAACCGGGTCACCGCCGATCTGTCCACCGCACTGCACGTGCCGGCGGGCCAGGCGTCGACGGGCAGCGTCAGCGCGCTGAACCTCAAGGCGCTCCCGCCGGAGGTCCAGACGATCGTGCACACCGTGTACGGCGACGCGACCGCGCACATCTTCCTGATCTCCGCGGCGGTGGGCGTCGTGGGCGTGATCGCGGCACTGCTGCTCAAGCCGCTCACCCTCCGCACCACGCTCGACGTGGAGACGGAATCGGAAGTCCCGGTGGCGCGATGAACGGGGCCTTCGAGTCCACTGTGGAGCGTTTCGGCCCGCCCCGGCACCACACGGGGCGGGCCATCCTGGCCGGGGTCGACGGCTCCGACACGGCGATGCGGGCGGCCGCCTTCGCCTTCGGCATGGCCCGGCGCGAGGGCGGCAGGCTGATCGTCGCCTTCGTCTGCCGTCCGGCGCTCGGTCCCGCCGTCGCGGCGACGGTGGAACTCGACACGGCGGTGCAGCTCTACGAGGAGATCCGCGAGCAGATCCGCGCGGCGGCCGAAGAACTGGAAGTGCCGGTCAGCTTCCTGAGGATCTTCGGCGATCCGTACACCGCGCTCCGCGACACCGCCGACCGCAGCCAGGTCGACACCGTCGTGGTCGGCGCCTCACAGCAGGCCGGCCACCGGTTCGCGGGGTCGGTCGCCACCAAGCTCATCAGGACCGGGCACTGGCCGGTGCTGGTCGTTCCCTGACGACCGGCCGAGGAACGACACCGCTCCCACCGCGGCGACGACGAGCGCGCAACCCGCCAGCTGCAACGGTGTCGGCCACTGGCCGAGCAGTGCGGCCCCGAACAGGATCGCGGCGGCGGGTTGCAGCATCAGCACCGCGGATCCGCCGCTCGCGGGCAGCGCGGACAGCGCGCGCCCGATCAGGAGCCAGCCGAGCACCTGCCCTGTCACGGCCAGCACGAACAGCCACACCAACGCCGGAACGGGCGGCGTGACGTCGAGATTCCCGGCGAACAGGCCCGAAAGGCCGCCCACGCTCGCCGATGCCGCCGTCGCGGTGGCGAGCATCGTCGTGCGGCCGCCGCCGTCGGTTCCGGCGCGGCGCAACAGGATCAGGTACCCGGCGTAGGCCACGCCCGCCAGCACCGCCATGACGGTGCCGTACCAGGGATCGCTGCCCGCGGTGCCGCCGTCCGCCAGTCCCCCGGCCAGCGCCGTCCCCGCCAGCATCACCGGGATGGACAGCCAGAACGCCCGCGGCGGCCGTTCGCCGAACCACAGCAAACCGGCCAGCGGGACGAGGACCACCTGGACGTTCACCAGCGCCGTGGCGACCCCCGCGCCGACGGAAAGGATCGCCTCGCTCCAGAGCACCATGTCGATCCCGAGCAGGACACCGGCCAGCACATGCCGGCGTCGCTCGGCCGGAGCCGGACGCCGTCCTCGCTCACGGGATCGCGCGAGGATCACCAGGATCGGGAACGCGAACAGGCAACGGAAGAACGTCGCCGTCGTCGAGCTGACGCCGGACAGCGCGACGAGCGGGGCGGACAGGGCGATCGCGAGGGCGCCGAGCACTCCTTGTACCCGCGGATCGGTGAGGATTCGGTTGTGCCGCATGTCTTCGATTCGATCGCACGACGACCGCGAGGACCAGCGAGATCCTCTTACCCCGAGGGTTAAGCTCGGCTAATGAGTGGCGATCTGTCCAATGTGGAACGGCTGCGGATGCTGCACGCGGTGTGGCGGCGGGGATCGCTCGCCGCGGCGGCCGAACTGCTGCACGTGACGCCGTCGGCGATCTCCCAGCAGCTGACCAAACTGGAACGGGAGGCGGGCACCGGGCTGCTCGTCCGGCACGGGCGCGGCGTGCGGCTCACCCCGGCGGGGCTGCTGCTGGCGCAGCGTTCGGACCGGGTACTCGCCGAACTCCGCGCCGCCCGCGCCGATCTGGACTCCCTGACCGGGGAGACGACGGGCGTCGTGGAGATCGGCGCGATCCCCTCGGGAGTGCACACGTTCATCACGCCCGCCCTGACCGGCCTCGCCGTCCGTCACCCCGGTATCGAGGCGCGGTTGCACGAGGTCGAACCCGAGGTGGCTCTTCCCGCGCTGGCCGACGGTGTCTTCGACGTCGTGGTCGTCGAAAGCTGGGAGAACCTGCCGCTCACCCGGCCGCCCGCCACCCGCTGGACCGGACTGCGCGACGACTCGGCGATGATCGTGCTCCCGGCCGGGCATCCGCTGGCCGGGGCGGATTCGGTGCGCGCCGAGGAGCTCGCGGAGGAGATCTGGGTCGCGTGGGCGCGCCCGACCCTGGCGAACGCCTGGCTCCGCCAGACCCTGCGCGAACGCGGGATCGAGCCGATCGTGCGGCATACCGTCAGCGGTTTCGGCACGCAGTTCGCCGTGGTCGCCGGGCTGGGCGCGGTCACCCTGGTGCCGAGCATGGCCACCACGATCGCGCCGCCGACCGTGGTGTGCGCCCCGCTCGAACCGGCCCTGCACCGGCAGCTCTACGCCGTGCAGCCGCAAGGGGAAACGCGGCCAGCCGTCGCGGAATGTGTCGAGGCACTGGTGGAGGCCGCGAGATCTTGGGGCTCGTGAGTGGCGAGGACGGTTAGAACCGTCCTCGCCACTCACGAGGTGGGTCAGCGGCCGCAGAGGGCGTGGTCGATCACCGGCTCGATCGGATGCACCTCCGGCAGCGGGGCACCGGGAAGGTACGGCGTGAGGGTGTTCAGCGAGACCATCACGCTGCGCTTGCCGTCCTCGGTCACGCCGTTGCCCGTCAGGTAGCCGGGCAGCGCGCCGCCGTGGCCCCAGTAAGCGCCGCAAGAGCCGGTCGTTTTCTGGAGACCGAGCCCGTACTCGCCGAGCCCCGCCGCGGGCACGGTCTTCTTCATCTCGGCCAGCAGCGCGGGTTTGAGCACCTTGCCGCCCAGCAGCGCCCGCAGGAACTTGTTGCCGTCCTCGGTGGTGCTGTTGATCGAGCCGTCCGCTCCCCCGCCCATCGACGGGTTCATCAGCGTCACGTCCACCCGCCGTCCGAGCAGGGGCGGATTCGAACCCTCGACGACGAACCGGTCGTAGCCCCGCGCGTGCGGGGCCGGGATGAACGGCGACGTATGGGGCAGGGTGGTCTCACGCAGGTCCAGCGGACGGACGATCCGGTCGATGATCGCCTGCCGCCAGTCCCGGCCGGTCACCTTCTCGGTCACCAGCCCGGCGAGCACGTAGTTGGTGTTGGAGTAACCCCAGCTCGTCCCAGGCGCGAACTCCGGCGGCTTGCCGACCGCCAGTTTCACCGCCTCGGACGCGCTGAGTTCGTCGAACCGATGACGCAGGAAACCCTTTTCGGTGAAGAGATCGAGCTCCGCCATGTAGTCGTGCAGGCCGCTGGTGTGCTGCAGCAGCTGCCGGACGGTGATGGCCTTGCCGTCGTTGCCGTTGCCGCTCACCACCCCGGGCAGCCACCGGTCCACGGTGTCCTCCAGGGAAAGCCGTCCCTCGCCGACGAGCTGGAGCATCGTCGCGGACAGGAAGGTCTTGCTGAAACTGGCGATCCGGAAGTGGCCGTTCCACGGCATCGGCGTCCTGGTCCGCAGATCGCCGTGGCCGCTGCGCACCTTGACGCTTCCCCTGTCCGTGCTCACCTCCATGAGGACGCCGGGTGAACCGTTCGCCACGAGCGTGTCGGCGTCGCGCTGCAGTGTCCGCTGCAGTGGTGGCGCCGCGGACGCGACGGCCGGGGAAACGAGCGTTGCCGCGCAAAGTACGGCGATGACCACTGAAGTTCGTTTCATATCGGCAAAACTACGAAGCCGCGGCGCACCGGGCATCGGCTTGGAGGACGATGCTGCCTCCCTCCCCGGTACTAACGGGGCACAGGGTCTTCTCAGGGTTTCAGGTCCATCCGGAGGAATACGCTGAGGCGAAGGAATTTCGGCGGGCGGGTGACGCCGTCGGGGAATTCGTCCGCCCCGACCATCCGGGGGCCGGTGAGGTCCACTTCCCGTCCGTCGATCCGGAGCCGCGCCTCCCCTGCCGCCAAGATGTTGCGCACCCAGTCCGCGTCCGGGCCGTACACCGGGACGAACAGGTAGCCGCCGTCGACGGGATGCGCGTCGAGCGGCGTGTGGTGGGTCTTTCCCGAAGTGCGGCCGACGTGGATCAGCACCGGGTATTTCCCGGCCGCGATCGCGCGGGGGTTGAAGACCCGCTTGTTGACGTGTCCCCACCATCTCGGCATCGGCATCGTGCTCTCCTCTCGATAGCCTTACAGGCGTAAGGCTGGCTTACGCCTGTAAGGTTGTCAACGTGCCGCCTCGCCGATCACTCACCAGGGAACGCGTACTGGAAGCCGCGATCGAAGTCGCCGACCGCGGCGGCGTGGAAGCGATGACCATGCGCCGCGTCGCGCAGCACCTCGGTGTGGAGGCCATGTCGCTGTACCACCACGTGCCGAACAAGGACGCGATCCTCGACGGTGTCGTCGACGCGGTGTTCGCGGCGATCGAGCTGCCCGGCGACGAATCCGGCGATTGGCGTGAGGCGATCCGCGTACGTGCTTCCTCCGCGCGCGCGGTGCTGTCGCGGCACAGCTGGGCACTCGGTCTCGTGGACTCCCGCCGCAATCCGGGGCCGGCCACGCTGCGCCACCACGACGCCGTCTTGGGCGTGCTCCGGCGGGCGGGATTCACACTCCCGATGGCGGTGCACGCGGTCTCGCTCATCGACAGCTACGTCGGCGGTTTCGTGTTGCAGGAGGCGAATCTTCCGGCGAGCGAGGAAGTCGCGGAGGTGGCGGACGACATTCTGGAGCACCTTCCGCCGGGCGAATTCCCTTATCTGGCAGAGGTGATCACCGACCACGCCCGGCGACCGGGCTACGACCACACGAGCGAATTCGACTACGGCCTCGACCTCATCCTGGACGGCCTCGAAGCCCGCCGGAAGTGACTCACCCCGGCAGCACGAGGGCCAGCCGGGCGACCGGCGGCAACGGTGACGGCTCCGGCACGGCACGGAAGGCCTGGATCACGAGTGCGGCGAACCGCCGGGACGCCGCGACCTGCGCGGCCGCCGAAGCGGCCTGGATCCCGTTGTTGGCCATGAGCATGAGGATCAGGTCTTCGAGGACGAAGTCGGGACGCAGTTTCCCGGCGTCCTTCGCCCGGCCCGCCAGTTCGGCGATCGCCTTGAGCGCGTAGTCGCGGTCCGCGGTGAAGTCCACCGCCTTCGGGAAGGCCGAGACGAAAGCGGCCGTGAAACCGCGGTCGCGCGAATGCAGCTCGCAGATCTTCTCGATCACGGAACAGAACCCGCGCCACGGATCCGGGTCGGCGAGCCCGTCGCCGACGACGACGTGGCAGATGCGCATCTGCTCGGCGAACGCCTCCGTCGCCAGGATCTCCTTGGTCGGGAAATGGCGGTACAGCGTGGCGGGGCCGACTTCGGCGCGGCGCGCGACCTCCCGCAGCGGCACGTTCAGCCCTTCGGTGGCGAACAGCGCGCGAGCCGCTTCGAGGATGCGTTCGCGGTTGTCCAGGGCGTCGGAGCGCGGCATCCGAGGCAAACGATCGGTCACCACTCTCACTTTAGCCAAAACGGACGGGGGCGTCCGTTAACTTCGGCCGAAGCAGTGATCGACGATCAGGAGACGAAAATGCGCGCAGTCGAGATCCGGACGTTCGGCGCCCCCGAGGGCCTCGCCGTGATCGACCTCCCCTCCCCCGCGCCCGCGGCGGGAGAAGTGCTGATCGACGTGGAAGCGATCGGGGTCGGCGGCGTCGACACCGTGATCCGGAGCGGCGCCCTCGCCGGTTTCGGCTTCCAGGAAGGGTTCATCCCCGGCAACGAGGTGGCGGGCACCGTCACCTCGGTCGGCGACGGTGTCGATCCGGCCTGGGCGGGGCGGCGTGTCTGGGCGTTCACCGGCGAGGGCGGCGGCTACGTCGAACAGGTCGCCATCCCGGCCGGGAAGATCGTGCCACTCCCCGGGAACCTGCCCGCCGCCGACGCGGTGGCGCTCGGGACTTCCGGCATGGTGGCCCGTTTCGCGCTCGCCCACGCCCATTTCGCGACCGGCGAATCGGTGCTGGTGCGCGGGGCGGCGGGCAGTATCGGGATCATGACGGTGCAGCTCGCGGCGCAGGGTGGCGCGAGCGCCGTGGCGGTCACGACGTCCTCGCCCGGACGCGGCGACCGTCTGCGCGAACTGGGCGCGACCCATGTCCTCGACCGCTCCGGCGCGGGGGACGGCCCGGCGGGGTACGACGTCGTCATCGACATCGTGTCCGGTGTGGACATGCCGTCCTTCTTCGACCGGCTGAACCCGAACGGCCGCATGGTCGTCGTCGGCGTGGTCGCGGGGATGCCGCCGTCGGACTTCGGCGCGAAGCTGATGGCGACGTTCCGGAAGTCCCTGTCGTTCGCCGCCTTCAGCGCGGACTCGATCCCCGAGCCGGATCGGCGGGCGGCGAGCGCGGACCAGTTCGCCGCGGCGGCGCGCGGTGAACTGCGTTCCGTGGTGCACGAGCTGCTGCCACTGGAGAAAGCAGTTCTGGCGCACCGGAAGATGGACGACGGCGAGGTCTTCGGCAGGATCGTGCTGACCCCGTAGGCGAGGTCCATTGTGGAGCACCCTGTCACCCGGTCAGTGCAAGTTTCCCCATCGCGTGCGCTCTCGCACTAGGCTGCCCACTCGTGCCCGATCCGATGCCCGAGGGAACCGGCTTCAGGGCGGTCGACCTGCGGCCGCTCTCCGAGGGCGAGGGCACCGGCGCGTATTGCGTGAACGACGCGGGGAAGATCGTGGGCGAGTCGGGTTCGCGGCCGGTGTGGTGGGACGGCGACGGTGCCCCCACGCCCCTGCCGGTCCTCGACGGCTGTTCCGGCGGCCGCGCGGTCGGCGTCAACACCGCGGGACTCGTCGCGGGCGCGCTCTGCGCCGGCGAGTATCTCCAGCCGGTGTGCTGGCGGCCCGACGGCGGAGTGCACGCGCTCGAACTCCCCGACGGCGCGGTCTCCGGCACGGCCTGCCGGGTGAACGAACGCGGATCGGTACTGGGCAACGTGATGTGGCCGGGCTACCGCTGGCGGGCAGTGCGCTGGGACCCCGGCGGCGAGGCCGTCGAACTCGGCTCCCTTCCCGGCGACGGCGAGACGCAGGGGCACGACCTGAACGGCCTGGACGAGGTCGTCGGGTCGGCCAAGAACGGCACGGGCACCCGGACCGCGGTGCACTGGACGTCCTCGGGGAAGATCCGCAAACTGCCTCCACCCCGCCGCGTGACGGCGTGCGGGATCACCGACTCCGGCGCCATCCTGGGCGACGGGGTGGTGTGGAACCGCGATGGGGGCACCGTCCTGCTGACCGGTGAGCCGGAGTTCTCCGCGGGACAACTCGTCCGGATCACCGGGCGTGGCGTCGCGATCGGCTGGGGAGTGACCCCGGACCGGCGCGGCATCTGCGCGCGCTGGGCTCCCGACGGACGCCCCACCGTGCTCCGGCCCCTGCCATCGGACGACGCCAGCACTTGTTTCGACATCGACGACGCGGGGACGGTCGTCGGCGAATCCGTCGGCAAGGGCACGGTGCGGCCGGTCCGCTGGGACGCGGACGCGACACCGCACCCGCTTCCGTCGCCTCGCGGGCTCACGGCGATCGTGGCCCAGCACATCAACGCGAACGGCACCGTCATCACCGGCTACGGGTTCGCGGCGGACAGCTCCGCTTATCGCGGGATCGCCTGGCTCCGTTCGTGATCACGACGGTTCGGCAGCTCGATCGCGCGCCGCATCGCCGACGAGCTGGCGGCCCTTTGGGCCGAGGCCGAGGAGCAGCACGAGACCTGGCTGGCCCTTCGGGGATTGAACCCGCACGTCCGGGGTATGCCCTGATCATGGAAGTCGACGCCGTCGTGGTCGGGTCGGGGCCGAACGGCCTGGTCGCGGCCAACCTGCTGGCCGACGCGGGCTGGGAGACGCTGGTCATCGAGGCGACGCCGAAACCCGGTGGCGCGGTCCGGACCGAAGAGCTCACCGCGCCGGGTTTCCGGAACGACGTCTACAGCGCCTTCTACCCGCTCGGAGCCGCGTCACCGGTGCTCGCCGGGCTGAACCTCGAGGACCACGGCCTGCGGTGGCGGCACGCCCCCGCGGTGCTGGCGCATGTACTGCCCGACGACCGGTACGTGATGCAGTCCCGCGACCTCGAACGCACCGCGCGGTCCGTCGCGGAGTTCGACGAACGGGACGCGGACAACCTGCGGGCCGAACACGCGAGCTGGCGGCGTCTGCGCGAACCGCTGCTGGACGCGATCGTCCGCCCTTTCCCGCCGGTGCGGCCGGGAGCGCGGCTGGTCAAAACGCTCGGCGCCGCGGAATCGCTCCGGCTGGCGAGGATGCTGACGCTGACCGCCCGCGGGCTCGGCAAGGAGAAATTCGACGGTGCGGGCGCCCGGCTGCTGCTCGCGGGCAACGCCATGCACACCGACCTCGGTCCGGACCAGGCCGGGAGCGGTGTCTTCGGCTGGCTGCTGACCATGCTCGGCCAGGACGTCGGGTTCCCGGTCCCGGAAGGCGGCGCGGGCCGCCTGACCGACGCGCTGGTGAGCCGCCTGACCGCCAAGGGCGGCGAGGTCGTCTGCGGCAGGCCGGTCACCGAGGTGACGCTGTCGGGCGCCCGGGCGGTGGGTGTCCGCGACGCGGACGGACGGCGGGTCCGGGCCCGCCGGGCCGTACTCGCCGACGTCCCCGCTCCGGTGCTGTACCGGGATCTCGTCGGTGCCGGACACCTGCCCGCGCGGCTGGTGTCCGATCTGGACCGGTTCGTCTGGGACGACGCCACGATCAAGGTGGACTGGGCGTTGTCCTCACCCATTCCTTGGAGCGCGGCCGAAGTCGGGCAGGCGGGGACCGTCCACATCGGAGCGGACCTCGACGGTCTCGCCGGGATCGCCAACGACCTCGCCTGCGGGCGGGTGCCCGGTGACCCCTTCCTGTTGCTCGGGCAGATGACCACCGCCGACCCGACCCGCTCCCCCGCCGGAACCGAATCGGCCTGGGCGTACACCCACGTGCCGAGGGGCGGATCCTGGCCGGATTCCCGGTTGCGGCGACACGCCGACCGGATGGAAGAGGTCATCGAGCGGCACGCGCCCGGCTTCCGCGACCTGATCGCCGGCCGCGCGATCGCCGGGCCCGCCCAGCTGCAGAAGGGAAACCACAGCCTGGTGGAAGGTTCGATCAACGCCGGGACCGCGGCGATCCAGCAACAGCTCTTCTTCCGGCCCGTTCCCGGGCTCGGCCGGGCCGACACCCCGATCGACCGGCTCTTCCTGGCGTCCGCGTCGGCGCATCCCGGCGGGGCGGTGCACGGCGCGCCCGGCTCGAACGCCGCCAGGGCCGCCCTCGCCAGGGACGGCTGGGCCGGTTCCGTCTACCGGGCGACGGTGCGTGCCGCGCACCGCGCCGTCTACCGATGAGGACGCCGCGGATGAAGATCGTCGTCACCGGCGCGAGCGGGAACATCGGGACCGCCTTGCTCCGGGCCCTGAGCGGACAAGGCCACGAGGTGATCGGGGTGGCGCGCCACCGGCCCGATACGACCGTCGCGCCCTATTCGCCGGCAAGCTGGGTCCAGCAGGACGTCGGCGCGAACGACGCTTGGCCGCGACTGACCGGGATCTTCGACGGCGCGGACGCGGTGGTGCATCTCGCCTGGGCGATCCACCCGCGCGCCGACGACCCGGCGATGCGCCGCACCAACGTCGCGGGCAGCGCGAACGTCCTGCGCGCGGCCGCCGACGCCGGAGTGGAGCACATCGTGTGCGCGTCTTCGGTCGCCGCCTACACCCCCGCCGCCCGCTGGCGCGAGGTCGACGAGGAATGGCCCTGCGGCGGGCTCGCCGAAAGTGCCTACAGCGCGGGAAAAGCGGCTTTCGAGACCCAGTTGGACGAATTCTGCCGGCACTACCCGGACATCGGGGTGGCCCGGATCCGCCCGTGCGGCGTCGTGCAGCCGGACGCGGCGGCCGAGTTCTCCGGCTGGCTGCTCAGCCCGCTGGCGCCGCCGTTGCCGTTCGGCGGCGACTGGCTCCCGGTGCCCTTGTGGCCGGGACTGCGGATGCAGGTGGTGCACGCCGACGATGTGGCGCGGGCCATCCGGGCGATCCTCGACCGCCGGGCGACCGGGGCGTTCAACCTCGCCGGCGAACCGGTGCTGAAAAGCCGCGACCTCGCCGGCCTGGCCGGCGGGTTCAGGATTCCGGTCCCGCTGAAACTGCTGACCGCGCTGGCCTGGCCGAGCTGGCGGCTGGGGCTGCAACCACTGCACCCGTCCTGGTTGCGCCTGGCCGATCGCGCGTCCCTTGTGGACACTCGGCGCGCGCGGGAGGAACTCGGCTGGCGACCGCGGCACGACCCGGCGGCGACGATCAGCGACCTCCTCGCCGCCATCCGCGCCGGACGCCGCGGCGACAGCCGTCCCCTCGACCCGCCGCGGGGCCGGATCCGGCTCGGACGGCCGAGCCACCAGGACCAGTCCGCCGGTTAGACCGCCGCGCGCCCCTTCGCGAGATCCGCGAGACGCCGAAGGGATTCCCGGTTCCGCGGTACCAGGACGAGCGCCTGGGCCGCCTCCGGCAGCACCCGGCCCGGCCCTCGGATCGCGTGCTCGGACATCAGGACCTCCGTGGTCCCGGGCTCGGTTTCCCGCAGTTCCAACCGGATCCGGGCGGTGCCGAACGGCCAGGCCCGCGCCTCGAGTTCGAGCAGCCGTGGCGGGTCGGCGACGTGCACCTTCGTGATGTCGTCGAGCAGTACGGGCCAGGACCCGACACGGTGATGGATCCGCGTTCCCCGCGCGGGCCAGCCCTTGTCCACGTCGCGGATATGGGAGGCGCCCACCACCCAGGCCGCGTAGGTCCACCCGTCCGCGAGCACCTCGAACACGCGCTCGGGGGACGTTTCCACCGTCATCTTCACGTCGACCATGAACCATCCCGCCCTGTCGTCGGCCCTCACCTCACCCGAGGCGAATACCCTGCGACGGCAGCGGCAAACCCCCTGAGCAGGGCGAGGTCAGTCACGCCAACGGTTGTTGAGGAAGGCGTCGTCCTCGTCGTCGGCCGGTGCCGGGCGGGCGCGGGGAGCACGCCGGGGTACGTCCCGCCCTTTGGGGGCGGCTGGCGGCTCCGAGCCGAAAGGAGCCGCCATGTCCACGGAGTCGTCTTCGAACGCCGACGTGTTCCCCGGCTGCGCGTGCGACCGGTCGGTGCTCCACCCGGATTTCGTCTTGCGCTGCCCCAGTTCCCGCCGGTGTTCGACGTACCGCTGGGCGGTCTGGACCTGTTTGGTCATGAACTCCTGCGAGCTGGCCTTGATCTCGTCGGCCCGCTGCTCCCGCAGCGCCCGGCGCTCCGACTGCTCGCGGACGAGACCGTCCAGGGTCGCCCTCATGGCGGCGGTGTCCTCGGCGCTCATCTGTTCTCCCCTGCCCCGGCTCACCGCTTGCGGGTGACCGACTGATCCTCATCGTCCAGCAACGAACCGGTGATCCGGCCGGTGGGTTCGTTGATCCGGTCGAACACCTCGCCCTCGATCCGGTACGCGCGGTTGGTCCGTTCCTGGTCTCCGCCCTGGCCGCCCGCTCCGCCTGCCCCCATGCCACCCATCGGGGGCATCGCGCCACCGCCGAACGTCTGGCCGGTCGTGCCGCTCATCGGAGCGGACGGGGCAGCCGCCGCCACGTGCTGCGGCTGCTGGGCCCCGCCGCCGGTGTGCACGCCCTCGGTCAGCGACTGACCGGCCACGGGGCTCGCGGGTTCGAAGGGCACAGACGGCGCCGAGGCACCACCGCCACCGCCGAAACCGCCGCCGATGTCGCCGCCGCGGATCCCGTCGGGGACGGTCCCGCCGCCACCGTGGTGCGGGGTGAAGGCCGGTTTGGAGTCGGGCTGCGCCGTCCCGGTGACGGGAGTCGCCGGATGCGCCGCCTTGTCCGTGGCGGGCTTGTCCTCGCCCAGGGTGTAGGTCGTCGGTTTGCCGGTGCCGTCGTCGACGGTGACGACCGTCGGCCCGGACGGACCGTCGGGACGCTCGGCGGTGATCTTCACATCGCCGTCCTGGATGTGGATCTTGCCGTCCGGCCCCGGACGGTGGACGCCGTCCTTGTCCGGTTTCCCGTCGTCCGGACCGGGAGTGGAGCCCAGCTTCGACTCGTCACCCTCGCCGGTCCAGTCGAGCTTGAAGTCCTTGGCGGGCCCGGAACCGTCCCCGACCTTGATCTCCATCTCGCCGTCTTTGTCCGGCTCGGTCATCTCGAAGGTCTTGTCGCCCTGCTTGACCTTGAGGGTCTCGCGTTCGCCGTCTTCGGCCTTGTCGCCGTCCGCACCGGGTTTGTCACCGGTCAGCTTGTCGCCGCCTTCACCGCGCAGCTCGTCACCGAGCTTGTCCAAGGCGTCCGAAGCCTTCTTCTTCGCCTCGTCCGCGGCCTTCTCGGCGTCCTTGGAATCGCCATCACCCATGCCGCCGGGGGCGTCGCCCAGTTTGTTCAGCGCGTCGGAGGCCTGTTTCTTCGCCTCTTCAGTGGCCTTCTCGGCCGCGGCCTTGGCGTCGGCCGCGGCGTCGGTGTTGCCACTGCCACCGGGACCACCTCCGGTGCCTCCGCCACCCGGACCGGAACCGCCAGAACCGCCGAGGTCGCCGCCGGTCGGACCGTCGCCCAGTTTGCCGAGCGCCTCGGAAGCCTGTTTCTTCGCGTTTTCGGCGGCCGCCGCTGCCTGCTTCTTCGCCTCTTCGGCGGCGGCCTTCTGCTCGTCGCCGTTCGACGGCGGCGGGACCGAACCCGAGGGCGAGGTCTGATCCTTCTTTTCGTCCGGCCCGCCACCGATGCCGCCGCCCGGCGATCCGCCGCTCTCGGGAATGTTCACGTCCGGGATGGGCGGGGGTTTCTGCGCCGCCGGGCCGGTGCCGCCACCAGGGCCGGAACCACCCGATCCGGGGCCGCCACCAGGACCGCCACCGGTGCCGCCCTCGGGGCCACCACCCGGCCCACCGCCAGGACCGCCGGTGAAGTCCGGCCCCTGGCCAGAACCACCAGGCCCGCCACCGGGACCACCGCCAGGTCCGCCACCGGGACCACCGGTTCCCGAACCGCCGGGGCCACCGCCCGGCCCGCCGCCGGGACCACCCTGGCCACCGGTGAAGTCCGGGCCCTGGCCACCGGGTCCGCCGCCCGTGCCGCCAGGTCCGCCGCCCGTGCCACCGGGACCGCCCGCGCCACCGGCGCCGCCCTTGTCACCCGCGCCTTCGAACTCGTTCTTGACCTTGCCCATCACCTTGTCGAGTTCGTCGTAGGCCTGGTTGACGAAATCCTTGGTGTCCTTGCAGGACTTGACGAAACCCTCGTAGATGATGGTCCACATCTCGGGGATGAACTGCCGCTGGATCCACTGCTTGGCGAGGTCCTGGCCCGCCTTCTTGAACTCGTCGTCGTCGCAGCAGCCGTCGTTGTTCAGCTGCTGGACCAGGTTGGAGCCGAAGTTGACGTCCATCCAGCCCGCGATCGCGCCGAGGTCCTCCTTGCCGCTCTTCTCACCGGCGGCGATGGCGATGACCTTCTGCGCCATCGGGAAGTCCGCTTTGCCGACGATCTCCTTGTAGAGATCGATGACCGTGTCGGCCTTGCCCTTGCACAGTTTGAACACCGTCGCGCTGGTGTGCAGCGTCGCTTCGCTCGCGTGGTTGAGCGTCTCCGACAGTTTCTTGGCCTTGGGGAGGATCTTCTCGTTGTAGTTGTCCGACGAGGCGTCCGCGGCCTTGCCGGTCCACGTCCCGTACAGCGTGTTCAGCTGGGAACCGGTCTCGTCGATGGTTTTCTGGACGGTCTTCGAGCCGGTCTTGAAGTGGGCGGCGTCGTCGACGAAGTTCTTGAAGCTGATGCCGCGCTGCTCGTCGAACGGCTTCTTGATGTCCTTCTCGAAGTCGAGCGCGCGGGTGGTGCCGCGGCAGTCTTCCGGGAGCTTCGCGAGCAGTGAGCCGAAGGTTTCGAAGACCTTGAGCGCGGGCGCGGCGGCGTCGAAGATCTCGTCCGACGTCTTGGTCCCGGCGCCCTCGGCGGTGGGTTCCTTCGTGGCGTCGAGTTTCTTGTTGCCCTCGTCGACGGCCTTCGTCTCCGCCTTCCGGTTGAAGCTCGCCTGATCGCCCGCGCCCTTCGCGCTGTTGTAGACCTTGTCGAGGTCGTCGTCGTAGGGCAGGAACGGAAGCGCGTTGTAGGACGCCGCGTATTTCTCGGCTTCCTTGCGCTTCTCCTTGATCTCCTCCGGTTCCTGGTCCGCCGTCCACGGCGGGGGCGCCGGATGCGTCCGCATCCACGAGCCGATGAGCTTGGTCTTCTGTTCGGCGGGGACCGCCGGGTCGTCGAGGACGGCCTTGACGTCGGTCCAGGTGGTATTGGTGGCCACTAGCGCATCCCCGTCTCGGTGATCTTGTTCCTCTGCTCGTCCTCGTTGGCGCCGTACGCGGTGCCCGCGGTGCCGAGGTTCGTACCGAACGAGCCGAGCGTGGTGCTGTATCCCTGGACCGACGCCCACAACGCCGCCACGCCGTCGGTGTACTTCTTCGCGTGGTCGCCGTGCGCCTGACCGAAACCGGCCGCGTTCACCGGAGTGCTCGACAGATCCGGGTTGTCTTCGAGCAACTGCTCCGTCAGCTTTCCGATGTTCTTCGACGCCGATGAAAGCGCATCGGTCGCCGCGGTGAAGCCCCCGCTCATTCTTTTCAGCGCCTTTCGTCGGATGCGTCGGCTTTACCGCCGAGTGCTTCTTCGAGCACCTCGGCCACCGACCCGATGTCGGTGAACCGGTCCAGCTGGTCCAGATCAATCCTCACGTCGTGGTAGATCTCCAGCGCCGACAGGAGTTTTATCCGTCCCTTGGAGTCGATACCCAGCTCTTCGAGCGGCGCGTCGGACTCGATTTCGGCGGGATCAAGCCGAAAAATCTCACTGACGACCTTCACGATCTCCGCGCGGTGATCACCCACGGGGCCGACTATAACGCGCCCTCGCCGCGGCCCGCGCGACCTTGCCACTGGAAGTGCGCGGAAGGTCACCGGAGGGAACCAGACGTACAGATCGCAACGTCAGATCATGTTCCCGTGAAACGGCGCGCAATACCACTCTCGTCACTTCTTTGACATCCGCGTCGGCGTTCTTTGCCCATTCGGCTACCAACATCGCCCCTTCGCCCCTTTCGTCCGAGACGCCGAACGCGGCGACGCGGTCGCGGCGGATCGCCGGATGCGCCTCGCCCGCCACGGCTTCGATGTCCTGCGGGTAGAAGTTGCGGCCGTCGATGACGATGAGGTCCTTGAGCCTGCCGGTGATGTAGAGATCGCCGCGGTGGAACACGCCGAGGTCTCCGGTGCGCAGCCAACCCCCGGCACCGTCGAGCTCGCCGCGGAACGCGGCGGCGTCACCGCGGCCCCAGTATCCCGACGCGACGTTCGGCCCGTGGATCCAGATCTCACCGACGAGACCGTCGGCCCGTGCCACGCCGTCGCCGACGATCCGGACCCGCTGGCCGAGCGGACGCCCGACCGAGACGAGTTCCTGGCCGTCCGGCACCTCGATCGCATGGCCCTGTGCCAGGGCTTCTCTGTCGAACACCGCGCTCCGCGGCCCTTCGGCGCCCGCGCTCGCGACGTACACGGTGGCCTCGGCCAGGCCATAAGACGGGCGGTGTGCTTCGGCGCGGAACCCGCGCGAACCGAAGGCTTCCAGGAAGCGCTCGACCGTCCGCGGCTGGACCGGCTCGGCGCCATTGAGCGCGACCCGGACGCCTGACAGATCGAGATCCTCCCCTGCTTCTTCGGCGGCTTCGACGGCAAGGTCGAACGCGAAGTTCGGCGCGGCGGTGAACACGGCCGGGTGATCGGCGAGCTGACGCAACCAGCGCACGGGGCGGTGCACGAATTCGGCGGGCGACATGAACACCGATCGCGCGCCCGCGTGGACCGGCAGGCACAACAGCTGGATCAGGCCCATGTCATGGAAGAACGGGATCCATCCGGCGCAGGTCGTGCCCTCGTCGACGGCGTAGGCCCGGCTCGCCTGCCAGCAGGCGGCGGCCACCGCCCGGTGCGGGATCACGGCACCGGCGGGCTCCCGGGTCGACCCGGACGTGTACTGCAGATACGCGGGGCTTTCCGGCGCGACGGGAAGCGGATCGATGCCTGGCCCGGAGAGATCGTCGACCACGATCAGGTGATCCGGCTCGCCGGCTTCACGCACCTTCGCGACGGCGGCCGAAGAAGTCAGCCAAACCCTTGCGCCACAATCCGCCAGCACGCCGGCGAGCCTGCCACGCTGCGAAGGACTGGCCGGTGCCATCAACGGCACGGCCACCAGACCTGCCGCGAGCGCGCCGAAGAAGGCCAAGGGGTAGTTCAGGTCCTGGCCGGTGAGCACGGCGACGCGATCACCCGGCCGCGTGACCGATCGCAGCGCGCCCGCGACCACTCGCACCCGGGAAACGAACTCCGTCCAGGTGACCGTGCTGTCCACGCCGGCGCTGTGGTCCTGGTGCGTGAACAGCGGACGAGGGTCAGCCTCACGAGCGAACAGCCGCTCGACGATCGAGGTGCGCAGCACCTGCTCCGGCACATCCTCCGGCGACGCGGTCATAGCCCGCAACGTACTGGAACCGCCGCGAGTGCGCGCGGAGGGTCCATTCGATTCACCGTCCTAAGTAGACTATGACCCGGCGCGATCGACCGGCGTTCGCTCTTGGGAATTCCGGACAGAAGACCGGACATTCCTCGCTCTTTCCCTGGCCACGGCCCCACACTCGGCGGGCAGTGTGTTTCTTTCCCCCGGCCTTGGAGGAGTAACCATGCGTCGAAGAATCGCCCTGGCACTCGGCGGCGCCGCCGTCCTGACCGCGAGTCTCACTTCCGCCGCCCTCGCCCCGATCGCACAGGCTTCCCCCGGATTGCTCGCCGCGATGCAGCGGGATCTGGGGCTCACCGCCGCACAGGCCTCGACCCGGCTCACCCAGGAAATGACCGCCTCGCGGGTGCTGCCCGCCGCGCAGCGGGCCGCGGGCGCGGCGTTCGGCGGCGCCTGGTTCGATCCGGCGCGCGGCGCGCTCGTCGTCGGGGTGACCGACCCCGCGGCGGCGACCGCCGTCCGGGAGGCCGGTGCCGAACCCGCCGCGGTCGCGATCACTGCGGCCCGGCTCGACGCGGCCAAGGCCGAAATCGACTTGTCGGCCAAGACCCGGCCCGCCCCCGCCGCCGTCAGCGGCTGGCGCGCCGACCCGCGCAGCGGCAGCGTCGTGGTCGCGGTGCGACCCGGCGCGCACGGTTCGGACGTCGAAGACTTCGTGGCCAGGGCAAGGAAATCCGGTCCGGTCACGGTGGTCACCGCGCCCAAGGCCGAACCGTTCGCGGCCGGTACCGTCGGCGGCGACCCGTACTACATCAACGGGAACACCCGCTGCTCGATCGGGTTCAGCGTCCACGGTGGATTCGTCAGCGCCGGCCACTGCGGCGGCACCGGCAGCCCGGTCGTCGGCTGGGACGGCTCGGCGATGGGCAGCTTCGCCGGTTCTTCCTTCCCCGGCAACGATTACGCGTTCATCCGGATCGGCAACGGCTGGTGGACCGCGCCCGTCGTCCTCGGCTGGGGCACCGTGAGCGACGCGCTCGTCCGCGGCTCGTGGGTCGCTCCGGTCGGCACCTCGGTGTGCCGGTCCGGTTCGACGACACACTGGCACTGCGGCACCGTGCTGGGGCACAACGAGACGGTCAACTACTCGCAGGGCGCCGTCCACCAGATGACCCGCACGAACGTCTGCGCCGAACCCGGTGACTCCGGTGGCTCCTTCATCACCGGTGACCAGGCGCAGGGCGTCACCTCCGGTGGCTGGGGCAACTGCGGTTCCGGCGGCGAGACCTGGTTCCAGCCGGTGAACGAGATCCTGCAGAACTACGGCCTGTCCCTCGTCACCGCCTGACGGCGATCCGTGAGTGGCGATTCGTTCCCCGCGGATCGCCACTCACGACGTCCGGGAACCGCCTACTGTCGCCTGGCGGCGAACAACCGGTCCAGCGCCACGCGGCTTTCTTCGGTCCCGGCGCGGTAGATCACCAGGCGCTGGTCCTGATCCTCGAGCGGGGTGAGCACCTCGTAATCCAGTTCGACCACACCGGCCTCGGGATGCCGCATCACCTTGCGCCCACGGCCGTTGACCTTGACGTCGCGTTGCGCCCACAGCCGCGCGAATTCCTCGTCTTCGGTGAATTCGGCGATCAGCTCGGTCAGGGCCTGATCGTCCGGATGCACCGCCCAGGCGGCGCGCAGATGAGCGATCCCCTCCCGGACGACACGTTCACGATCCGCGTAGAACTCGCGGATCTCGGGGTGCTTGAGGCACAACCACATCGAATTGCGCTGCGACGGCGGCAGGGTGCCGAAATCCACCAGCAGTCCCGCCATTTCGTCGTTCCAGGCCAGGATGTCGTAGCGGTGGTTCATCAGCATGGCGGGCAGCGGCGAAAGATCCGCGACCAGCCTGGCCAGCGGCGGCGCCGCGGTGGTGGCGAGTTTGTCGGCGTTGCGGGGACGCTGCCTGGCCAGGTCGAAGAGGTAGGCGCGTTCGTCGGGCGCCAAGCGCAGCGCCCTGGCCAGCGCCTCCACGACGTCCGCCGACGGCCGCAGCCCACGGGCCTGTTCCAGCCGCACGATGTAGTCGACGCTGACCGCCGCCAGTTCGGCGACCTCTTCGCGGCGCAGCCCCGGAGTCCGCCGGGACCGGCGGCGCGACGGCAGGCCGAATTCCTCCGGGTCCAGGCGTTCACGCCGGGCCCGCAGGAACGCGGCCAGCTCCTGTGTCGTGTCCACGGTGGAGATCGTCATGCCCGGTCCAACAGCCAGGGTGGGACCCGTGTTCCCAGGAAATGTTCTCCCTTATCCCCCGCTCGTGGCGGTCGCAGACTCGGCTTCGGCAACGGAACACGAGCACAGGAGGACCCGATGTCGCTCACCCTCGACACCTATCGGCTGCTGGGCCGGTCCGGGCTGCGGGTTTCCCCGCTGGCCCTGGGCGCGGCGACCTTCGGCACGGAATGGGGCTGGGGCGCCGAGCAGGACGAGGCACGCAAGCTGTTCGACCGCTACGTCGAACGCGGCGGCAACTTCATCGACACCGCCAACACCTACACGAACGGCAGCTCCGAGCGGCTGCTGGGCGAATTCGCCCGCGACCGCCGCGAAAGCCTCGTGCTGGCGACGAAGTACACGAACCTGCGCCGCCCCGGCGACCCGAATTCCGGGGGCGGCCAGCGCAAGAGCCTGTTCGCGTCGGTCGAAGCCAGTCTGCGGCAACTGAACACGGACTACATCGACCTGCTTTATCTGCACCTGTGGGATTTCACGACGCCGGTCGAGGAGATCCTGCGCGGGATGGACGATCTGGTCCGGCAGGGCAAGGTGCTGTACGTGGGGATCTCCAACACGCCGGCCTGGGAGGTGTCGCGTATGCAGGCGATCGCCGACCTGCGCGGCTGGTCGCCACTGATCGCGCTGCAGATCGAGTACAACCTGATCGAGCGCACCGGGGAACGTGACCTGATCCCCATGGCCCGCGAGATGGGACTGGGCGTGATCCCGTGGTCGCCGCTGGCAGGCGGGGTGCTCACCGGGAAGTACAGCCGGGACGACATGTCCGCGACGCCGTCCAAGGACGGCACCCGCAAGGACTTCAACCTCGCCTTGGGCACGCTCACCGAACGCAACTTCGCCATCGTGGACGTCGTGAAGGAGGTCGCCGCCGAACTCGGCCACACCCCCGCCCAGATCGGTCTGGCCTGGACCCTGCGGAACCCGGGCGTGACGTCACCGATCATCGGCGCCCGCACCACCGAGCAACTGGAGGACAACCTCGGGGCGCTTGAAGTCGAATTCACCGCTTCGCACCTGGCCCGCCTCGGCGAAGCCTCCGCGATCGAACTCGGCTTCCCGCACGACACCCTCGCCAAGGACTCGACCCTCGCGTTCACCCGCGGCGACATGACGATCGAACCACGCCGCTGACCCTCGTCGCGGTCGTGAGTGTTCGTGGTCGCCGGGCCCGAACACTCACGACCAGCGCCGTGGGGCGAGCACCGCGGGCACCGCCTTCAGTTGCGGATGATCCTCCGTTCCGTGGCGACGGCCACCGCACCGGCACGGCTGTCGACGCCGAGTTTGTCGTAGATGTGGACGAGGTGTGTTTTCACCGTGGCTTCGGAGATGAACAGGCGGGCGGCGATCTGCCGGTTGGTCAACCCTTCCGCCACCAACTGCACGATCTCGGTCTCACGAGGGCTCAGCGCGGGCGCCGGGGCCCGCATCTGCCCGAAGAGCCGGGCCGCGACCTGCGGCGCCAACGCGGTCTCTCCACGCGCGGCCGCGTGGATGCCCTTGAAAAGATCCTCGGGCGGTCCCGCCTTGAGCAGGTAGCCGGTGGCGCCGGCGGCCACCGCCCTGGTGATGTCCAGGTCGGCGTCGTAGGTGGTGAGCACCAGTACCTTCGGCGGATCGGGCAGGGCGGTCAGGCGTTCGGTGGCGCTCACGCCGTCCGGGCCATCGCCGAGCTGCAGGTCCATCAGCACGACGTCCGGCCTGCGGGCGGTCGCGAACCGCACGGCCTCGTCGGCGCTCGCGCACTCGCCGATCACCTCGAAGCCAGGCTCGCCTGCCAGCAACGCGGCGATACCGGCCCGCACCACCGGGTGATCGTCGACGATCAGCACCTGGACCGTCATCGAACCTCCCCGGTCGGCACGGCGACGGCGACCGCGGTGCCCTCTCCCGGCGCGCTCTCGACGACCATCTCACCACCGAGTTCGGCGACCCGCTCACCGAGCATCCGCAGCCCGTTTCCCCGCAATCCGCTCGCGCGGGGCGAATCCGGGTCGAAGCCGACACCGTCGTCGCGGATGTCGAGGACCACCTTGTCGGCCAGGTAGGTCAGCGTGACGGCGGCCTTCGTCGCCCTGGCGTGCTCGCTGACGTTCGCCAGCGCACTCTGCGCGACCCGGAGCAGACCTGCCTCCACCTCGGGCGCCAGGGGATACGGATCGCCACTGGTCTCGAAACGCACCGGGTGCGTTGTGGCGAACGTGACCTGCTCGGCGAGCGCTCTCAGGGTCTCGCCGAGGTCGGTGGCCTCGAGCCGCGGCGACCCGAGGCCTTTGACGAACCGGCGTGCTTCGTCGAGGTTGTCCCCCGCCGCGTCGACGGCGCGGGACACGTGGGCTTTGGCCAGTTCCGGATCCGTGTCCCACGATCGCTGCGCCGCCTGCAGCAGCATCCGCATACTCGACAGCCCTTGCGCGAGGACGTCATGGATCTCTCGCGCCAATCGTTCCCGTTCCTCCACCATCCCGGCCGCTCGCTGGCTCTGCGCGAGGTCGATCCTGGTGCGCAGGAGTTCCCCGACGGTCTGGCTCAGTTCCAGCCGGTCCCGGTCGAGTTGCAGGAACGTCATCGTGGCCATCAGCGCGACCGCGATGGGCGCGAGCACGATGCTCGGATCGAACCCGTCCGCGATCCGCAGCTGGGCGAGGATGGTCGCGACGGTCAGGAGGAGGACCACCGCGATCATCATCCGGGGGCGCAACATCTGCAGGCAGACGAAGAACAACGGCACGGCGCACCAGGCGAAACTCGGCGCGGCCACCACCAGCGCCAGCCAGACCGCGATCACCGCCGTCAGCCACACCGGACGCCACCGGTCGAGCGCCTCCCAGCTCAGCACGCCCGCCACGTAGACCAGCGCGAGCGCGCCGGTGAGCACGAGGATCAGCGGGGTGGCACCGCTCAATCCGTGCCCCGCGACGAACCGGGCCACGGACGCGGCGAGCAGCAGGAAGAACCCGGCGTGCATCGCGGCGTTCAGCCGTGTCGCCCCTCCGAGATGCGGTTTCATTCCGGCCCCTCCCTTCCTCGCCGATGATCGTATGCGCGGAGGCTGGGTGCTCCGCATCAATCGTTCGGTTGATGCCCGCACCGACCGCTCGGCGTCCGATCGATGGCCACTCTCCCGATTCGCCGCGGCCCGCCAGGCGGGAAAGTCGAGGGAGAACGAAACACCCCCACACCGCAAAGGAAATCCGATGAACGCCAAGCTCCCCCGCACTCGTCTCGTCCTGGGTATGACGGCCGGTCTCGCGACCGTCGCGCTGGCCACCGGCGTGGGCGCGGCGCAGGCACAACAGGACCGCAAGCCGCAGCCGCCCGCCGCTCAGGCCGTGGTGCAGACCAGTGTGCTCGGCGTCGACGCCGCCACCCGTGCCGCGCAGGCCGCGCTGGACGCGGCCGAGAAGGAGGGTCAGCGGGTCACCGTGGCCGTGATCGACCGGTCGGGCGACGTCCGCGTCCTGCTCAAGGGCGATGGCGCCGGGCCGCAGACGGAAGAGTCCGCCAAGCGCAAGGCCTTCACCGCGGTCTCCTTCGGACAGCCGACCTCCGCGCTGGCCAAGAACGCGCAGGGCGACGGTCCGACCATCCGCGACATCCCCGGCACGCTCTTCCTCGGCGGCGGTGTGCCGGTCGCCGCGAACGGCGGTCCGATCGCCGGGATCGGCGTCGGCGGCGCGCCCAGCGGCGACCTCGACGAGAAGTTCGCCGCGGCGGGCCTGCGCGCCATCGGGGAACTTCGCTGATGATCGGTGAGCGGGCGATCGTGGCTCTGCTCGCCGCCCTCGTGCTCGGTGCCTGCTCCCCGCAGGCACCGAGCGCACCACCCCCGGCGGCACCGGGTACCACCACCCCGCCGCCCGTGTCGTCCCAGCCACCCCGCCAAGGAGTCCCCGTGAGCCAGCTCTTCGAAGCCGACGCGAACCGAGTCCGGCAGGCCGTCGACGCCGGCGCCGACCTGGAGACCCGTGACGATCGCGGCCGGACCCCGCTGCTCGTCGCCGTCACCGAGAACCGGCTCGAGGTCGCCGAGATCCTCGTCAAGGCGGGCGCCGACCCGAACGCGCTCGACGGCAGGCACGACACACCGTGGCTGGTCACCGGGGTCACCGGCAGCGTCCCGATGGCGAAACTGCTGCTGGCGGCCAAGCCGGACCTGACCATCACCAACCGGTACGGCGGTGTCTCGCTGATCCCCGCCTCCGAACGCGGGCACGCCGAGTACGTGCGGCTGGTGGCAGGCAGCGGGATCGACGTCGACCATGTGAACGATCTCGGCTGGACCGCGCTGCTGGAAGCGGTCGTCCTCGGCGACGGCGGGCCGCGCCATCAGGAGGTGGTCCGGGCGCTCGTCGCCGCGGGCGTCGATGTGAACCTCGCCGACAAGCAGGGCGTCACTCCCCTGGCGCACGCCCGGACCAAGGGTCAGACGGCCGTCGCCCGGATCCTCGAAGAAGCCGGGGCGCGCTGACTCCGGCGGTTCGCAACCTTCTCCGATCAAGACCCTCACCTCGCGATTATTTTCTGTTATGCCAATTGACACAAGGCTCCACGGCTGGCTACGGTTCGGCCGTGGAGCAGGCACGAGGACGGGGCAGGCCGCGCAAGGATCCCGCGACGCTGGCCCGATGGACGCCTCCCGAAGGATGGTCACGGCTGGTCGCCTGGATCTCCCCCGAGGAGAAGAAGGCGCTGAAGCACGTGGCGGTCGAAGCCGACGTTTCCGTGGCGGAGCTGATACGGGCACTCGCCGGCGGTCTGACCGTCGGCGCCATCACTCCTGAGGAACTCATCGGGCACGTCGTGAAAGGGAAGACAGTCATGGAGAAGATCCCCACGCTTTTCGAGCGCGACGAACGTTTTCACGTCGTCGACCGGCCTCGCGCCGAGTGCGCCTGGGTATTCGACGGCGCCGGGGTGGGGACCGAGAAGCTCGACGGCACCAACGTCCGGCTGACCGTGCGCGCGGGACAGCTGGTCCGGGTCGAGAAGCGCCGCAACCCGAGCAAAGCGCAGAAGCAGCAGGGCATCGTGGACGGCTGGTACGTGGACACCGACAGCGGATCCGCCGACGACAAGTGGATCCTCGCGGCGGCCGGGAACACCGACGTGTCCGGGTGGCCGGACGGGGAGCATCCGAGTGAGGCGCTCGGACCTCGCATCCAGGGCAATCCCCTCGGGCTGGAGGAGCACCGGTGCGTCCCGTTCGATCTCCAGGCGCCGACGTTGCCCGAGGTGCCCCGCAGCTACCACGAACTCCGGGACTTCCTCGACACTCTGGACAGCCGGTTCTCGCCTGGGCACGTGGCCGAGGGCGTCGTCTTCCACCATCCGGACGGCCGCCGGGCCAAGATCAAGCGCAAGGACTTCCCCCGCGCGGCGACCGCGTAGGCCGCCGGCGCCGGAGGTGACCTCACATCCGGCGCCGGTGTCTCGTCGTACCCGGGACACCACACGCGACCAGGGGGGCGAAACCCATGAACGAACCGACGCTCGACGCGGGACTCAAAGCGATCGTCAGTGAGCGGCGCCAGCTGATCGGGCTCGCGTATCGCCTGATCGGTTCCCTTTCCGAAGCCGAGGACGTGGTGCAGGAGACCTACACCCGTTGGTACGCCCTGTCCCCCACGCAGCGGGAAGCGATCGAGTCGCCCGGGGCCTGGCTGACGACGGTCGCGAGCCGGATCTGCCTGGACCTCCTCGGGTCGGCACGCGCGCGAAGGGAACGCTATGTCGGCGAGTGGCTTCCCGAACCGCTGCCGGGCCACGTCGAGTGGACGACCGGGCGGCCGCCCGCCGACGACCCGGCCGACCGGATCACCCTCGACGAGTCGATCAACATGGCGTTCCTCGTCGTGCTCGAGTCGCTGACCCCGGCCGAGCGGGTCGCGTTCGTCCTGCACGACGTGTTCCGTTACGCCTTCGCCGAGGTCGCGGAGATCGTCGGCCGCAGCCCCGCCGCCTGCCGCCAGCTGGCGTCCTCCGCGCGACGCCGCATTCGTGCGACGCGGGTCGCGCCCGCCCCGGTCGCGACGCAGGCCGATCTCGTCAGGCAATTCAAGAAGGCTTGGGAAACCCAGGACATCCAAGCGCTCATCGGTCTCCTGGATCCCGATGTCAAGGCGGCCAGCGATGGCGGCGGGGTCGTCAGGGCGGCATTGCATCCGTTCGCCGGCAGCGAGGAGGTCGCCTCCTATCTCATCACGTTGGCGCGCTTGACGTCCGGTCTCGAGCTGGTGGAGCGGGACGTCAACGGCCGGCCCGGCCTCGTGCTCCGGCAGGCCGAGCAGACCGTCGCCGTCTTCGCGTTCCACGTCGCCGGAGACCGCATCCAGCACATCTGGGGGATGCGGAATCCTGAGAAGCTCCGTCCCTGGGCCGGAGCTTGACCGCTACGCCGCGAGGGCGCCGAGTTGCCGGAGCTGGGTGAGCACGTCCACGACACCCCAGATCTCGGCGACCCGCCCTCCGGCGAAGCGGAGGATGAAGATCTCGCTGTACGAAACGGTCTTCCCAGTGGCGGGCAGTCCTCGGTACTCACCTCGGTGGGTGCCGGTGACCGTGTTCCGGCAGACGATCCTGTCCCCGTCGGCGAGCACGTCCTCGGCCGTGACCCGCAGATCGGGGAACGCGCGCAGCAGCACCGTCCACACTTGTTTCAGTGCCTGCGCTCCGGTCGTCTCCATCGGCACCGGCGCGTGGAACATCACGTCCGGCGCGACGACCTCGTCGATCGTCTTCTCGATGACGTCGAGGTCGCCGGTGTTGGTCGCCTCGTGGAAGCGGCTGAACGCGGCCCGGTTGCGTGCCGTCTCGGTGGTGGTCATGCGAACTGCCCCACCCGGTAGTCGCCGCCGGGGTTCTGGACGATGGCGTTCACCCGGTTGAAGGCGTTGATCAGCGCGATCACCGCCACCAGCGCGGCGAGCTGGTCCTCGTCGAAATGCTTGGCGGCGTTCGCCCACGCCTCGTCGGTGACTCCGCCGCCGTCGGCCATGCGGCAGGCCTGCTCGGTCACCTCCAGCGCGGCACGTTCGGCCTCGCTGAAAACCGTCGCCTCACGCCAGACGGCGACCAGGTTGATCCGCACGTCCGTTTCACCCGCGGCGGCGGCTTCCTTGGTGTGGATGTCCAGGCACACCGCGCAGCCGTTGATCTGGCTCGCGCGCATCCGCACCAGCTCCTGGATCGTGAGCGGCAGCGGCGAGCCCGCCAGCCCCCTCCCTGCCGAGACGATGGTCCTCATGAACTTTCCGCCGACCGGGTTGCCGAAGTAGTCGAGCCGGGCGTTCATCGCGTTCTCCTTGCGGTAGTGGATGTTCCTGCCCTACCGACGACGCGGCCGCGCGAAATGTGAGGCCTGGGTCCGCTCGGCCACGCGCTCGACCTTGCCGACCAGGAAGACGTACGACAGGATCCCGGCCACCGTGATCACGGTCATGTAGGCGAAGCCGGGCGCGAAACTGTCGTCGGTGACGATCAGGCCGATGACGATCGGCGTGGCGATCGACGACAGGTTCCCGATGAAGTTGAACATCCCGCCGGTCAGCCCGAGCAGCCGCCGCGGCGCCAGCGCGGAGACCAGCGACCAGGTGATCGACGCGAGCCCGTTGCCGAAGAAGGCGATGGACAGGATCACGATGACCATCGCGGTCGAGTCGGTGAACCCGGCCGTGACCATCACGGTGCTCAGCAGCAGCCCGGCGATGATCGGGCCTTTCCGCGCCGCCCCGAGCGAAACGCCGCGCCGCACCAGGAAGTCCGACAGGACACCGGAAACCAGCACACCGACCAGTGCCGCGATAAAGGGCAGCGACGCCAGGAAGCCGGACTTGATGTAGTCCATTTCCCGGTACTCGACGAGATACGTCGGGAACCAGGTGAGGAAGAACCAGAGCGTCGAGGTCAGGCAGAACTGTCCGAAGTAGATTCCCCACAGCTTCCGGCTGCCCAGCACGGTCGCCAGATCCGCCCGCGTGATCCGCGCCCGCTCAGGGCGCTCACGCGGCAGATCCACCAGGCCACCGCCGGAGCGGATCAGCTCCACCTCCGCGTCGTTGGCCCGCGAGTCGCGCGGTTCGCGGTACTTCGCGTACCAGAGCACGGCCCAGAGGATGCCGACCAGACCGGTGGCGATGAACACCCAGTGCCACGAAAGCACGGTCTGCAGCCAGGACAGCACGGGCGTCAGCAGCGCGAGGCCGATGAACTGGCCCGAGGTGTAGAAGCCGATGGCCGTGGCGCGTTCGCGTTCCGGGAACCAGACGGTCGCGATCTTGCTGTTGATCGGATAGGCGGGCGCCTCGAAGACGCCGACCATCAGCCGCAACGCGATCAGCGCCACGAACCCGCCGATGATCCCCATGAAGAACGTCGCGAGCGACCACAGGATCAGGCAGGCCGGATAGAGCAGCCGCGGCGGGATCTTGTCGACCAGCCAGCCGCCGGGCAGCTGCAACGCGGCATAGGTCCAGCCGAAGGCCGACAGGAGGATACCTTGTTCCGCTTTGGACAGATCGAGTTCGCCGGCGATCGCGGGCATCGCGATGGACAGGTTCGAGCGGTCGAGATAGTTGATGACGACGGTGACGAACAGCATCACCGCGATCAGCACCCGGAACCGGGTCGGGCGCACCGCACCCTGGGCGGTCGTGGTCATCGCGCTCACCATTCCGCGAACGAGCCGTCGGCGTGCCGCCACACCGGATTCCGCCAGCGATGGCCCTCGGCCGCGCGTTCGGCGACGTACTCCTCGTTGATCTCGATGCCCAGCCCCGGCCCGCGGGGGATGACGACCTGACCTTCGTCGTAGGCGAACACCGACGGATCCGCCAGGTAATCCAGGAGATCGTTGCTCGTGTTGTAGTGGATGCCGAGGCTCTGTTCCTGGATCGTCGCGTTGTAGCAGCCCGCGTCGATCTGCAGGCAGGCCGCCAGCGCGATCGGGCCGAGCGGGCAGTGCAGCGCCAGGCCGACGTCGTACGCTTCGGCCATGTGCGCGATCTTGCGCGCTTCGGTGATGCCGCCGCAGTGCGACGGGTCCGGCTGGATGATGTCGACGGCGCCCGACGCCAGCACGGTCTTGAAATCCCATCGCGAGAACAGCCGCTCGCCGAGCGCGATCGGGATCGGCGAGTTGCGGAGGACGTCGGCGAAACCGTCGACATGCTCGGAAAGCACCGGCTCCTCGACGAACATCAGCCGGTACGGTTCCAGTTCGCGCAGCAGTACCTTGGCCATCGGCTTGTGCACGCGGCCGTGGAAGTCCACCCCGATGCCGATGTTCGGACCCACCGCCTGCCGCACGGCGTCCACATTGGCCACACAGCGGTCGACCTTGTCCCAGGTGTCCAGATAGGACAGTTCCTCGGTCCCGTTCATCTTCACCGCGCTGAACCCGCGGTCCACCACCTCGCGCGCGGCACGGGCGGTCTCGGCGGGACGGTCGCCGCCGATCCACGAGTACACCTTGATCCGATCGCGCACCCGGCCGCCGAGCAGTTCGTGCACCGGGACGCCGAGCGCCTTGCCCTTGATGTCCCACAGGGCCTGGTCGATCCCGGCCAGCGCGCTCATGTGGAGACCACCGCCCCGGTAGAACCCGCCGCGATACAGGACGGTCCACAGATCCTCGATCTGCGAGGGGTCTTTGCCGATCAGGTAGTCGGAAAGCTCCTCGACGGTCGCGGCCACCGACGCGGCCCGGCCCTCCAGGACCGGTTCGCCCCAGCCGGTGACGCCCTCGTCCGTTTCGATCTTCAGGAACGACCAGCGCGGCGGCACCTGGTATGTCGTCATTGACACGATCTTCATGGTTCTTTTCCTATTCCTGGTGCCAGATCTCGGAAAGTGCGCGGGCACGGACGCCGACCGCGTCCGCGGTGTCACCCGGCCGGTAGAGGCAGGAACCCAGCCCCGCCCCGGCCGCCCCGGCGGCGGCCCAGGCCGCCAGGTTCGTTTCGTCGACCCCGCCGACCGGCAGCAGTCCGACCTCGCGCGGCAGCACGGCGCGCCACGCCTTCATGCCCCCGATCCCGACCGCGCCGGCGGGGAACAGCTTGAGATACCGGGCGCCCGCGGCCAGCGCGGTGAAGGCCTCGGTCGGCGTGGCGACGCCGGGGTACGGCGTCATCCCCTCGGCCACGGCGGCGGAGATCACCGCGGGATCGGTGTTGGGTGCCACGATCAGCCGCGCCCCGGCCTCGCGCGCCCGGCCGACGTCTGCGGTGGTGAGCACGGTGCCCGCGCCGATCTCGCACCGGTCTCCGAACGCGTCGGCGAGCAGGCGGACGCTTTCGAACGGTTCCGGAGAGTTCAGTGGCACCTCGATGGCGGGGAATCCGGCGTCGACGAGCGCCCGGCCGACGCCGACGACCTCGGCCGGGGTCACCCCGCGCAGGATCGCGATCAATCCGGTCACGGTTTCAGTGTCCTTTCAGACGGTCTTCGAGCAGTCCGGCGGCCGTCGCGATCCGCCACAGCCCTCGGGCGGTGACCTCTTCGGACAGCACGATGGCCTCCACTCCCCGTTCGGCGAGGGCGGCGGCGTAACGACGGCAAAGTTCGCCGGCCCCGCACAGCACCACGCTGGTGTCGTTGTCACGCAACAGATGCGAGACCTCGTCGGCGAGCAGGACGCCGGAGAGGTAGTCGGGCAGCGACGCCGGTTCCAGCACGCCGTCGAGCACGAGCGGGCGGGCGCCGAACGCCTCGGTGGCGAGCCCGCGCGAACGCCGTCCCGCGGCGAGCCCCCGGGAGAAGGCCTCGTCGTCGGCGACCGGGTCGGCGGCCGTGCGGGCGAGGATGCCGTGTGTGATCAGCAATCCGTACAGTTCGCCGGTCATCGCGGTGGTGAATCCGGTGACGAGCCCGTCCTCGACGCGGACCCATTTGCTGTGCGTACCGGGGAGCACCACGGTGAGCGGCCCACCGGGATCGCCGAGCGCTTCGAGCACGCCGACCAGTTGCGTTTCCTCGCCGCGGATCACGTCGCCGGGATGCGCGCCGGACGGGATCCGCAGTCCCGGCACGAGATGGAGCACGCCGTCGCGGTGGGACACGGGGACGAGCGAGGGGAAGTCGAGCCTCGCCGGGAGGGTGCGGTAGCCGGAGTCGGCCCAGCCCTGCGCGCTGCCCACCATGCCGGCGGCGAGGGCGGGAAGCCCGGGGAACGCCGAAAGCCAGTCGCCGCAGGTCTTCCGGAAAGCGGACTCGTAGGCGGCCGCCCTGGCTCGCGGGTCATGGAGGTCCACGTCCTCGGTCGTGGTCAGCAGTCCGCGCCCGGCGCTGCGGGCGGCCAGGATCCCGCCGTCCGCGCCGAGCAGCCAGGCACGCTGACCGGAGGTTCCCCAGTCGAGCGCGATCAAGGCGGGTTCGGTGTCGGTCACGAGCGACATCGTGCGGGCGCGTTCCCGATAATGCGATCGCTGTCCCTATATGTAGGATTCCGGCATGTCCGACACGGCACCGCCCGGTACCCAGACCCTCGCCCGCGGCCTCGCGCTGATCCGCGCGGTCGCCGGCGGCGCGACCGATCTCCGCGGCCTGGTCGAGGACACCGGGCTGGGCCGCAGCACCGCGCACCGGCTGGTCCAGCTGCTGGTCAGCGAGGGCTACCTGCGCAGCGGCCGGGACGGCTACGCACTCGGGCCCACCCTGATCGAGCTGGGTTTCCAAGCCCTGCACGGCAGTCCGCTGCCGGTGGTCGCCCGTCCGGTGCTGGAGGAGCTGGCGGAGCAACTGCGCGACACGGTGCACCTGGCCGTCCGCGACGGGGATTCGGTGCTGTACCTGGACAAGCTGCCGGGCTCACGGGGCGCGGAGATGCGCTCCCGGATCGGGCACCGGATGCCGTTGACCCGCACCGGTGTCGGCATGGCGCTGTTGCTGGACTCCGCGCCGGAATGGCGGGAGCTGTACCTGGCCGAAACGCCCGCGGAACCCGGCAGGGTGCGCCCGGAGGACGTCGACGCGTTCCTGTCGCGTATGCGCGAGTACGCGGAGTCCGGGGTGGCGATGGACCTGGAGGACAACGAACCGGGGATCCGCTGTGTCGCAGCGCCGATCCGGGACGCCACCGGCGCGATCGCCGGGGCCATCAGCGTTTCGGCGACCCGGCCGTACATGCCCGCCGCCCGGATGCGCGGACTGAACCGCGTCGTCGGCCGCGCGGCACGGCAGGTCTCCGCCGGCCTCGGCCACCGCGAGCCCTGACGTCAGTCCCGCAGCTCCAGCAAGGGCACGAGGAACCGCCTCGCCACGTCGGCGAGCTGCTCGTCGTCGTCGACGTCGACCACCTGGCTGGGGATCACCAGGAACGAGGTCGAGACCCGCACCATCAGCTCGGCCGCGAGATCGATATCCAGTTTCCGGGAGACGTTGCCCGCCGCCTGCTCCTGCTTGAGCTGGCCCGCGACGAAGGCACGGACAGTGGCGAGGGTGCGGCCGCCGTCGCCGATCATGGACGCCATGAGGAGATCCGGCTCGACGTCGAGCAGCCCGCCGATCAGCGGGTTGCCGCGGATCGCCCGCAGCGAGCTCACGAAGCCCAGCACCACGCGTTCGGCGACGGTGTCCGCTTGCTCGATGTCGGCGAGGAACCGGTCGAAGTATCGCCGGAATTCCCGCCGCACCACCTGCTCGACCAGGACGTCCTTACCGGGGAACCGCCGGTAGACCGTGATACGGGAAACCCCGGCGCGCCGGGCGACATCCTCCATTGTGGACCGTTGGATGCCGGTCTTGGCGAACTGGGTGTACGCCGCGTCGAGGATCCGCGTCCGCGTCTCGTCCGTCTCGTCGACCCGCTCGACGGCGTCCGAGTACGCCAGCTCCAGCAAGGACTCCGACGGTTCCATGGCCACCTCCGCACCCGATTGTGCCTTGCGGTCAGGCCTTGTGGAGTCCCGGGCCGCCGTGCTCTCATGGTGATACGCAGGTTCGCAGCGTGTTTCATCGTATCAGAGCTCGGCCGACTCGACGCGGAGGAACGGCGACATGGACGAACACGGCAGGCGTGGCGTTTTGAAGGCCGGAGGGGCACTCGGCGCGCTCGGCGCGTTGAGCATCGCGACTCCCGCACAGGCGGTGCCATGGACGTGGTCCGCCACGGGTTCGGTGGCGGGCACCGGAACGGGGGCCGATCCGCGCTGGGTCTGGGATCCGGAGGCCGACACCCTGGTCGCCTCGCTGATCCTCCGGGGCGACGTGCCGAAGGTGAACGCGCTTTTGCGCACCTGGAAGAAGAACGGCCAGCCGCTCCCCGACGACCTGCCATCGGATCTGCGCGACTTCATGGAACGGGCCCGGCGGCTGCCGTCCTGGGCCGATCAGCGCAAACTGGCCACCGCGTACGAGTTCAACGAGAAACGCGGCCTGTATCTCGGCGTCCTCTACGGTTTCGCCAGCGGCATGATGAGCACGGTCATCCCCAAGGAGGCGCGCGCGGTCTACTACTCGAAGGGCGGCGCGGACATGAAGGACCGCATCTCCAAGACCGCCAAACTCGGCTACGACATCGGCACCCGCAACGCCTACGCGCCCGACGGCGAAATGATCGTGACGTGCGTGAAGACCCGGCTCGTGCACGCGGCCGTGCGTCATCTCCTGCCCCGGTCGCCGTATTGGGACGCGGTCGCCGACGAACGGATCCCGATCAGCCAGGCCGACATGATGGTCACCTGGCACAGCCTTCCCACGACCGTGATGCAGAAACTCGCCGCGTGGAAGGTCCCCATCCCGGCGCACGAGTCGGAGGCGTTCCTGCATTCGTGGCAGCTCGGCGGGCATCTGCTCGGCATCGCGGACGAATATCTTCCGGCGTCGTGGGCCGAGGCGGACGCACAGGCGGCCCAGGTGCTGACCCCGATCCTGGCGGCCACACCGGAAGGCATCAAACTGGCCGACATCCTTCTGGGCCTGGGCTCGGCCGTCGACGCCGGCGTCCTCAGCAAGCCCATCCTCGGCGCGTTCACCCGGTTCCTGCTCGGCGACCGGATCGCGGACTGGCTGAAGATCCCGCGTGAGCCGATCTGGGATCCGCTTCTCCGCACGGCGTGGGGGCCTTTCGTCGCCGTGCGGGAAGGACTGCTGCCCTTCCCGGCGGCGCCGCAGGTCTATTGGCTGTTCGACGAGTTCCTTCGCAAAGCCGCTTTGCTGTACCTGTCCGAACTGCGGCCCATCAGCATCGAGATCCCGGACGCCAACCGCCCGTCCTGACAGTGTTCAGAGGCCGTAGGTCTTGCCGATGATGTCGCGCTGGATCTCGCTGGTTCCACCGTACACAGTGGACACCAGCGTGGCCCGCACATGCCGCTGCATGTCGAATTCCATCGCGTGGCCGTAGCCGCCCATCATCTGCATGCCTTCCAGCGCGACCTTTTTCGCCGTCTCGGTCACCTTGAGCTTCGCCATCGACGCTTCCCTGGGCAGCAGCCGTTCGGGGTCTTCGTCGACGAGCTCCGCGACCCGGTACACCAGCAGGCGGCAGCACTCGATCTCCGTCGCCAGGTCGGCGAGCCGGTGCCGGATGGCCTGGAAGGTCCCGATCGGCTTGCCGAACTGGCGGCGCTCGCGAACGTAGGCGAGCGTGTCGTCGAAGGCGCGCTGCGCGGTTCCCAGCATTCCGGCGGCGAGGATCAGCCGTTCCAGGTTCAGCCCAGCCATCAGCTGCCGCCAGCCCTCCCCCACCTTGCCGACCACGGCGTCCGCGGGCAGCACGCAGTCGGTGAAGTACAGGTCGTTGACGTCGCTCCCGCCCAAGGTCTCGATGCCCTTGATGGTGAGCCCGGCGCTGTCGGCGGGGACGTGGAACATCGTGAGGCCGTCGTGTTTGCCACCCTCGGACGACGTCCTGGCCACGAGCAGGATCGTGGTCGCGATATGCGCGTTGGAGCACCAGGTCTTCTGGCCGTTGATCACCCAGCCGCCGTCACGGCGTTCGGCCCGGCAGGTCAGCGCGCCGACGTCCGATCCCGCTTCGGGTTCGGACATCGCGATCGACGCGACCTCGCCCTCCGCGACGCCGCCGATGACGAGCTTCTTCTGCTCGGGCGAGCCGAACCTGCGATACGCCTCGGCGACGATGATCGACGTGGTGAAACCGCCGATTGGCGCCATCCCGCGGGCGGTCTGTTCCAGGAAGACGCAGATGTCGACCATGCCGCCGTCGGCCCCGCCGAACTCGGCGGGCAGCCCGGCGCCGATCCAGCCCAGCGCGGCCATCTTGCGGTAGAGCACGTCGTCGTGGGCTTCCCGGGCGCCACCTTCGCGGCGGCACAGCTCCGCCACGGACGCGGCGAATTCGTTCTGCTCGGAGGTGAGTCGCATTTCTTCTCCCGTCGAACCACCCGGATGATACGCAGTATCAAGTCGCGTATCACCGTATCAACGGCGTCAAACCCCCAAGGCGCCGACGAGCAAGGCGCTGACCGCGTCACGATTGGCGGGGACGTCCTCCCAGCGAAACCTCCGTCCCGCTTCGACCACCACGCCGAAGCCGGCGTGCACGAGCACCCTCGCCTGACGCTGGTCGAGCTCCGGCCGCGCCGAGCGCAAATACCGTTCCCAGACGGCGATGTGTTCGCGCTGCGCGCCGACCAAAGGGCGTTGCAGGGCCGCGGGCAGGCCCGCGAGTTCGGCGTTGGCGACGCTGGTGAGCGCGGTGTGCTCGAAGCTGTAGGCCACATAGGTCCGCGCCAGCGCGAGCAGCGCTTCGCCCGGGCCGTCGACGCCGCGAAGGTTCCGCTCCACCGCCTCGGCCAGGATTCCCGCGGCCTGCAGGCAGGCGGCGGCGAGAATGTCGGCCTTGCCCGGGAAGTACCGGTAGAGCGCGGACGGCACCAGCCCGACGGCTTCGGCGATCCGGCCGTTCGTGACGTTGGCGAATCCGTCCCGTTCGAACAGCGGGATGGCCGCCGCGATGATCTCCGAACGCCGGGTGCGCGGCTCCGGACTGGAGGGCAGCTCGACGGCGTGCGGGCCGCCGACCCCCGTCGCCGGATCGGTCGCGGCCACTCGCAGGGCGGCCTCGACCAGCACCTCTTCGACCCTGCGCTGGGCGATCGAGGTGCGATGCATCGTGATCGACCCGATCACGCCGAGGGCGGCCACGGCCCGCAAACCCTCGTCGGGAAGCGGGTACTCGCGCCGCACGGCCTCGGCAACCCGATCCACCACCTGCCCGAACTTCACCGCGAGCGAGTGCCGGTCCCCACGTTCGAGATACCGGGATTCCCAGCGGTACAGGCCGCTCGACGCGCGATGGGCGACCGTTCCCTGCGTGACGGCGGCGAGCACGTCCGCGAGCGGCGCGCCGGGCGCCACCTCGTCGAGCGTGGCGGCGAGCCGGTCGGCCATGACGTTCGCGCACGCGGCGAACAACGCGTACTTGTTCGGGAAGTGCCGGTACAGCGCCGCCGCGGTGATGCCGACGTCGGCGGCGATCTCCTCCATCGACGCCGCGTGGTAGCCGTGCTCGCTGAAGATCCGCCCGGCCGCGTCGACGATCTGCTGTTTGCGGTTGCGCGGCCGGGCGGCCGTGCGCGAGGACAGGACCATGCGGGAAGTCAACCACGAACCGGATCACCACCAGGGGAAACCGGCGGGCAGGTCGGCGTCGCGATGTGATTTTCGATTAACTTATCGCTTCTCAACCGGCGGCTTGGCATGCATACTGGCCACGCGAGAGGTCCCGTTCCGACACCTGAGGATGGCCAATGTCGACCGCTTCGGCTCCCGCCTCGTCCTTCCGGCACCACTGGATGGCGCACGCCGCGACGCACGCGATGATGCGACCGGACAAGCCCGCACTGCGGTACCTCGGCGAGACGACGACCTGGTCGGAGCTCTCCCAACGGTCGTTGCGCTTGGCCGCCGCCCTCGCCGCGCGAGGCGTCACCGAAGGCGATCGCGTGGCCACGCTGACCTTGAACCACCCGTGGTTCGTGGAGACCGTGTTCGCGGCGAACAGCCTGGGCGCGATGGCCGTCCCGCTCAGTTTCCGGCTCGCTCCGGCGGAGCTCGACTACATCCTGGCCGACTGCACGCCGTCCGCCGTCGTCGTCGACGCGCGGCTGCTCCCGCTGCTCGACGCCGCGCCGAACGCCGCGTCGATTCCGACGGTGCTCGTCATCGGCGAACCGGACGACGCCGAAGGCCGCACGGGGTACGAGGAATTCCTGACCGCGCACGAGCCGATGGACCTGCCCGACGTCGGTGAGGAATCGACGGCGCTGATCATGTACACCTCGGGCACCACCGGCAGGCCGAAAGGGGTGATGCTGTCCCATCGCAACCTGCAGATGCAGGCGATCACCTGCATCCAGGCGCTGAAGATCTTCGACGACAGCGACGTCGCCTTCCTGACCGCGCCCTTCTTCCACATCGCGGGCCTGGGTTCGATCGTGGCGAACTTCCTGGTCGGCGGGGTGGTCGTGATCCACCCGCTGGGTGCCTTCGATCCGCGCGCGGTGCTCGACGCGTACGAACGCGAGGGCGCCACCGTGGTGTTCAACGTCCCCCAGCAGTGGGACCTGATCTGCGCCCAGCCCGATATCGCCGAACGGAAGCTGAAACTGCGGATCATCAGCTGGGGCGCGGCTCCCGCGACGAAGGCGACACTGCTCGCCATGGCCGAGAAATTCCCCGGCGCGCTCAACGTGGCCGTGTTCGGCCAGACCGAGACCTCCCCGATCACCTGCGTGCTCAGCGGCGAGGACTCGACGCGCAAACTCGGCTCCGTCGGCAAACCGATCCCGACCCTGCAATACCGCGTCGTGGACGACGACATGAACGACGTCGCGCCCGGCGAAGTGGGCGAGATCGTCTACCGCGGGCCAACGGTGACCAAGGGCTATTGGAGGAAACCGCAGGAGACCGCGGAAGCCTTTTCCGGCGGCTGGTTCCATTCCGGCGATCTGGTCTCGCAGGACGAAGACGGTTTCATCTGGGTGGTCGACCGCAAGAAGGACATGATCATCAGCGGCGGCGAAAACATCTACTGCGCCGAATTGGAGAACGCGATCTCCGCGCATCCGTCGGTCCGGGAGGTCGCCGTGATCGGCAGGCCCGACGAGCGCTGGGGCCAGGTACCGGTCGCTTTCGTCACCGCGGCGCCGGACACCGAACCGTCGTTGGCCGAACTGGTCGAATTCCTCGACGGCAGGCTCGCGTCTTTCAAGATGCCCAAGGATCTCATTGTGGTCCCCGAACTTCCGCGCAACGCGGGCGGGAAAGTGGTCAAAGGTGCGCTTCGCGACCTGGATGAAAACGAATCACTCATCGGAACCTACCAAGGAAGTTAGGTAAGTAAATGAGCGATCTCAGCAGGAGGAATGTCCTGTCCCTCGGCGTCGCCTTGGGCCTGGTGGGCGCGGCGAGCGTCGCCCCCGCCTGGGGTGCGACGCAGACCGGCACGGCCGCCGACCCATGGTGGGTCTGGGACGACGAAATCGACCGCATCATGGCGGGGATTCTCGAAGCGGGCCAGGTGCCCGCGGTCAACACCGCGATGCGGTCCTGGGTGGACAACAACGATCCGCTCCCCGGCGGACTGCCCGCCGATCTGGCGGGCTATCTCCAGCGCGTCAACCGGTTGCCGTCCTGGGCCGACCCCGCGAAGCTGCGCCGCGCGGCCGATTTCAACCGGCGCAAGGACACCTATCTGTTCATGCTGTACGGGCTCGGCAGCGGCATCATGAGCACGGTCATCCCGCGTGAGGCCAAATCGGTCTACTGGTCCGCGGGCGGGGCCGACATGCAGGACCGCGCGGCCAAGACGTTCACCTTCGGCTACGACCTGAGCGACCTGAACGCCTTCGAGCCCGACGGCCAGTTCGTGGTCACCGCCAACAAGACGCGGCTGGTGCACGCCGCGGTTCGGCATCTGCTGCCGCAGTCGCCGCACTGGAAGGCCGTCGCGGACGAGCGGATCCCGATCAGCAACGGCGACATCCTGGTCACCTTCCACAGTCTCGGCACCTACGTGCACCGGAAGCTGCGCGAATGGAAGGTCCCGATGTCGGCCGCCGACGAGGACGCCTTCCTCCACATGTGGCAGGTCGCCATCCACCTGCTCGGCGTGCGGGAGGAGTTCATCCCGAAGACGTGGGCGGCCGCGGAAGCGCAGTCGGCGCAGGTGCTCACCCCGATCCTTTCCCCTTCGTTCGAAGGGAAAGAGCTCGCGGAAGACCTGCTGGGGCTCACCGCGCAGGTCGATCTGGGCGTCACACGGGGATTCCTGAACGAATTCGTGCGCTACGTGCTGAGCGACGCGATCGGCGACTGGCTCGGGCTGCGCCGCGATTACGCGTCCGCGGCCCTCATCCGCACCGCTTGGCCCGCCTACATCGCGTTCCGCGAGGGGCTGATCCCCATCATGCCCGCCGGGTTCTACATGTTCGACCAGCTGGTGCGCGCGCTGGCGATGTTGTTCCTCAACAAGGGCACCTCACCGACGACGACGCTGATCACCATCCCCACGGGGAACCGGGCCGGCACCTGACCGCCCACGTCACCTCGTGAGTGGTAAGGACGGTTCTAACCGTCCTTACCACTCACGAGGCCGGAAACCTTCTCGACGTGACAGTTTTTCGTTTCTCAGTAGTTTCCACGACGCGCGTCCGGCCGGATCCCCGCTATATCTGGGAAACCGTTCCGGCCCCGGAACGGTTCTTCCGAGAGGACATACGCGATGAAGCGTGGATCACGATGGGGCGCCGCGGTGCTCAGTGCGGTGACCGCACTGCTCGTGGCGGCGGCACCGGCGGACGCCGAAGAGAATCCTTACGCCCGCGGCCCGGCTCCGACGAACGCGAGCATCGAGGCGGACCGGGGATCGTTCCAGACCGCCACCGAGAAAGTCCCCGCCGGACAAGGTTTCGGCGGCGGGACGATCCATTACCCGACCGACACCGGCCAGGGCACCTTCGGCGCGATCGCGATCGCGCCCGGTTTCTTCGAGACGGAGAGCGCGATCGCCTGGTACGGGCCGCGCCTGGCCTCGCAGGGATTCGTCGTCATCACGTTCTCGACCAAAAGCACCTGGGACACCCCGGACGTCCGGTCCGACCAGCTGCTCGCGGCCCTGCGCTACGTGACGGACAAGAGCCAGGCCAAAGACCGCGTCGACCCGGGCAGGCTCGCCGTCATGGGACATTCGATGGGCGGCGGCGGATCCTTGATCGCCGCGCAGAAGGCACCCACGCTGAAGGCCGCCATCCCGCTGACGGGCTGGAATCCGAACACGACGTTCTCCGATCTGAAGGTCCCCACGTTCGTCGTCAGCGCCCAGAACGACTTCATCGCCCCGGACGGCTCGCATTCCCGGCCGTTCTACCAAAGCCTTCCCGAGTCGCTGGACAAGGCGTACATGCTGCTGGCCGGCGCCGGCCACATGGCGCCGACGAAACCGAACACGACCATCGCGAAGTACAGCATTTCGTGGATGAAACGCTTCGTGGACGAAGACACCAGGTACGACCAGTTCCTGTGCCCGCTTCCGGCGAACGATCCGAAGATCGCCGTGTACCAGGGAACCTGCCCGCTCGGCTGACACCGTCGGCCGCTGTGACCTCCGGGTCACAGCGGTCCGCGGTCCCGCTGCTCGACCCAGACGGCCAGCTGGGTCCGGTTGGCGAAGTCGAGCTTGTGCGAGATGTGCTGCAGATGCGTCTCCACCGTGCGCCGGGCGATGACCAGTCTCGCCGCGATTTCGCGGTTGCTCAGCCCGGCCGCGACGAGCCGCGCGATCTCGGATTCACGCGGCGTCAGCGGCGGGAGGTCGGCCGGTTCGCCGGCGGACGGCGTCCCGGGACCGGCCAGCGCGTCGTGCGGGTTCCGCCGCCGCCCTTCGGCGATGGCCAGGTCGAACCTCTTGTCCCCCAATGCCTTCCGGGTCGCGTCGTGGAACATCCGGCGGGTCGCGGTGACGGCCACGTCGGGCTCGGCGCTGCAGCGTTCCCAGAGCGTGGCGGCGATCCCGAACAGTTCCGCCGCGCGGACCCACTCCTCACGCCGGGCCGACACCCAGGCCAGGCCGTCGACCCGGTAGGCCGCGGAGAGCACGTCGGACACGCGGAGGTCGATCTCCAGCGCGTCGCGGATACAGCGTTCACCGGCGTCGAGGTCTCCCCCGTAACAGACCTCGGCGACCCCGAGCCCGAACAGGGCCATGGAGCGATACCGGTACTCCCCCGCTTCCTCGCACAGCCGTCGCATCGAGCCCAGCAGCTCCCGCGCTCCCGGCAGGTCTCCCCGGTAGGCCAGTGCGACACCTTGGATGAACATCGGATGCATCTGACGCCGTACGTCGCCTCGCTCACCGAAGAGCCGCACGGCTTCCGCCGCCCGGACCATGGTGTTCGGCTCGATGGCCAGCATCCTCACGAAAGCACTCGCGTGAGCGACGTAGGGAGCGGCTTCGTCGTCCTCGATCGCTTCGGCCGCGGCCAACCGCTGCCGGGCCCCCGGCAGATCCGCGTGCAACGCGGCGCACAGGGCGGCGATCGCCAGGCCGCGGGCCCGCCCCCGGGTCTCCGGCGGCACCGCCTCGAGCGCGCGATCGATCCAGTCCCGCAGTTCCCAGGCCGCGCCGCGGGCCACCCAGTATTCGATCATGCCGGTGGCCATCTCCAACGCCACCACACCTTCACCGGGGGTGCGGAGCGACCACGACAGCGCCTCGCGGATGTCGGCGTGCGCCGCCGTCAGTCGTTCGTACGCCTCGTCCTGTCCCGGCCCGAACCATGCGGCCGCGGCTTGTCCGATCAGCGTGGCGTAGTGGTCGCGATGCTTCCTCGCCACGGTGAGTTCGTCACCGGAATCGGCGAGCCGGTGCCCGCCGTATTCGCGGAGCAACCGGAGCATCCGGTAGTGGACCCTGTCCGCGCCGTCGATACGCGCCAGCACCGACTTGTCGACCAGACCGTCCACCGCGTCGAGCACGGCGAGCGAGTCCAGTCCGCCGTCTTCGGCGCAGACGGCCTCGGCGGCGGACAGGTCGAACTGCCCGGCGAACACCGAACAGCGGGCCCAGACGATCCGCTCGGTCTCCGTGCAGAGGGAGTGACTCCACTCGATGGTGGCGCGCAGCGTCCGATGCCGCTCGACCGGCATCCGGAGACCGGTGGCCAGGACCGCCGAGCCGTCCTCGACGCGGTCCGCGATCTGCGACGGCGACAGGACACGGATCCTGGCCGCGGCGAGTTCGATCGCCAACGGCAGGCCGTCGAGACGGCGGCAGAGGCGGACGACGTCCGCGACATTGCTTTCGCCGACCTCGAAAGCGGGCAGCACGCCGGCGGCACGCTCCGCGAACAGCCGCACCGCGCCGAACGTGAGCGCTTCCCGCGGTGTCCCGACCTCTTCGCCGGGCACGGCCAGGGGCGGGATCGCCAGCACGTGCTCACCGGCCAGCCCCAGCGAGCAGCGGCTGGTGGCCAGGACGACGAGGTCCGGGCAGTCGCGCAGCAACGCCGTCACCAGTTCCGCGCTGCCGTCGAGGAGATGTTCGCAGTTGTCCAGCAGCAGCAGCGACCGCCGCGGCCGCAGATACGCGACGACGGCCTCGAGGTCGGTGCGTCCCGCCGTGTCGTGCAGGCCCAGCCCGTCGGCGACCGTGCGCGCGACGAGACGCTCGTCCCGCAGCTCACCCAGTCCGGCGACCGCCACGCCGCCGGGGAAGGCCCGGGTGAGCGAACTGGCCACCTGGGCGGCCAGCCGCGTCTTGCCCACGCCGCCGGCGCCGGTCAAGGTGACCAGACGGCCCGCGCCGAGCAGCCGCCGCACCTCGTCCTCGTCGTCCGTACGGCTGACGTAGCTCGTCAGGGGCCGCGACCGGACCTCGCTGTCGTTCGTCATGATCCCCCATCGAAGCATGCTCGCCGGACGGAGTGGGCTGTTCGCACCACAGCCTGGGGTTTCGCGCATAATGCCCCATGACCGGCAGGCTGGACATCGCCAAGGAACAAGTCGAACGAGCCTTCGGGCCCAAGGTCGCGAAACGGCTCGGCACGTTCGACAACGGGACGCTGTACGTCGCGGCAAGCGCGTGGGCGGAGCTCGCGGCCTGGCTGGTGGACTTCGCCGTCTACCTGCTGTGCGCCGGGATCGGTTTCGTCGTGTTCGCGGTCGCCACCCGGAACAGCGCGATCTCCGGCAACGCGCCCTTGCTGCCCCTGCTCGGCCTGCTGATCGGCGTTCCGGTGCTCTACGGCCTGTTCTTCGGCAACGGCCGGGGTCTCGGCGCCGCGCTCACCGGGACCCGGCTCGTCCGGATCGCGGACGGCGGGCGGCTCGGCGCGTCGGCCTGCTGGGCCATGTTCGTGCGGACGGTGCTGTTCCCCCTCCTGCTCGTCGCGATGGTGCTGGCCGGATCGGGCGGGGCAGGCTCGGTCCGGCGGCTCAGCATCGACGACGAGGCGACCCGGCGGGTGCGGGAGCGCTACGGCGTGTCCCATTCCGGCGCGTCGACGAAGTGCACGTCATACCGCTCGTGAAGACGCTCGACCTCTTCCGGTGCGACGTTTCCGCGCAGGATCTCCGGCAGCGCCCGGAAATAGCCGAACCGGTCGACCCCGGGCGCCAGCGTGATCAGGACGTCCGCGGCGCTCTCCGGCGGCGCGGCGAACGCGTGCCGGACGCCCGGCGGGATCACCACGTAACCACCGCGCTCGACCGTGACCGTCTCGGCGCCGACCAGCATCCGCAGCGCCCCGTCGAGCACGTAGAACGCTTCCGCGGATTTCTTGTGGTAGTGCGGTTTCGTACCGGGCTCCCCGGGTCGTAGCGACAACCGGTTCGCGCCGAGAAACCCGCCCGTGTGCTCGCCGTCGGCCAGCAGCCGCAACGCGGGCCGCTCGACGACCTCCGCGTCCTTCTCCCGCATCACCCAGGCTTCGTTCGTCATCGCGTTCCCCATCTAGTTGAAGTCTTCAACCAAAACTAGCCCGGAGTGGTTGAAGGCGTCAACTGTTAAGCTGAGCGCCGTGACCGACTGGCTCGACCCGGAACAGCAGCGCGACTGGCGGGCGTTCATCGAAGGATCCGTGCGTTTCGTCGACCTGCTCGACCGGCGGTTGCGCGAGGAGCACGGGCTTTCCCTGGCGGAGTTCGAACTCCTGGTGCGGCTTTCCGAAGCCCCCGGCCGGTCGATGCGCATGGCGGACCTCGCGAAATCGGCGTACTACTCGCGCAGCCGCCTTTCGCACCGTGTCAACGGGCTGGAAACGCGCGGACTGGTCCAGCGGGAATCGACCGCCGACGACGGCCGCGGCGTACGGGCCCGGCTCACCGACCAGGGTTACGAGACCTTGCGCCGGGCGGCGCCGGACAATCTCCGCACCGTCCGCGAACACTTCGTGGACGTGATCGCGCCGGAAGACCTCCGAGCCGTCGGCCGCGCCATGCGAGCCGTCTCCGAGCGACTCGAAATGTGACGAAATCGATCAGCCCTGCTGCTCGGCGCGGCACCCGGTAATCTCCGCCCCATGAGCGACGCGCCGACCCCTTCCGAGGCCTTCGACCTTCTGCTCGCCGGTAACCGAAGGTTCGTGGCCGGTACTCCGGAACACCCGAACCAGGACGCCGTCCGCCGCACCGAAACCGCTCCCGAACAGAGCCCTTTCGCGGTCCTCTTCGGCTGTTCCGACTCACGGCTGGCCGCCGAGATCATCTTCGACCGCGGGCTCGGCGACCTGTTCGTCGTCCGCACCGCGGGCCACGTCGCCGGTTCGGAGGTGCTGGGCAGCATCGAGTACGCCGTCAGCATCCTCGACTGCCCGCTGGTGGTCGTCCTCGGCCACGACTCCTGCGGTGCCGTCGCCGCGACCCGGGCGGCGCTGACCGACGGGCTCGGCACCAACGGCTTCGTCCGCGACGTCATCGAACGGGTCACCCCCAGCGTCCTCGCCGCCCGCGCCGCCGGGCTCACCGGCAACGACGACATCATCGACGAGCACATCCGCCACACCGTCGACCTCCTGATCGACCGTTCCCGGCTGTTGTCCGAGAAGATCGACGCCGGGAAGACCGCCGTGGTCGGGCTGTCCTACCACCTGGCCGACGGCAACGCGCGTGTCGTCACCACCCGGGGACTGGACTGAACCTCAGCTCGGCAGGAGCGCTCCGGCGAGCGCGAGCACCGTTCCGGCCGCCGCCGCGGCCAGGATCGTGGTCACCACTCCGCGCCGCAGCACGAACAGCAGGACCCCGGCACCGGCGAGCACGGCGTACTGCCATCCCTGGGTCAGGCTGAGCGCGAGCGGGATCGCCGAGCCGAGGATGGCGCCGACCGCCGCCGGACCGGCGCCGTCGAGGAACGCCCGCACGTTCGGGTTGCCGCGCAGCCGGTCGAAATGCCTGGCACCGAACAGGATGAACAGGAACGACGGCGCGAAGGCGACCAGCGAGGCCAGGATGCCGCCGGTGAGACCGGCCGCGGCGTAACCGACGACGGCGACGGTCTGCACCACCGGGCCGGGGGTGACTTGGCCGAGCGCGACCGCGTTGAGGAACTCCCCCGCGCTCATCCAGTGGTAGGTGTTCACCGCGTCGTCCTGCATGAGCGGGATGATCACGAAGCCGCCGCCGTAGGACAGCATCCCGACCTTGAGCGCCACCCACGCGACGGACGCGAACACGCCGGCGCCCGCGACCGTGGCCGCCCAGGATTGGGCGGGAACGGCGAACAACGCCGCGCTGGACTCGCCGCGGCGCGCGCGGTTCACGGTCAGTTCGACGACGCAGCAGCCCAGCAGGACCAGCACCAGCCACGGGCCGAGCAGCGCGGCCGACACGACACCCGCCACGACGTACAAGGCCCAGCGCACGCGGCCGGTGGTGGCCGCGCGCCGCCAGCCCGCCGGGATCAGGCCTGCCCCGGCGTGCACCGCGACGGCGGCGACCGCCGCACCCGCGCCCGCGCCGGCTCCACGTACCCAGGCTGGCGGGGATCCGGTGAGGAACAGCGCGGCCAGCGCCAGGATCACGACGAGGCCGGGCAAGATGAACGCCGCGCCGCCGACCAGTGCCCCCGCGCGGCCGCGTACCCGCCACGCGGTGAAGATCGCGAGCTGCGTCGACGCCGGGCCGGGCAGCAGGTTGCAGGCGGCGATCGCGTCCTCGAACTCCTGATCCGACAGCCATTCCCGGCGCTGCACGCACAGCTTGCGGAGCAGGGCGATATGGGTGGGCGGCCCGCCGAACCCGATACAGCCGATCCGGCCCCATTCCCGCAGGACGGTCCCCAGGCTCGGCGCGACGACGGAGTCCTCCGCGGACTTTCCCGGCATCGAGGGCTCCGGCTCGTGGTGCGGTATCAACGGGCCGCGGGCTGGAACAGTTCGACCGGATTGCCCGCCGGGTCGTCGAACACGATCTGGCGGCCACCCGGCCCGGTCACGACGTCACTGCGGAACGGGACGCCGTCCGCGCGCAGCCTGGCGACTTCGGCGTCGATGTCGTCGACGACGAGGTGGATGCGGTTCCAGCCGCCCGGGACCGGTTTCGTGCCGTCCGGCATCGGACGGCCCGCCGAACTCGCCGGCCCACTGAGGAGCAGCCGGAGATTCCCGCGCACCACGTCGGCGAACGCGGGCAACACGCTCGAACGCACCGCGAAACCCAGGTGCCCGGTGTAGAACTCGACGGCGGCCTCGACGTCGTCGACCAGGTAACGCACACTCACCAAATCCGAAGTCATGCCCTGTTCACCTCATCATCGCGGTCAGGAACCCGATCCGGCGGTCCAGTTCGGCGGCGAGACGCCGGAACGCCGGATAGGTCTCGGTTTCCTTCGCCGGGTCCGGCAGGCTCCAATGGATGACGCGCGGATGTCCGGGGAACTCCGGGCAGACCTCGCGGACCCGGTCACAAAGGCTGATCACCCAATGGAATCGCCTGCGCCGAAGACCGTCCACATGGGACGGCTCGTGGGTCAGTGCGATGCCGCGCTCGGCGAGAACGCGCACGGCGTCGGGATGCAGCGGTTTCGGATGGCTGCCCGCGCTGGACACCTCGACCCGTGAACCGGCCCGATGCCGCAGCAGCGCCTCGGCCATCGGCGAGCGCCCGCTGTTCCCGGTGCACACGAACAGCACCTTGAGCCGGGGCCCGGCCTTCTTCATGTCCGCCCCGATCGGCGCCAGGGCGGGATGCAGCGAACCTCCCGCCTCGGCGAGCGCGTCCGCGCACTGCCCCAGATCGAGGTGATAGTAGGTGTCTCTGCCGTCGAAGCTGCTTCTCCGCGCGGTGACCAGCTCCGCGGCCCGCAGCTTGCCAAGGTGATAGGACACCAGGTTCTGCGGCTGCCCGACCAGGTCGACCAGCTCCCGCACCCGGCGGTCGCCGTGCGACAACTCGCGCAGCAGCCGCCAGCGCAGCGGATCGCTCGCCAGCCGTACGAACGGCGGCGGATCGGCCGTCTCGAAGGTCGCCACTGTCCGAAGATACATCAACGCAGGTTGATATATCTAGACCCCGCGGCCCGGGGGCCGTTATCGTCGCGGGGTGCCGTCTCCCCGAGAACGTGGAGTTGTGATGACCGCACAGCCGCCGCATCTGCCGCCCAGCGACGAAAACCTCGAGAAACTGGTCGATACGCTGACCGAGCGCTTCCCCGCCGGCCGCGAAGAGGTCGGAGCGATCGTCCACCGGAACTTCACCGAACTCAGCTCCCACGCCCCGGTGGACGCCTACCTGCTCCAGCTGACCGAAGGCAAGGCCGCGGACGAGCTCCGCGCCCGCTACCCGGCGCGATAAGAAGCTCGACGGGACAGGGCCAGCCCACCCAGGGCCGCCGCGATCAGCCCGATCACCAAAGCGACGAAGCCACCGACGATCCCGTAACCCGTGCCGGGCCCGCCCTTGGCCGCGGCCACCACGAAAGCGCCGCCCGCCATGCCGAGCAGGCCCGCCGTCAGTGCCACGACGGCTCCTCGCCGGGTGTCGCCGGAACGGCTCCGTGCGAGCGCCAAGCCTCCCACGACCACGCCGATCACCCCCGCCAGCGCGGCGATCAAGGACCAAAGACGGCCGGGGGTCAGGGAAGCGGCGGACAGCAAGTGGACCGTCATGAGGTGCTCCTTCACTCGATGGCTTGTTGTCCGCCGATGGTGTCCGCCGGACCGGCCCCGCGTCGTCCGGTGAACGCGGGCATTCCGGACTGCCGCCGAGGGCGTGGAAACCCCGGGACTACCGCGTTCGTGGTAGCCGCCGGATCGTCCGTGCGGAGGAGTCGCACGCGCGGACGGCTGGCTAGGGTGCACGCATGGACAGGGTCTGGGACTGGGCGATCGCCGTCGGGGTGACGGCCGTCCTGGTGGTCACGGCACTGTCCGATGAGGACACCACCACGGGTCTCGGCCCGCTGGGCCACGTGGCGCTGGTCGCCGGTGGCCTGGCGCTCGCCGCGCACCGCCGGGCGCCCCTCACGGTCCTGGCCGTGACCGCGGTCTGCGCGCTGGGGTATCAGGCCGTGGGTTTCACCGTGCCCGCCGTCGCCTATCTGGTCGCGGTCTACGCCGCCGTCCGCGCCGGACATCGGATCGCCGCCGTCGCGGGGTCGGTGCTCTTGATCGTCGCGCTCCCGCTCGTGCTTCTGGCCTCCGCCAATGCCTCTTCCGTCGGCGAAGCACTCGCACAGAGCCGAGACGCTCTCCAGCTGGCCTGGCTGATCGCCGCCGGCGCGGCGGGCGAAGCGCTGCGACAGGCCGAACGGCGGGCCGACGAGGCGGAGCGCACCCGCGAAGAGACCGCGCGGCGCAGGGCCGACGAAGAGCGGCTGCACATCGCGCGGGAGCTGCACGATTCGCTCACCCACCAGATCTCCGTCATCAAGGTGCAGGCCGAGGTCGCCGTCCACCTGGCCACCAAACGGGGCGAGGCGGTGCCGGAGTCGTTGCTCGCGATCCGCGAGGCCGGCCGTGAGGCGACCAGGGAGCTGCGGGCGACCCTGGAAGCCTTGCGTGACGACGACACGAATCCGCCGCACGGACTCGACCGGATCCCCGATCTGGTGGCACGGGCACAGGCTGCCGGTCTCGACGCGACGCTCACCGTCGAAGGGCGACGACGCGACCTGCCGGCGGCCGTGGACCGCACCGCGTACCGGATCGTCCAGGAATCCTTGACCAATATCGCCCGGCATGCCGCGGCGACGACCGCGTCGGTGCGGATCGATCACCGTCCCGGCGCCCTCGCGATCCAGGTCGACGACGACGGCAAGGCCACCCCGGGCAGCGCCCCGATCCCCGGTGTCGGGCTGCTGGGGATGCGTGAACGGGTCACCGCGCTCGGCGGCCGTCTCGACGCCGGGCCACGGGACGCGGGCGGTTTCTCGGTCCGGGCGGAACTTCCCGTGGAGGCGCCGTGATCCGCGCCGACGTACTCTTTCCCGCGGAGGCGCCATGATCACCGTCTTGTTGGTCGACGACCAACCCCTCCTCCGCAGCGGGTTCCGTGCGCTGCTCGACGTCGAGGACGACATCGAGGTCGTGGCCGAAGCAGCCGACGGTGGCGAAGGCGTGGCGCTCGCCAGAAAGCATTTGCCCGATATCGCGCTCATCGACATCCAGATGCCCGGGGTCGACGGCATCGAGGCGACCAGGCGTATCTCCGCCGACCCGGAGCTGTCCGGGGTGCACGTCGTCATCCTGACCAACTACGGCTTGGACGAGTACGTCTTCGACGCGCTGCGCGCGGGCGCGGCGGGATTCCTCGTCAAGGACATCGAGCCGGAAGACTTCCTGCACGCCGTTCGCGTCGCCGCGCGTGGCGACGCCCTGCTCGCGCCTTCGATCACCCGCAAGCTGATCGACCGGTACGTCACCCTCCCGCCCGGCGGCGGCAGCGGTACCGGGCTGAAGGAACTGACCAACCGCGAACGCGAAGCCGTGGTCCTGGTCGCGCGGGGCCTGTCCAACGAGGAGATCGCCGGTCACATGGTGATCAGTCCGTCGACCGCGAAGACCCACGTCAATCGCGCCATGACCAAACTCCACGCCCGCGACCGCGCGCAACTCGTGATCCTCGCTTACGAATCGGGCCTCGTCGCACCGGGCGAGCGGTCAGGGCCAGCTGCCTGAGCCGCCCCTGGCCGACCGGACCGCTTTTCCGGTGCCACGCGGGAAACCGTGTTTGCCGAGCCGGACCTCGGCCAGCTCGTCCGCGCTGGTCATCGTGAAGAACAGTCCCAGGAAGAGGCTCAGCATCAACGCGCCCAGCACCGCCGGCACGGGCAACGGGGTGAGCGTCACCAGGAGCACGAACGCGATCGCGAGCCACGGCAACGCCTCGAAACAGATCCGGAGGGCGAACCTCAGCAGCCACGTGCGCGCGGTCGCGTCGTGCAGCACCCATTCCCGGTATCGCTCCGGCAGGCGTCGCCCGTATACGTACCGCACCCACCGGATCGGTCCTGGCCTGTCCATCGCGCATCACCTCCCGTCTTGGCGGGGTACCCGGGTCACCGCTTCCTGACGCGAGATCAGCGCGTCGAGCAAGGCGCGGATCGGCGGGCTCTGATCGTCGGTACGCCAGGCGACGCGGATTTCCCGGTGCAGCACCGGGCGGGTGCGGAGGAAGCGGACGCCGTCCGGGGTCGGCCGCTGGGCCATCCTGGGGACGAGCGCGACGGTGAGCCCCGCGGCGACCAGCGCGAGCTGGGTGGGGTACTCGGCGACGGCGAACCGGATGTCCGGCTCGGCTCCGAGCCCGCGCATGGTCTGGGTGAGCGCCACGTGGGCCTCGGTTCCGGCCGGGCAGCAGGTCCAGGTCTGGCCGGCGAGGTCGGCGAGGTCGACGACGGACCGCCCGGCGAGCGGATGATCCGCGGCGAGGGCGACCTCGGCCGGTTCGCGGACGAGCGTGCGCACGGCGACCCCCGCGGGCAGGAGCGGCGGCCGAGCCTCCCAGCTTTCCATCAGCAGCACGGTGAGCTCGTCGGTGAGCAGCCGGGGAAGCAAGTCCACCACCTCGCCGTCGCGCAGGGTCACCTTGAGCCGTGGCCGGTCGGCGACCAGTTCGGCCAGCAGGTCCGGCAGCAGCTCCCGGATCGCGCTGCCGACGGCCCCGATCCGCAGGGGACCCGCCACCTCCTGATCCAGTGCGGCGAGATCGGCCTCGGCCGCGGCGACCTGGGCGAGCACTCGCGCCGCGTGCTCGGCCAGCACCTGGCCCGCCCGGGTGAGCCGGACACCACGGCCGGCGGGCTCGAGCAGCGGGTGACCGGTCTCCTTCTCCAGCTTGTTCAGCTGCTGTGACACCCCGGACGGCGTGACGTGCAGGATTTCCGCGGCGCGGGCGACGGATCCGTACTTCGCGACCGACGCGAGCGCTTGAAGCCGGCCCAGATTCATGAAGCGATGCTACCGATTTCAGCGTAGGAACATTCACTTTTGCTATGCGACCGCACTCGGCATAGTGAACGCCATGAGTGTTCAGGCGCCCGACCGGCATCGCACCGCCGCGTTGCGCATCAGCGGGGGCGCCGCGTGCACTTCGGTGTCGGCCGGATTCGCCAAACTGTCCGGCGCGAGCCCGGGCACCACCGCGTTCCTGCGCTGCGCCATCGCGCTGACGGTGCTGATCCCGCTGTCGGTCCGGGAATGGCGACGGATCGGACCGCGGCCATGGCGGCTGGTGCGGTTCGATCTCGCGGCGGGGGCGCTGCTCGGCGTCGACTACGTCTTCTGGGTGGCCAGCATCCAGGACGTCGGCGCGTCCATCTCCACGGTGCTGCTCAACATCCAGGTGGTGGTGTTCCCGCTGCTCACCTGGCTGTTCCTGGGATCGGCCCCGTCCAGGCGGTTCCTCGCGCTCACGCCGGTCATGCTGATCGGCGTGACCATGGCGGCGGGCGTGATCGGCAAGGCCGAGCCGGGTACCGACCCGGTCGGTGGCATCGTTTTCGGCACCATCGCGGGCGTCGCCTACGCGGGGTACCTGTTCTTCATGCGGCAAGGCAGCGGCCAAGGCCATGTGATGTTCCCGGTCTGCGCCTCCACGGCGGCGGCGTGTGCCGCGGCGGTCGTGGTCGGCGGTGTGTGGACTGGGATCGACCTGGACCTCGACCTGGCCGCGTGGCTGTGGCTGATCGCGCTCGCGCTGGTCGGGCAGGTGCTCGCCTGGCTCCTCATCGCGGGCGCCCTTTCCCAGCTGGCGCCTCAGGTGAGCGCCTCACTCCTGTTGCTGCACCCGGTTCTGGCCGTCGTGTTCGGTGTCATCGCCCTGCACGAGCGGCCCACCCTCACCCAGCTGGCCGGCTGTCTGCTGGTCGTCGCCGGCGTGTGGGCGGTGAGCCGGGCACCGCGACGGGAACAGGCCTGAAAGGAGCCTTCACGCACAGCCGCTGTGACTGCTGTGGTTGCTGTGACGTTCCTGAGGGTAGTGAAGGAGGCCTTCACGGACCTGACCCGCGATCAGCGACAGCCGAATTGCCGGTTGCCGGAGCCGTGAGCCGGGTAGCCCTTCGCTATGACAACCTGCGAAGTCTGCGGAAACGACTACGACAAGACGTTCGAGATCCACACCGTCGACGGAGCGAAGCACACCTTCGACTCCTTCGAATGCGCGATCCACCAGCTGGCGCCGATCTGCGAGCATTGCGGCTGCCGTGTGGTCGGGCACGGCATCCAGGTGGAGGACCGCTTCTTCTGCTGCGCCCACTGCGCCAGGGAGAGCTCGGTCGCCGGCGGTGACAAGGCACGCGACGCGGTCGCGACGTCCTGATCGTCAGATCGCGAACCGAAGGACCGCTCCGACGCCCTCCTTCAGCCCCTCACCGCTGACGGGGACGATGTCCGCGCCTTCGGCCAGCACGGCCGCCGGGAGCGCCTCGTCCGCGCGGCACTCGGTCAGCGTCTCCGTCCCGGAGAGTTCGAGCTCCTCCTTCGCGGCCGCGACCTGGGTCGGTTCGCCGGAGACCCAGATCAGGCGATCGGCCAAGGAATCGGCATCGATCAGCAAGGTCTCGACGGCACCCGACCGCAGGGCCGCCGTCGTCCGCGCGAGCCCGTCCGCCGCCAGTCCGCCGTTGCGACCTTGTTCGGCGCGGAAGCGGTCGATCACGTCCTGGCGACCGCGTTCGGCGTGCTCGGCCAGCACCCGGCGCACCTCGGCTTCGAGCGCCTCCGGGCCACTTCCGTCCGCCCTGCCGCCTTCCTCCAGCTCGACGACCTTCTCCTTGCCGCGCGGGGCGAGCTCCTCACGCACCTGCGCTCGTGCCTGCACCTCGCCCGCGAGCACCAGTACTTCGGCACCGACGGAGTCGGCGAGCTTCACCGCTTCCTGCGCGACCTCCGCGGCGTTGCGTTCGGCCACGGCCTCCACCCGATGCTGGATGTTCCAGTAGGCCGAGCCACCACCACGCACCTTGTGCACCGGATGGTCCTCGCCATGGACGGTCCGCTGTTCGGCGCCTTCCTTGCCTGCCGCGAACAGATCGGCCCCCGTCCGGTCCGCGACCACGACCACGTGCGGCACGACGGCCGGGGTGAGCCGCAGGAGCGGGAGCAGGTACGGCCGCGGCGCGACACGGGCGACCTCACGGGGCGGCGGCTCCACGAGTTCCTCGTCGAGTACGACTTCGTTCCCCTCCGCGACCAGCGCCCGGCCCGCTTTGCCCGCCGAAGGCGGGGCGGCGGCCACGGCCGCGTCGAGAGCGGTGAGCGTCCGCTCCTCCGCGCCCTCCTCGGCCAGCCGCTTGCGGATCGACCGCCAGCGCAACTCCAGCCGCGCGGCGGCGTCCTCGGTGTCGTGCGAGTTGTCGAAGTAGACCGACGCGAACGGTCCTTCGCGGGCGGTGACCTCCCGGAGCGTTGAGGTTTGCACGATGCCTCCTGCCTCGTCGGTTCCGTTTGCGATCTTCGGGTACCCGGGAGACGGCGGGCGAATCACCCTTTGCCGGAGAAGGCGTCGAACACCGTGCCCACCAGCGCTCCGATCATCGGCAGCCGGATCGGGCAGCGCATCGGGACGAGCGGTGGGCCCGTCGAGCTCGTCGCCTTCGACGACGCGACAGGTGTAGCCGCATCCCGGGCATCGGGCGGCGTCGACTTCGTCGGCGATCGTGACCGTCGTGTCCGAAAAGGACATCTCCCGGTCGGATCGGCGCCCTGCCGCCGCGGAATCCCGCGGTCCAGGACGGCGCGCTGCGGTGACGCTCCCGCGGACGGGCACCCGGACCGGCGCCCGGGTGCCCGCCGGCCGGCTCAGACCACGGCCTGGACCCAGCCGTCGGTCTCGTCGACGACCTCACCACCGCTGATCTGCTCCAGCTTGTAGTTGATGGTCGTCCCCTCCGGGAACTGGTAATCGCACTCCTCGGAACCGTTCTCCGAACCGTTGTAGTCCTTGCAGGAGCCCTTGAACTTCCCGTGGGAGTTCGGCGCCGAGCTGGTCCAGCGCAGCCGCGTGCCGTTCCCGTCCCAGGTGTCGTCCGCGACCTTCAGCCGGTCCCCGTACGAGATCACACAGCCCCAGTCGTCGTTGAGCCAGATCTTCGTCTTGGCGCAGGACGCCCGGTCGCCGTCCCGGGTACCTTCCGTCGCACTCGCGGTGGTGACGCCCATCGTTGCCGCGGAAGCGGCCACCAACGCCGCCACGGCAGCGAATCGCTTCATCTTGCTCATTGTCGTTCCCCCTCTGTCGTTCTCTTCGGAGGACTCCAACGTCATCAGCCGGACGGCCCGGCGGCAAGGCGGACGGCACGGTCTGGGAGGCGGGAACGAAACAGTGGCTGTGACCAGCGGGAACGTGACGTCCTGGGACGAACCGGCGGCGTCGGGAGACGAGACGGTCAGGAGGCCGGCCTGCCCGCCAGCTGCTCCAGCCGGGCCATCTCGACGTCGAGGGCGGTCTGGGCCCGGCTCAGCGCCTCCGAGCTGTAGGCGCCCCTCGACCGGGCGTGCTGGAGACGTTCGGACTGTTCGGTCAAAACCCGCAGGCGCAGCCGCAGGTACTGCTCGATCTGTTCCGGGGCCGGGCGGTCACCCGGCGCTTCGGGCGGGACGCGCACGTCCGAGCGCACCCGGTCCACGACCCGGTCGCCGAAGGGCCCGTTGCCCGGATCCTCCAGAGCCGGATCGTCCAAAAGGGACTTCGCAGCGTCGGCAAGCTCGGTCGTGAGCCGGACGTACTCGCGCCGCAACCGGCCGGGGTCCTCCGACGGCACGCGCGCCGCGCGGATCACCGCCGGCAGTGTCATTCCCTGTACCAGCAGGGTCGTGGTCGCCACCACGTAGGCGATCAAGACCAGCAGGGCGCGGTCGGGGGTGTCCTGCGGAAGGGTCTGCGCCGCCGCGAGGGTGATCGCGCCGCGCATCCCCGCCCAGCCGAGCACCACACCGCCGCGCCAGCCCAGTGTCTCGGTGAGCCGGAACTCGACGTCGGCGGCGGCACGGTCGAGCCGTTTCCGGAAATGCGCCACCCGCCTCGGTGACGCCTTGCCCAGCCGCTCGGTGACGGCGGGATTCGACTCGTCGCCCCGCAGCACCGCCTGCGTCGTTTCCAACCGGGGTTTGAACCGCGCGGCCTTCCGCTGCTCGCGGTACAGGCCGCCGACCAGGGGCCCGACGAAGACTATGCGCGCGACGATGACGAGCGCCGAGGCAGCCAGCCCGATGACGAGCGCGCGCCAGACACTCGAACCGTCCTCGTGCACCTCGTCGACGAGGGTTTTGACGCTGAGTCCCATGAGCAGGAACATCGCGCTCTCCAGCAGGAAGGCCGCGGTGCGCCAGTTGACGGTCTCGGCGAGCCGATCCGTCGCGCGCAGATGCCGCGGCGCGAGGTGGCCGGTCACCAGGCCGGCGACGACGACCGCGAGCACGCCCGAGGCTCCCGCCTCTTCGGCGGGCAGGAAGGCGATGAACGGGACCACGAAGGAGATCGCGGTGTTGAGCACGGCGTTGCCCAGCAACGCGCGCACCCGGACGTTGACGATCCCGACGAGGAGCCCGATGCCGACCGCCACGACGACCGCGTAGACGAACTGCCCCACGATGCCCCAGACGGAAACCGACCCGGCGACCGCGGCGACGGCCGACCGCAGCAGCACGAGCGCGGAGGCGTCGTTGACGAGCCCTTCGCCTTCGAGCACGGTCAGCAGCCGGGGCGGCAGGCCGAGCCGCCGTCCCACGGACGTCGCGGCGACGGCGTCGGTGGGGCTGATGACCGCGCCGAGCGCGAACGCGGCGGGCCAGCCGATATCCGGGATCAGCCAATGGAACAGCCAGCCCGCGCCCACCGTCGTCCCCACCACGAGCAGTACCGCGAGACCGGTGATCGGCCGGATGTTCCGCCGGAAATCGACCACCGGCATGTTCACCGCCGCCGAATACAGCAGCGGCGGGAGCACCCCGGCGAGGATCAGCTCGGGTTCGATCTCCGGATGCGGGACGCCCGGCAGGAAGCTCAGGCCGATCCCGGCCAGCACGAGGCTCAGCGGAGCGGCCACGTTCAGCCGCTCGGAGAACGCGGCCACCGCGACGATGCTGACGACACCGAGGACGACGACGAGGGTCAGGTTCACTGGATTTCGGGTCCTCTCGCCGGTCAGGTGGCCTGCCGTGTCCATTGGTGACACGACGGCACGGGACCCGCAAGTCGGAGCGTGGCGCGCGGTGGGTCGCGAAGCCCCTCGCCTGCCGTTGGTTCGTGTTCAGTGGGTCGTGAGTGGTAAAGAGCGTTAGAACGACCATCACCACTCACGACCACCCGCACAAAGCGCCTTCGCGACGCCGGACCGTCAGCGCAGCGCCGCCAGGACGTAGTCGTCGCCGGATTGCCACACCGGAGCCACTTCCGCGAAGCCCGCCTCCCGCAGCAGCCTGGTGTGCTCCTGCGGGCTGAGCCGGTTGCCGTAGCCGGTCGAGATACCGCGCAGCTCTTCGGCCGTGAAGTGCTCCCGCAGCGCGGGATCGGCGGCGGCCGCCGCCCACCAGGTCTTCCAGTCCTCGTTGGCGTGGACCCCGGCGCGGGCCGCGCGGCGCTCCTTGACCACCTCGGCGAGCTCGCGGATGGCCGGTTGCTCGTCGTAGAGATGGTCGCCGTTGACGAGCGCTCCGCCCGCCCTCAGCGCGCCGGCGAGGTCACGGTAGACCTCGGCGAGCCGCTCGGGACGGAGCCAGTGCAACGCGGTCGTCGAGACCGCGGCGTCGACCGGCCGCCATTTCAGCCAGCCGCTCCCGGCGAGGTCGGCCCGGACGTACTCGGTGCCACCCTGCTCCGGCCTGGTCGCGCGGGCGAGGGCGAGCAGGAACGGGTCGTCGTCGACGCCGACGATCCGGGCGTGCGGCAACCGCCGGGCGAGCCTGGTGGTCAGCGAGCCAGGGCCGCAGCCGAGGTCCAGCACCAGCGGCTCGGCGACGTCTCGGCAGACGTGTTCGACGACGTCGATCAACACGGTGAAACGTTCTTCACGGTCGGCGACATAGCGTTCCTGCTGCACGTCCCACCGGCGCACCCAGTCCGCCGCGAGTTTCCCGTCCACCGGCCTCCCCTTCGTGATCTTGATCCTGTGTAGCACACCCCGGTCATGGGTTACCGTGTGCGCACAACGCAAGAAGGTGCCCGTCGGGGGAAGCCGGTGTGAATCCGGCGCTGACCCGCAACCGTGATCGGCCGTACGCCGTGAGCCGGACTGCCCGCCGGACACCGCCAACCCCAACTGTCGTGGAGTGCGGAGCGGGGTCCCGTTCACGTGCGGTCGCGCGCCCGGGACAGTGCTCGATGTCCCGGAGGTTCCTATGACGCGTCGTCCGCTCACCCGTCGGAGATTGCTGGCGCTGGCCGCGCTCACCCCGTTGGCCGCCTGCGGGACCGCACCGGCCGAAACGGGCCGGTTGAGGGTGGCGTTCGCCGCGGGCGGGTCGAAGGAAACCCTCGACCCGGCCCAGGTTTCGCTCTTCGTCGACCAGGCACGGGCCAAGGCGCTGTTCGACACGCTGGTCGCCTACAACGCCGACACCTCCTTGCGGCCACGGCTGGCGGAGTCCTGGGAAAGCGACGCCGCGGGCACGCGCTGGCGGATCCGGCTGCGGCAGGCGGCCTTCCACGACGGGCGACCGGTCACCGCGGACGACGTGCTCTACAGCTTCCGGCGGATCGCCGATCCCGCGCTGGCGTCCTCGTCGCGGCAATACTTCGCGAAGGTGGACTTCGCCCGCAGCAAAGCGTTGACCCCCAACGAAATCGAGCTGACGCTGACCGCGCCCGACTTCGAGTTCCCGTCGGGCTGGGGCGCTCCCGGCGCGGAGATCGTGCCGGCCGGGACGACGGACTTCACCGCGCCGGTCGGCTCCGGGCCGTTCCGGTTCGTCTCGTTCACCCCCGGCGGGCTGGCGGTGTTCCGCAAGAACGAGTCGCATTGGGACGGCGCGCCGAGCGTCGACGAGCTGGAATTCGTGCCGGTCAGCGAAGAAACCGCGCGCGTCAACGCGTTGCTGTCCGGGCAGGTCCACTACGCCCACGACCTCGCGGCCGGAACCGCGGCCCGGCTGGCCGGTGACGGGCGCGTTTCACTGCTCGAAGCCAAGGGAACGACGATGCAGGGCCTGATCCTGCGCCTGACCCAACCCCCGTTCTCCGATCCGAGGCTCGTGCGCGCCGTACTGTCCGGAGTGGACAGAGAGGCGCTGAACCGCGTCGCGCTGGCCGGACGAGGCGAGATCGGCAACGACCTGTTCGGCAAGGGGCTCCGCGGGTACGCCGCGGACATCCCCCAACGCCGCCGCGACGTGGACCTGGCCCGGTCGCTCGTCCGGGAAGCGGGCGCGGAGGGGCTGGCCTTCGCCCTCGAAACCAGCGACGTCGATCCGGGCTTCGCCACCGCGGCCACGCTCATTTCCCAGCAGCTCAAGGAGATCGGGCTCGTCGTCACCCCGAACACCCGCGCGTCGAGCACTTATTTCAGCGAGATCAAGACCAAGGGCGTCGCCGCGCTCACCCGCACGGCCACCCTTCCCGTCCCGACCTTCCTCAACCAGCGCTTCCGCACCCGCGGCTCGAACAACGTCAACGGCTTCGGCTCGCCGGAGTTCGACGCGCTCCTGGATCGCGCCACCGCCACCGCGGACGAACGGGCCAGGCTGGCCCTGTTCGGCGACGCGCAGCGGATCGTCCACGAATCCGGCGGTCTGCTCGCCTGGGGGTTCAGCACCTGGACGATCGCCGTGTCGAAACGGGTTTCCGGGGTGGTGACCGCACCACCGAACACCTTCGATTGGGCGCGGTTCGACCGCGCCCGGCTGTCCTGACGTGCCGGGGCACGCCGTACGGCGGCTGGGTTTCGCCGTGGTTCAGGCGATGTTCGTGCTGGTCGCGACGTTCGCCGTGACCGCGTTGCTCCCCGGCGACGCGGCCTCGGTCGTACTCGGCGAACAGGCCACCGACGAGCAGGTCGCGACCGTCCGCCAGCAGCTCGGGCTCGACCGGCCGCTCCTCGACCGCTTCGGGAGCTGGCTTTCGGGGCTGGTCACCGGCGATCTCGGCCGGTCGCTCGTGACCGGCGCGCCGGTGGCCGACGAGATCGTCCGCCGCCTCGCCGCCACCGCGGTGCTCGCCGGGGTGACGCTGGTCGTGCTCGTACCGCTCGCGCTGGTCACGGGAGTGGTCTGCGGGCTGCACGAAGGATCGCGGATCGACCGGGTGCTCACCGCGGTCACGCTGTTCCTGCATTCGATCCCCGAATTCGTCCTCGGCCTGCTGCTGGTCGCGGGATTCGCCGTCCACACCGGACTGCTTCCGGCCACCGCGGCCGGAACGGACCCGGCCGCGCGCCCCGAGGTGTTCGTGCTGCCGGTGATCGTGCTGGTCGCCCGGCAGCTGTGCGACGTCGCCCGGCAGCTGCGGATCGGGATCGCCGAACAGACCCGGGGGCCGGTGGCCGGACATCTGCGCCTGCTCGGGCTGCCCGAACGCACCGTGGTGCTGCGGCATCTCCTGCCCGCCGCCGCCGCACCCGCCGTGCAGCAGCTCGCCCGCGCCGTCGAAGGACTGCTGACCGGCACGGTGATCGTCGAATCCCTGTTCGCGATCACCGGGCTCGGCACCGGTTTCGTCGAGGCCGTGCAGAACCGGGACATCCCGCAGGTGCAGGGCTACGTGCTGGTGTTCGCCGGCGTGGTCGTGCTCGGGAACCTCGTCGCCGACCTGGTCGCGCACCGGCTGACCCCGCGCCGGGAGCTGGTCACGTGGTGAGCCGGGCCCTCGGGTGGTCGCTGCTCGCGGTACCGCTCCTGCTCGCCGTGGCCGGGCCGGTGCTCGCGGGCCCCCTGGTGTCCGTCGGCGCGCCCTGGCAGTCGCCGGACGCCGCGTATCCGCTCGGCACCGACGTCCTCGGCCGCGACGCGCTCACGGTGATCCTCGCGGGCGGGCTGCCCGTGATCGGCATGACCGTCGCCGCGCTCCTGCTCGCTTATCTGGCCGGGGTGCCGCTCGGTCTCGTCGCGGCCGGGCGCGGGCGGCTGGCCGACGAAACCGTGATGCGCTCCCTCGACCTCGTGCTGGCCTTCCCGTCGCTGCTGGTGCTCATGGTGCTCGCCGCGACCGGGCATCGCGGGCCCGGCGTGCTCATCCCGGCCGTGGCCGTCCTCCAGGTACCGGCGATCACCCGCGTGGTGCGGGCCGCGGCCTTGGCGCCCGGCTGCCGCACCGCCGTGGAAGCCCTGACCCTGCAAGGAAGACCGTGGTGGCGCATCCAGCTCGGATACGTCGCCCGGCACGTCACCGGCCCGGTCGCGACCGATGCCGGCACGAGGCTCGGCGTTGTCCTCTACCTGCTGGCGTCGGCGAACTTCCTCGGCCTCGGCCTGCCGGCCGACTCCCCGGACTGGGCCGTGGTCATCGAACGCAACAGCGAGGCCCTCTACACCGCGCCCGCGGTGGTGCTCGTGCCCGCCGCGCTGCTGATGGCGTTGTGCGTCGGCACGAACCTCGTCACCGATCGGCTGCTCGCCGCCCGGCGGGTGATCACGTGACCGTCCTGGAGATCTCCGGTCTGTCCGCCCACGCCGGGGACACCGTTCTGCTCGACGACGTCTCACTGACCCTCGAACCGGGCCGAGCCCTCGTCGTGCTCGGCGCGTCCGGCGCGGGGAAGACCACCCTTGGCCTCGCCGCGACCGGACGGGCGCGCCCGGGGATCACACTGTCCGGCTCGGTGCGGCTGGCCGGATCCCCGCTGCTGGACCGGACCGCTGCCGAACCGCGACGGGCCGGGGTCGTCGGCCACCTGCCGCAACAACCCTCGGCGGTGCTGGACCCGGTCCGCCGCTGCGGGCCGGTGCTGGCCGAACTCGCCGCGCTCCACCACCACGGCCGCGCCGCGCGGCTGGCGGCGGCCCGCACCGCCTTGGCGGAGGCGGGACTCGAGCCGGAGCTGTGGCGCCGGTTCCCGCATCAGCTGTCCGGTGGGCAGCAGCAGCGCATGGCATTGGCGACCACTCTCGTGACCCGGCCCCGGGTGCTCGTGCTCGACGAGCCGACGAGTGGTCTCGACGCGGCGAACAGGGCCGTGCTCACCGCCAGGCTGGCGGAGCTTTCCCGGTCCGGAACGGCCTTGCTGGTCCTGACCCACGATCTAGCGCTGGCGCGTGCCCTGGACGGCGACATCGCCGAACTCCGCGACCATCGTCTGCTGCCTCGTGAGGCCGTTCCCGAACAAGTGCGCCTCGACGAGCCCGCGCCACCGTCGCCCGCCTCGCCGGTACTCGTCGTTCGAGGGCTCACGGTGCGCGCCGGGCGGACGGCTCTCGTCGAGGACGTCGACCTGGAGCTCGCGGCGGGCAGCCGCACCCTGCTCACCGGGGTCTCGGGAGCGGGCAAGACGACGCTCGGCCGGGCGCTCGCCGGCCTGACCCCACCGACCGCGGGCACGATCGAAGTCGACGGCGTCCGGCTCCCCCGCCTCGCCCGTCGGCGGGATCGCGCGCAGCTGCGGGCGGTCCAATACGTCCATCAGGACAGCCGGGCGTCCTTCGACGAGTTTCGCGGGGTGCTCGACCAGGTTGCCGACACCGCGCGGCTTCTTCGCGGCCTCGGTCGCGAAGAAGCCCGGCTCGAAGCGACGGAGATGCTGGGTTCCCTCGGCGTCGACCCGGCCGGCCGCCGCCCCGGCTCACTCTCCGGCGGCCAGCTTCAGCGCTGTGCCGTGGCCCGCGCGCTCCTGGCCCGGCCCAGGGTCCTCGTCTGCGACGAGCCAACCTCCGCCCTCGACGCGGCCAACCGCGACCGGCTCTGGGATTTCGTGACCGCGACGGCGCTCCGGCACGGCATCGCGCTGCTCATGATCAGCCACGACACCGCGGCCGCCCCGTTCGCGGACGGGACGTTCACCATGTCCGGCGGGCGCCTTCGTCGGGGAGGACGGGCCTAGGCGTTGCTGGAAGAATGTGGCGTCCTTCGCGGTCCGTGCTCAGGCACAACGAGCAGATCGTCCCGCCGGTCGCGGACGCGGCCACGTCGGGACGCTCATAGGCCTCTCCGCAGACCTCGCAGCCGTAGTGGGTGCCGCTCGGATTGCCGTCTTCGTCCAGTATCGGCTCGGTGAGACCGTCATCGGTGCGGCGCAGGTAGAAACGCCCTCGGGTGAGCACCGCCATCAGCGGGGTCAGCACGACCGCGACCACCACCGCGACCAACGGGGAATACGGCCGGGGCCCGGGCCCGAAGAGTCCGAAGTAGACGGAGATCGAAAGGAGCGAGGAACCCAGGAACGCGACGACACCGACCGGGTTGACCGCGAACAGCATGCCGCGCCGGAACTCCGGCTGTTTCGGCGAGAGCCCGAGCACGAACTTGTTGATCGCGATGTCGGTGGCGACGGTGACCACCCACGCCATCGCGCAGTTCGAGTAAAAACTCAAGATGCCGTTGAGGAAGCTGAACATGTCCGCCTCCATCAGGATCAGCGCGATGGCCAGATTCACCAGCACGAACACCAGCCTGCCCGGATAGCGTTTCGTGATCCGGGTGAAGGAGTTCGTCCACGCCAGCGACCCGGAATAGGCGTTGGTGACGTTGATCTTGACCTGGCTGAGCACCACCAGGACCAGCGCCAGTGGCACCACCAGCCACGCCGGCATGACTTCGGTGAACACGCCGGTGAACTGCTCGATCGGCTCGACGGCGGCCGCCTTGCCCACCGCGTCGAGGATGTAGACCGCCATGAACACGCCGATCGCCTGCTTGATCGCGCCGAAGAACACCCAGCCCGGCCCGGCCAGCACCATCGAGGTCCACCAGGCGCGCCGGTTCTCCGCCGTGCGTGGCGGCATGAAACGCAGGTAGTCGACCTGCTCGCCGATCTGCCCCATGAGCGAAAGGCACACGCCGGCACCGAGCATGATCGCGGCCGTGCTCAGCCCGGCCCCGCCCTCGCCTTCGTAGGACAGCCACCGCTGGACCGAACCGGGATCCTTCACGACGAGGAACACCAGCGGGGCCACCATCAGCAGCAGCCACAGCGGGTTCGTCCAGCTCTGCAGTTTCGCCAGCACCTTCATGCCGTAGACGACCAGCGGGATGATCACCAGGGTGGACACCAGATAACCGAGCCACAACGGCAGCGCTATCGCGTACTTCAGGCCCTGCGCCATGATCGAGCCTTCGAGCGCGAAGAAGATGAAGGTGAAACTGGCGAAGATGACGCTGGTCAGCACCGAACCGTAGTAGCCGAAACCGGAACCCCGGGTGATCAGGTCGAGATCGATGTTGTAGCGGGCGGCGTAATAGGCCAGCGGGAACCCGGTCACGAAGATGATCACCGCCGCCAGGGCGATCGCCAGCAGCGCGTTGCCCGTGCCGTGGGTCAGGCCGATCCCGGCGCCGATCGAGAAGTCCGCCATGTAGGCGATCCCGCCCAACGCGGAAGCACCGACCACGGCCGGTGTCCAGCGACGGTAGGTCCTCGGCGCGAATCGGAGGGTGTAGTCCTCGAGTGTCTCCTTCGTCGCGCCGAGGCCGGTGGGCGCGGCACGGGTCTCCGATTCTTCGATGGTCATGACCGAGGTCTCCTCCAGAGCACCGGGGACGGAAGCCAGAAGCTACGAACGCCTCGTTTCCGCCCGCCCGCCCGGTTGTGACGGGCGGGTTTCCGTGTGTTGCCGGACCTCGGCGCGGCCGTTAACACGGGGCGGGGCAAGGGTTGGCAGTTCGCGAAGTCCGTGAGGGCCTCCTTCCCTACCTTGACAGTAGGGAAGGAGGCCCTCACAGACCTGGAAATACGCACAAGTAGGAGCAAACCGGGCAATCCGCCGCAGCGTGTGTCCTTTATGGACACCCGGGCATCTCAGGCCCGCCGACCTTGAGTTCCCGCCCTTGCCTCCGGGCAAAGGGGAAGCGCCCTTCGGCCTGCTCCAGGGCAAGGTGGCGTGTTGCGAAAGCCACTTTCGCGACGTTGAAGGTTGGGAAAGTGGCTTTCGCAACGTCATTGGAAGCACAGCCCCAGGAGCGTGAGAAGGCGCCCTTCGGCCTGCCCCATGGCAAAGGGCGCGTGTCGGGGGGGGCCACCAAAAGAAGTCTGGGTGTGCGCAAAGGGAGGTGGGGCAGACCACGCCCACCGGGACCCCCGCGGGCCCCCCCCCCAACCAAC
>NZ_JBHXIB010000003.1:0-16905 GCF_042723975.1 Amycolatopsis sp. NPDC058340 | reverse complement strand
CTGCCCCATGGAAAAGGGCGCGTGTCGCGAAAGCCACTTTCGCGACGTCTGGTGTCCCGAAAGTGGCTTTCGCGACACGAACGCCGACGGAGCCGCGAGCGGACCGCCAACCTCACGACGGGCCGGGGTAGGCCAGAATCGACCCCGTGCAGTTCGCCATCCTCGGGCCGGTCGAAGCCCGCCTTCCCGACGGGACCCCCGTCGCGCTCGGCGGGCCGCAGCTGCGGGGTCTGCTCGCGCTGCTCGCGCTCGACGCCGGGCGCATCGTCAGCGCCGGACGGCTGATCGACGGCCTGCACGGCGACCACCCGCCCGAGGGCGCCGCCGAAGCCCTGCAGTCCCAGGTCTCCCGGCTCCGGCGGCGGTTGAAGGACGGCGGCGCGCCCGACGGGCTCGTCGAGTTCACCCCCGCCGGATACCGGCTGGCCGTCGATCCGCAGGACGTCGACCTCCACCGGTTCGAACGCCTCACCGCCCAGGCGCGCGAGACCGCCGAGCCGGGCACGAAGCTCGCGCTCTTCACCGAAGCGCTGGCGTTGTGGCGCGGCTCCGCGCTAGACGGGCTCGCCGACCCGCCGCGCGCCGCCCGGCTCGCCGAGCTGCGGCTGGCCGCGATCGAGGACCGTGTCGAGGCCGGGCTCGCCTTGGCACACCACGAAAAGCTCGTCGCCGAACTCCGTGAGCTCGCACGGGAACACCCGCTGCGGGAACGGCTCACCGCCCAGCTCGTCCGCGCCCTGCACGGCAGCGGACGCTCCGCCGAGGCGCTCGCCGTGTTCGCCGAGGCCCGCGAGCGCCTCGCCGACGAACTGGGCGCCGACCCGTCGGCGGACCTCGCCGGCGCGCACGCCGCCGTGTTGCGAGGGTCGACGGCCCGCCGGATTCCCGTGCCGCTCACGGGATTCGTCGGCCGCGGCGAACTCGACCGCCTTGTCGACGCGCTCGGGAAGACGCGGCTCGTCACGCTCACCGGGCCCGGCGGAGCGGGCAAGACGCGGCTCGCCGTCGAAGCGACTTCCCGGCAGGACGGCGAAGTCTGCTTCGTCGAGCTCGCCACGGCGACCGAGGTCGCTCCCGCCGTCCTCGCCGCGCTGGGCCTGCGCGAACAAGGTGTCCTGGCGCCGGGAGCGGTTTCGGATCCCGCCGGCCGCCTGGTCGCCGGGCTCGCCGGCCGGTCACCGCTGATCGTCCTCGACAACTGTGAACACGTCGTCGCCGAAGCGGCGCGGCTGGTGCGGCGGCTGCTGTCGGAATGCCCGGGCCCGCGGGTGCTCGTCACCAGCCGCGAAGCGCTGGGGTTGACCGGCGAGACGCTGGTACCGGTCGGTCCCCTGCCCGCCGACGCCGCCGCCCGGTTGTTCACCGAGCGCGCCGCGGCGGTCGCTCCCGATCAAACGCCGGATCCGGCCGCCGTGGCTCGAATCTGCGCCGAGCTCGACGGTCTGCCATTGGCGATCGAGCTCGCCGCCGCGCGGTTGCGGACCCTGTCCGCCGACGACGTCGCTGCCCGGCTCGGCGACCGGTTCGGGCTGCTGTCCCGCGGCGAACGGACCGCCGAACCGCGGCACCGGAGCCTGCGCGGCGTCGTCGAGTGGAGCTGGGACCTCCTCGACCCGCGAGAACAGCTGCTGGCAGGCCGGTTCGCGGTGTTCGCCGGTGGCGCGAGGCTCGACGCCGTCGAACACGTCTGCGCCGTACCCGACGCGGAAGGCGTGCTGGCCGGGCTGGTCGAGAAGTCCTTCGTCGAGTTCGACGGCGGGCGGTACCGGATGCTGGAGACCATTCGCGCGTTCTGCGCCGAACACGGCGAAGACCGGCGCGCCGCGCACGCCGAGTACTTCCTCGCCCTCGCCCGCTCGTCCGAACCGAAGCTGCGCGGCGCGGACCAGCTGGTGGCGCTGGAAGAGCTGAGCGCCGAGCACGCCGAACTGCACGCGGCCCTCCGCTGGAGCGTGGCCGACGCCCCCGATCTCGCCCTGCGGCTCATCGCGGCCCTGACCTGGTACTGGTGGCTGCGTGGCCTGCGCGGTGAAGCGACGCCGTTCGCGGACGCCGCGCTCGCCGCCATCGGCCCCGAACCTCCGCCGGGGCTGGCCGAGGAATACGTCCTCGGTCTCGTGCACGCGTCGGCCACCGGCGCCGGGATCGAACCGATCCTGCGGCGGCTCGACGGTCCGCTGCGATACCCGTACCTGTTCCTGCTGTGGGCGTTTTCCCCGCACCCCAAGGCGAAGGAGGGTGAACGGCTCGCCGCGCTCATCGGCGGGGACCGATGGTCGCGGGCGTTCGCGCGGATCAGCGACGGCCTCGGCGCGCAGTACAACGGCCGGATCGCCGAGGCCGAAAAGCACTTCTCCGCGTCGCTGGCCGGATTCCGCGAACTGGGTGATCGCTGGGGCACGGCGAGCACGCTGGAGAAGCTCGCCGAGTTCGCGGACTGGCGCGGCGACCACGTCCGGTTCCGCGAACTGATGGACGAATCCGTGCGGCTGGCCGCGGAACTCGGTTCCTTCGAAGACGCCGCCGATCTGCTCTGCCGCCGCGCCGACGGCGTCCTGCGCGCGGGAGACATCGAGGCCGCGAAGGCCGACTACGAAGCCGCCGCCTGCCAAGCGCGCGGCAACCCGCTGACGCTCGCGCGAGCCAGAGGCGGGCTGGGTGAGATCGCGCGCCGCGAAGGCGATCTGGCGACGGCCCGGCGCTGGTACTCCGCCGCGGCCGGCCTGGCCGCCGAACCGGTGACCGGCGGCGAGACGCGGATCCGGCTCCACACCGGTTTCGGCTGGACGATGGCCGCCGCCGGTGACCTCGACGCGGCGACCGGACTGCATCAGGAGGCGCTCGCGACCGCGCTGGAATACGCGAACCTCCCCGGTGCGGCCCAGGCGATCGAGGGGCTGGCCGGAGTCCTCGCCGCGCGTGACGAGAACGAGCGGGCGGCGTTCCTGCTCGGCGTGGCGGTCGGGCTGCGCGGCGCTCCCGTCGCCGGGGACGCCGATGTCGACGCGGTGGTGGGCCGCGTCCAGGCCCGCATCGGCGCCGATGCCTACTCCGAAGCCTTCGCCCGCGGCCGGGAAATGCCTCCTGACCAGGCGATCCACGAACTCGGTCAGCGGCGGTTCGCGCTCGGTTCGTGACCGGTCAGCGGCCACGCCCACGCTGCCGGACATGACGAAGAACATCCTGATCTCCGGCGCCGGTGTCGCCGGGCCCGCCCTCGCCTGGTGGCTGCACCGCCACGGCTTCGACGCCACCGTCGTCGAACGGGCCCCGAGCCCGCGCGAAGGCGGCTACAAGGTCGACATCCGCGGGGTCGCCGTCGACGTCGTCCGCCGGATGGGCCTGCTCGACGAGGTGCACGCGGCGAGCACCGGCATGCGGGGCGCCGCGTTCGTGAACAAACGGGGCAAGCAGCTGGCCACCCTCGACGCCGACACTTTCGGCTTCCGCCACGGCGACGACACCGAAATCCTCCGCGGCGACCTGGCGAAGGTCCTGTACGACGCCACGAAGGAGAGCACCGAGTACGTCTTCGGCGACTGGATCACCGGGCTGGCACAGCGTTCCGACGGCGTCGACGTGACGTTCGCCCACGGGGATCCGCGCCGGTTCGACCTGGTCGTCGGCGCCGACGGGCTGCACTCCGGCGTCCGCGAGCTCGCCTTCGGGCCGGAGGAGGACTACCTGCACCGGTTCGACGCCTACGTCTCGATCTCCACCGTGCCCAACACCTTCGAGCTCGACCGCTGGGAGCTGCTGCATTCGGCGGCGCCCGGCAAGATGGTCAACGTCTACAGCACCGCGCGCGCCGACGACGCCAAGGCCGCGTTCTGGTTCAGCGCCCCTCCGCTGGCTTACGACCGGCGGGACGTCGAAGGCCAGAAGAACCTCGTCGCGCGCCAGTTCGCCGCGCTGGGCTGGGAGATCCCGGCGTTGCTCGACGCCATGCGACAGGCGGGCGACTTCTACTTCGACCCGGTGTGCCAGATCCGCATGGACCGCTTTTCGGCCGGACGCGTCACCCTCCTCGGTGACGCGGGCCATTGCCCGTCGCCCGCCTCGGGACAGGGCACGAGCCTGGCCCTCGTCGGCGCGTATGTCCTGGCGGGCGAGCTGGCGGCTTCGGACGACTTCACGACGGCGTTTTCCCGCTACGAAACGGAAATGCGTCCGTACGTCGAGAAGAACCAGGCCTTGGCGAAGATGGCGCTACGCGGGATCATCCCGCAGTCGCGGGCTTTCGCTTGGTTCAACACCCGGATGATCAAACTGATGCCGTACCTCCCCGGCCGCGACCGCGTCCTCGAACAGATGGCCCGCCCGATCCGGGAAGCGGCGAACGCCTTGGTGCTGAAGGATTACGGCCCCCGCTAGACCTGCGAGTCCGCGAGCAGTTTCAGCGCGAGCGCCTTGAGTTCCGGGCTCGCCGCCGCGGCGTTGCCCGAATCGAACGGCGGTCGCGGGTCGTACTCGACGGCGAGCTGGATACCGCGGGCGACCTCCTCACCGGCCAAAAGGGACGCGAGATGGAAGGCGAGGTCGATCCCGGCGGACACCCCCGCCGCGGTGACGACCTTGCCGACCTGGACGTAGCGCTCGGGCACGTAACGCACTCCGAAGGTCTTCTCCAGGTAGTCCGCCGAGGCCCAGTACGTGGTGGCGCGGTCGCGGAGCAGCCCTGCCGCGCCGAGGATCAAAGATCCCGTGCACACCGACGTGGTCCACGTCGTGTGCCGATGGATACGCCGGATCCAGTCGAGCAGGACCGGGTTCTCCATGGCGGCGACCGTGCCGCGGTTGCCCGCGCCCGGGACGAGCAACACGTCCAGCCGGTGCACCTCGGCCACCGAACGTTCCGCCAGCACCGCGGCATCACCGGTGTCCGTGCGCACCGGGCCGCGCTGCTGGGCGATCATCGTCACCGTGGCACCGGGGAGCCGGGACAGCACCTCGGCCGGTCCCGTCGGATCCAGCAGGCTGAACCCGTCGTAGAGCAGGATGCCGATCTTCGGCCCTTTGGTCTCCGCCTGAGCCGTGCCGGTGGAGAGGCCGAACGCGGCGGCCGCCGCGACTCCGGCCAGCACTGTCCTGCGGGTGGTCTTCGCACTGTCCATGCCGCGATTCTGGGGAGCTCAGGCGCCGATCGGGCGGGGCATGTCCTTCATCCTGCGAAGTGTGTCCCCGGTGATCCCGTAATACCGGCGGAACGCCGTCCGCAGGGTCTCCGGCGAGGCGAATCCGCATCGCCGAGCGACCGCGGCCAGCGGCAACGCGGTGGACCGCACCAGCTGGGCGGCGGCCTCGGTCCGCGCCGCCCGCACGGTGCGGGCCGGGGTGCTGCCCAGCTGCGCGGTGAACAGCCGGTTCAGGTGCCGCGTGGTGACCCCGGCGCGTGCCGCCAGCGCCGCCGGGCTCAGATCGTCGGCGAGATGCGCGGCGATGTACCCAAGCAGATCGCGCACGACCCGGTTGCCCGGCGGCGGAACGGCAAGGAACGTGCTGATCTGGGCCTGGTCGCCCGAGCGGTGCAGATAGGTCACCAGCTCACGGGCGACCTCTCGGGCCAGGGTCGGACCGCAGTCGTCCTCGATCAGCGCGAGCGTGAGATCCAGCGCGCTGATGACCCCGGCGGAGGTGAACACGTTGCCGTCGCGGATGTAGAGCGGCGCCGGATCCACGGTCACCGCCGGGAAGGTGGCGGCGAGCAGCTCGCCGTATCCCCAATGCGTCGTGACCCGCCGGTCGTCGAGCAATCCGGCGGCCGCCAGCACGAAGGCACCCGTGCACACCGAGGCGATCCGCCTGCTCCGTCCGGCCAGCCGCCGCACCTGCGTCAGCAGACGCTCGTCCGCCGCGGCCGCCCCCGTTCCCGCGCCACCGACCACGATCACCGTGTCCATCCGCCCGGACACCTCGGCGAGCCGGCGGGCCCCCGCGAGCATGATCCCCGACGAACTCCGCGTCGTCCGCCCGTGAACCGTCGCCAGCTCGACGACATACCTCGGCGCGGCGCCGTGCGAGTTCGCGATCTCCAGCGCCCCGCTGGGACAGGCCACATCGAGGATCTGCGCGTCGTCGAACGCGACGATCACCACCCGGCGCACCGCTTCCTTTTCAAGCCCCACAGGGAGAATCTACCGCCGCGCCGCTTACCTCGGAGGTAATCGACAGCGATCCCCCGGCTCGATGATCCTTTGGCCATGAAGGTTTCACGACTCTTGCCCGCCCTCGCCGCGGCCGTTCTGTCCTGTGTCGTACTCGCGGCTTCCGCGAACGCCGAATCCCTTGACCGGCCCGCGAACGTGGAGCGGTTCATGGACGCCTACCGTGCCTGGGGAAGAAACGCCCAGGATGTCGACGCGTACATGAACCTGTTCGTCCAAGACGGGACGGCGCGCCTCTGGGACAGCGGGCTCGAGACGTCCCGGGACTGGGCGGGGATCAGAAGCCAGATCGAGGGCGTGCTGAGCTTGGTCCCGGACTACGTCTTCGTTCCGGAGACCGTCACCTCCGGGGCCGATGGCAGGGTCGTTTTCGTCGAGGCGCTCAACACCGGCACCGTCAAGGGGAAACCGGTCTCCTTCAAGACGACGCACCGGCTCGTCCTCGGCGATCCGGCCGCGGGCAAGGATCCGGCCAGGGTGCAGGACGGCAGGCGGTTCTGGGACCAGGTCGACATGTTCCGTCCGGTCGAGGATCCGGCGAACCCGCTGCGGAACCTCTTCGAGGGGATCACCGCGTCGGCGACCGACCCGGCCCCGGCGATCCCCTTGCCGCCACAGGTCCGGCAACTGGCGTGGAACCGGGAAGCGGCGGGGATCCTGGTCGCCGGGGTGGACGGTTCCGCGACCCTGCGGGGTCCCGGCCTGACCGAGCCGATCTCCGGCCGCCGGGCCATGACCGAATACCTGGACCGGTTGTTCGGCGCGGTCCGTGACGTCGCACTCGAGCCGCGGGCCACCGTGTCCGCGGGTGGCACCGGATACCGGGAGTGGGTCGGCACCGCCGTGGCGCTGGGCGGCGCCGACCCCCGCACGATCTCCTTCAGCCTGGCCGAGCGGACGGTGAAGACCGCGAACGGCACGGCCTGGTCGCTGCATTTCGACACCCTGGACCTGATCGCTTCGGTCCGGACGGTGAAAGAACTACGCGCCCGGATCTTCGGCTAGCGTCCGGTTCAGTGGTGGTCGACGTACCAGGCGGTGCAACCCCGGTATCCCTCCGGGGTTTCGACACAGCTGCGGACCGCGTAGCTCTTGTTCGTGCCCCCGATCTGCAGTGCCACGGCGGGTGACTTGATCCAGTCCCGCACGTTGGCGTCGTACCAGGTCGCCTTCCGGCTGCGGCAGGATCCGTAGTTGCCGCCGATCAGGTCGTCGTCCGGGTACCAGGGGTCGTCGCGCATTTCGAATTTCCGGTGGCTGCGCTGGGCGATGACCCGGTCGCCCGTCGAGATGTCCTCCGCGTAGCCACCGGCCTGCACGTCCGCGAGGCTCTCGGATTGGACGATGGTGTAGCGCCCCTTGACGGTCTTGCCCTTGCCGCTGTCCAGGAAGGCACCGGCGCGGTCCATGCAGAAGGCCTTCTCCGCGTCGTTGGGTTGCTCCTCGGCCTGAGCCGTCCCACCGAGGACGGCGGTGATGACGACAGCGGCGCAGGTGGCACCGATGAAACGATTGGCTCGCATGCGATTTCCTTTCGAAGTGGTGACAATTCGGCAGGGGTTCCGCGGCGAGATTGCTGTCTTCGTTCGAATTTCCCGATCTGCTACGGGATCCCCCCTCGTAGCCGTGCGATTCGAAGTCTTGCCGGACCGTTCGGCCGGACACAAGAGGGCTCGTCGACGTGAGACGCGAAAGGAGTCCCGAACAGCGGTTTCTCGTCGTCCCAGAGACGGGGCGGGACGCGCAGGCCGCCGCCTACAGCGGAGCGGCCGGCAGCACGACTCGGTCGTGTGCCGGATCGAACCCGAGGACCGGATGGGCCTGGCTGCCGCCTTCCGGCGTCATGAGAACCGGCTTTCCCAGCGCTCGTCCGATGTCGGTGAGGAACCCGCACAAGGTGTCGACTCCGGCCTGCCCCTGCAACTCCCGCAGGTCGATGTCGAAGTCGATCTCCTCGGCCGCCATGAGACGGAAGATCACGAGCATGCCCGGAACCGGCCAGACCCTCAGCTCCACCAGTTCGGCATCGGGCGGGCGAAAGAGCACTTCGGCGGCTGCCAGTCCTCCGCGGAGGCATCCGGGACGTATACGTCGGGAAAGGCACCCATCAGGTCGGGGTAGAAAAAGCTCTTGACCTCATCCCACTGAAGATCCGGCATACGGCCATTGTGCCCGCACGGAAATTCCGGTGCGCCGCCCGGAAGCCGGCCGTAGTCTTCGCGTGGTGAAGGAACTACCGCACGAGATGATCCGGCATTACCGATCGATCGACGAAGGCGCACGACTCACCGAGGCGTTCGGCCGTCTCGAGTTCCTGCGGACACAGGAGATCGTACGGCGGCATCTGCCGGCCGGCGCCTTGCGCGTACTCGACATCGGCGGAGCCACCGGAACGCACGCCGCCTGGCTTGCCGAGGACGGCCATCGGGTGGCCTTGTTCGACGTCGTCCCGGAACACGTCGCCGCCGCTCGGCAACTCGCCGAAAGAACACCGGGAATGACCGCGGCTTTGGCCGACGCCCGGGCGTTGCCGGTGCCGGACGGAAGCTTCGACGCCGCGCTCCTGCTCGGCCCCCTCTACCACCTCACCGACCGCGATGATCGTCTCGCGGCCTTGCGTGAAGCCGGTCGCGCGGTCCGCCCCGGCGGATGGATATTCGTCGCGGCGATCTCACGCTTCGCGTCACTGTTCGACGGCCTCGCCCGCGGCTTCCTTTTCGACCCGGAATTCCAGCGGATAGTGAGCGACGACCTGACTTCCGGTCAGCATCGCAACGACAACGACCATCCCCATTGGTTCACCACCGGCTACTTCCACCACCCCGACGAATTACGTCAGGAATGCCTCGACGCGGGGCTCGGCTTGCTCGACGTGGTGGGCGTCGAAGGACTCGCGGGCTGGCTGCCACAGCTCACCGGCCGATGGGACCACCCGGCGGACCTCGACGTCGTTCTCCGCTTCACCCAAGCCGTCGAGAACGAACCCGCGCTGCTCGGGCTGAGCAGCCATTTGATCGCGATCAACCGGACGCCGGCACGGTGAACGGTCGGTCAGCTCCTCGCCGAGAGCCGGTGATCAGTTCCGCGATCCGGGCCATCTCCTCCAGCGGGTCGACCACCGGCTGGAGGACGATCTCGTCGACACCGGCTTCGGCCAGCGCGGTGATGCGGGAACGGAGGTCGTCCGGGGTCCCGACCAGGGTCAGGGTGTCCATCAGCGACGGCGTGATCAGGTCCCGGTCCGCCGGTGCGACGCGTTCCAGGTAGCCGGGATAGAGCTTGGTGTACCGGTCCGGCGCGGTGGCCGTGGTGCCACGCCGGTCGAGCAGGCGGCGCACGGCGTCGCGTTCCTCGGCACCGAGCCCGTCGGCGACCGACGGGGTGTCGGCGGCGAAGGCCAGCGACGTCAACACGATATGCCCCACCGCGTCCCGGGCCGGGTCGCCGTACGGGTCGGCGCCGTCGTCGAGGACGTGCAGCGCCGTCATCAGGTACGAATCGCGGGGCGTGTCTCCGCGAGCCGCGTGCAATGCCCGCCAGGCGGCGGGATCGAGAAGACCGAACGAGACGAGACCGGCATCGCGGCGGCCCGCGACCGCGGCGGCTTTCGGCCCCAGCGCGGCCACCACGAACTCGATCGGGTCGGCGGTGTTCACCGCCTGCCCGGTATGCAGGAACCGGACGTCGCGCACCCTGTCGCCCTCGCGGTAGTCGACCGGATACCCGGCGCACAGCCCCTGGAGCGCGGCGGTGAACGCCTCCAGTTCGGCCGTCGTGGTCGGCGGCATGCCCAGGGTGCGCCGGGCGGTGTTCCCCGTGCCGACACCGCAGATGATCCGGCCCGGTGCCAGCGCGTTGAGGCCGGCGAATCCGCTCGCGGCGGCGGGCGCCGACCGCAACGCCGGTGACGTCACCCCGATCCCGAGCTTGATGCGGCTGGTCGCCCGCGCGCACAGGCTCAGCGCCACGAACGGATCGCCGTGGACCATCGGTGTGTCGTACACCCAGAAGCTGCTGAACCCGAGCTCCTCGGCCCGCACGGCGGACTCCGCCACGCCGGGATGGGCCGCGACCACGATGCCGGTACGCATGGGACTCCCCCTTCCACCCGTGAATCCGAGCTTGCCAGAGATCGTGACCGGATCGGCTACCGTGGCCTCATGCCCTCGCCTGATCGTCTGGCCGCTTTCGCGCTCGCGTCGTTCGTCCTGATCCTCATCCCGGGCCCCGCCGTGCTGTTCGCGGTCAGCCGCGCCCTTGCCTACGGCAGGCGGACCGCGCTGATGACCGTGGTCGGCGGGGCGCTCGGCAGCTTCGTCGCCGCCACCGCCGTCGCCATCGGGGTGGGCGCGATCATCCAGGCCTCCGCGGTGATCTACACGGTGATCAAGTTCGCCGGCGCCGCGTACCTGATCTACCTCGGTATCCAGGCGATCCGGCATCGCCGGGCGCTGCGGGAGGCCTTCGAGGCGCAGGCGGCCCCGATCAGCGGCGGGCGCACGCTGCTGCAGGGATTCATCGTCGGCGTCACCAACCCGAAGACCGTGGTGTTCTTCGCGGCGATCCTGCCCCAGTTCGTCGACCCCTCCGCCGGGCAGGCCGGCCTTCAGATGGTGATCCTCGGTGCGGTGTTCTCCGCGATCGCCCTGGCGATGGACTCCGTCTGGGGTGTGGCGGCGGGCGCGGTCCGATCCTGGTTCTCCCGCTCGGCACGCCGGTTGGACCTGGTCGGTGGAGCGGCCGGGCTCACGATGGTCGGGCTCGGTGTCGGCCTGGCGGTCAGCGGCCGCAAGGAATAGGCAGGCCTTGACCTCCAGCAAGCTGGAGATTCCATGCTTGATTCATGACGATCTGGATCTGTGTGACCTGCGGCGTCGAGCACCCCGACACCGCCGCGCCGCCGGCCGGGATCTGCCGGATCTGCGCGGACGAACGCCAGTACGTCCGCGCCTCAGGCCAATCCTGGACCACCGCGGAAGAGCTCGCCGCGGAGCCGCACAAGCTGGTCCACGAGCAGCCGGAGCCGGGTATCCACCGCCTGCACCGCGAGCCGGAGTTCTCGATCGGCCAATGGACCTACCTCGTCCGGACCGATCAGGGCAACCTGCTGTGGGACCCGCCGAACGCACTCGACGAGCCCCTGCTCGGCAAGATCGCCGAACTCGGCGGCGCGGCCGCGATCGTGGCGAGCCATCCGCATATGTACGGCTCGCAGGTGAGCCTGAGCCATCACCTCGGAAACGTTCCGGTCCTCGTGCATTCCGCCGACCGGCGGTGGGTGCGGCGGGAAGATCCGGTGATCCGCGAATGGCGTGGCTCCGAAGAGATCCTGCCCGGTGTCACGCTCGTCGAAGCGGGCGGCCACTTCCCCGGTGCCGCGGTCGCCCACGTCGCCGCGAACGGCGGCTCGCTGCTGGTGGGCGACACCATCGTGCCGGTGGCCGCGGCGGGCTGGGTGACCTTCATGCGCAGCTATCCCAACCAGATCCCGCTCTCGGCAGGCCTGGTCGGGCGGCTCATGGACAGGCTGGAGCCCTACGAGTTCGACCGGCTCTACGCCCTCACGGGCGCCACTGTGCGGGCCGGCGCGAAGGCCGCCGTGCGGCGCTCGGCCGAGCGCTACGTCGCGTGGGTCACCGGCGCGAACGACCATCTCGGCTGACCGAATTCGCGGCCGGTGGGCGATGCTGTAGGCGTGGAGTACGTGTCCCGGGTGCCGCGTCCGCCGCTGGACGGGCTGATCGACGACCTCTACTACCTGGAGGGCGCGCCGCCGTACTCCCGGCTGACGCTGCCGCCGACGCCGTCGGCCTTGCTCATCGTCAACCTGGGTGCGCCGTTCCGCATCCGCGCCGGAGCCGAGATCGAGACGGCCGAGTACGCCGACGGCTGCGTGATCACCATGCCCACCCGCGCGTACGAGTTCGGTTACCCGCTCCCGACCAGGTCCGTCGGCGTGCACTTCAAGCCGTGGGGGCCGTCGTCGTTCCTGCCGATGCCCGCGGCCGAGCTGTGCGACCGGCCGGTGACACTGGAGCAGGTTTGGGGACGGCCCGCCGTCGCCGGGCTGCGGGACCGGTTGGCCTCGGCGCCCGGACCGCACGAGATGCTGACGCTGCTCGAGCAGGAGCTGCTGCGACGGCTCTCCGAGATCTCCGGCCTTGGGCTGGTCCGCCATACGAGCGGCGTCATCGCGGCGACCGGCGGGGCGGTGGCGATCGGCGACCTGAGCGCGGCGGCCGGTGTCAGCGGCACGTATCTGGCACAGCGGTTCAAGGAGCTCGTCGGCGTCACGCCGAAGCGGCTGGCCCGCACCTACCGCTTCACCGCCACCGTGTTCGGGATCGACCCGGACGCACCGATCGACTGGGGCGAGGTCGCCAGCGGCGCCGGCTACTTCGACCAAGCGCACTTCGGGCACGAGTTCCGGGCGTTCACCGGGCTCACGCCGACCCGGTACCTCGAGGTCCGGCGGCGGTTCCGCAACGAACATCCCGGCCACGTGCTCGACAGCTGGCCTCTGCCCGCCGATTGATTTCTTACAAGCGCGACAAGCTCACGACACGCTAATTTCGGGGCCCCCTGAGCAGAGGAGGGCCCGTGGGCAAGGTGGTCATGTACGGATCGGTGTCGGTGGACGGTTTCGTCGCGGACGAGGACGACCGGCCCGGGCCGCTGTTCGACTGGTTGACCGGCGGTGACGTCCCCTTGGACGACAGCGGCGTGCTCAAGGTGTCGCAGGCGTCCTACGACCACACCCGGCCGTACTGGGACGGGATCGGGGTGACGATCGCCGGCCGCCGCGTCTTCGACCTGACGGACGGCTGGGACGGGAAGCCGCCGGGCGGGATCGACCACGTGGTCGTCGTGTCGCATCGGCCCGCGCCCGAGGGCTGGGATCCCGGCGCGCCGTTCCACTTCGTCGACGGCGTCGAGGCGGCCGTGGCCAAGGCGCAGGAGCTCGCGGGCGACCGGGTCGTCGAGGTCGCGGCCGGCGACGTCGGTGGCCAGGCGCTCGCCAAGGGCTTGGTCGACGAAGTGCGCATGGACGTCGTACCCGTCGTGTTCGGGTCCGGGAGGCGCTTCTTCGGGCCGGTCCACGCGCAGCACCTGCTGGAGGATCCTGACGTGGTGATTCAGGGCGACCGGGTGCTTCACCTGTGCTATCGGGTGCGCCGCGGCCGAGAGGCGCGGTAGGGGCCACGCCGGGTCGGTAGGGGTTGTCCGGCCGGACCGGCCGCCCGCACGCTCGGTGGGACGGGCGATCCGCCCGTCGCCGACGCAGGAGGTGGCCGGGTGGCAGGCAACGACGACGGACTCTGGGTACGCAGGTTCCATCCCGCGGACGACGCGCCCTTCCGTGTCGTCTGTTTCCCGCACGCCGGGGGCTCCGCGAGCTATTTCTTCCCGGTCTCACGGACGTTGAGCCCCGACGCCGACGTACTCGCGATCCAGTACCCGGGACGCCAGGACCGGCGTCACGAAGCGGGGCTCGCCACCATCGCCGAGCTGGCCGACGGTGTCACCGAGGCACTCCTGCCGTGGCTGGACCGGCCGACCGTCCTTTTCGGTCACAGCATGGGCGCGACCCTCGGCTTCGAGGTCGCCCGCAGGCTCGAAGCCCGCGATGTGCGGCCTCACGCGTTGTTCGTCTCCGGCCGGGTGGCTCCGAGCCGCGCTCGCGACGAGACGGTCCACCTGCGCGACGACGCGGGACTCGTCGCCGCCGTGAAGGAACTCGGCGGCACCGACGCCCAGATCTTCGAGGACGAGGCGATCCTGGAAATGGTGCTGCCCTCGATCCGCACGGACTACACCGCCGCGGAGACCTACCGGTACCCGCCGGGGCCGCTGCTGCGGGCCCCGATTCACGCCCACGTCGGCGAAAACGACCCGAAGGCGACCGTGGACGAAGTCCGCGACTGGGCAACGCACACGTCCGGGCCGTTCACCCTGACCACGTATCCCGGCGGGCATTTCTACCTGAACACCCACGCCCCGGCCGTGATCCGGGCCATCTCGGCCGTCCTGCGGCCTGCCGACCTCCACATCACCCAGTGAAAGGAGCCCTTCCGTGGTGCACATCAGAATCGATCCCACCGGATCTCGCGCGCGGTCGGCGCAGCTGGAGTCCTACCAGAAGGTCGAAGACCTCACCCAGGACTTGAAGATCTGCGTCGACGGAGGATACGAGCACTTTTCCCACGCCGGGGAATTCCAGCAGGACGGTCATGAGGTCGTCGCCGTCTTCCGGTGGTCTGGCCGCACCAAGATCGCCGAGTGAGAAAGGGGAATCCCATGTCCGCGAGACTCTTCGCCCTCGATTCCTTGCAGACGTTCGAGGAACTCGAACACAGCGCGCTGGGGGTGGCGGAGTCGCTCCGGGAGCGTGGCGTGACACCCGCGACCAGGGTGATGCTGAAGGCCGGGAATTCGGCCGCCTACGTGACCACGCTGCTGGCCCTGATGCATGTCGGTGCCAGCATCGTGCTCGTCGACCAGCAGGAGAACGCCGCCGAAACCCAGCGGGTCTGCAACCAGGCCGGGGTCAAGATCAGCCTGGTCGACGAGGACGCGCCGCTGGTCACCGACGGCCCGCACACCCTGCTCTACGAATTGCTCGTCGCCGGGGCGTCCCAGGCCACCCGCGATCCGGAGCTGCGGGTGGACCCGTGGTGCGAGCTTCCGGACGGGCTGATCATGTACTCCTCCGGGTCGACCGGGGTGCCCAAGGGCGTGGTCAAGAACGGCGGACGGTTCCTGAAGAACCTCCGGCGCAACGCCGACCAGGTCGGCCACCACTCGGGTGACGTGCTGATGCCGATGCTGCCGTTTTCCCACCAGTACGGCCTGTCGATGGTGCTGATCGCGTGGCTGGTGCGCTGTTCGCTCGTGGTGGCGCCGTACCGGCGGATCGACCGTGCCCTGCGGATGGCGGGGCAATGCGGCGTGACCGTGACCGACGGCACGCCTTCCACGTACCAGAGCATCCTCAACATCGTGAAGCGCAATCCCCGCTACGGCCTCGATCTGGCGGGGGTGCGCATGTTCTGCAGTGGCGCCGCTCCACTGGGCTCGACGCTCAGCGAAGACTACGCCGCCTGGTTCGGTCTCCCGTTGCTGGACAGCTACGGAAGCACGGAACTGGGCAACCTCGCGTTCGCTACGCCCGAGAACCCGGTCGGCTGCGGCCGCGCGCTGCCCGGGCACGAATTGCGGATCCTCGACGACGAAGGCAATGCGCTCCCCGCCGGGCAGACCGGCGAGATCGTGATGTACTGCCCCGACATGATGGCGGGCTACCTCGCCGCGGACGGCTCACTGGAGCCGGCGGAGCAGGGCTGGCGGCACACCGGCGACTTCGGCTACCTGGACGAGAACGACAACCTGTTCGTGGTGGGCCGCAAGTTCGCCGTGCACCGCAAGGGACACACGCTCTATCCGGAGATCATCGAGCACAAGGTCACCGAAGCGCTGTGCCCGGTCAAGGTGATCCCGCTGCCGGACGAACGGCGTGGCTGCCAGCTGGCGTTCTTCGTCGAAGACCCGCTCGGCCACGACGGCAGGCACTGGCGTACGCGCATCGCCGAGGTACTGCCGGAGTTCGAGCGGCCGGACCGTATCCGCGTCGTCGACCGTTTTCCGCTGAACCGCAACGGAAAACCCGACAAGAAGCGGATGACCGAGCTGGCGCTCGCCGATTCGGCCAGTTCGCCGAAAGCCGGCTGAGCGACGTGACCGAAGAACGCACCGCCCTGATCTTCCCGGGAATGGCCCCCACGAGAAGCGGGGACGTGAGCCGGTTCCTGATGATCGACCGGAAGGCACGGGAACGGCTCGCGGCGGCCGAGGACGTCCTCGGCCGCCGCCTGATCGGCCCGGCCCGCGAAGACGGCGATGTCTACGACGAGGCCGCGCAGGTCGTCTTCATGCTGACGTGTCTTTCCCTCGCGGAGTGGGCCGAAGACGCCCTCGGGGTCAAACCCGAGATATGCGCCGGTCCCAGCTTCGGCCAGAAGGCACTGACCGCGTACACGGGCGTGCTGTCGTTCGAGGAGACCGTCCGGCTCACCGCGGAGCTCTCGCGGTGCGAGGTTTCCTACTTCGAAAGCGACTATTCCGACGTCGTGACCCACTGTTTCGTCCGGACTCCGGAGGAGGGCTTCGCCGAGGTCCTGGCCGAACTGAAGGACGAGTTCCACGACGTTTCGGGCGTCATCGACAAGGGCTTCTACCTGCTTTCGGTGCGGGAGAAGGACTTGGAACGGGTGAAGGCGCGGGTGCGGTCTATCGGCGGCTACTCGATGCACACCATGCGCCCGCCGGTCCACTCCGCCTTCTTCGGCGGTTTGCGACGGCGCGCCGAGGAGGAAGTGCTGTCCGGCTTCACTCTTCGCGATCCCGAACTGCCGGTGGTGGCGGACCAGGACGGCGCGCTCCTGGACTCGGCGGCGGGCGTGCGCCGGATGCTGCTCGACACCTTCGACCGGCCGATCGACTGGCCGTCGATGGTCGCGACCCTGCGGGCGCAGGGGGTGACGTCGTTGTGCTTCTCCGGTCCGGACAATCTGTTCCACCGGGTGGACAGCACGGTGACGAACTTCGCGGTGCGGACGGTGACGCCGGGGATGGCTTTGAAACCGCGGAGCCGTTCCTGAGGGTGGCTCCTCACGCGCGTGAAGGCCCCCTTCCCTCGGCTGAGCCGAGGGAAGGGGGCCTTCACGCGCGTCCGCTGTGACTG
>NZ_JBHXIB010000002.1:197536-359921 GCF_042723975.1 Amycolatopsis sp. NPDC058340 | reverse complement strand
CTCAGGCCGGCTACCCGTCGTCGCCTTGGTAGGCCATTACCCCACCAACAAGCTGATAGGCCGCGGGCTCATCCCGTACCGCCGGAGCTTTCCACTTCCACGGATGCCCGCAGAAGTCATATCCGGTATTAGACCCAGTTTCCCAGGCTTATCCCAAAGTACAGGGCAGATTGCCCACGTGTTACTCACCCGTTCGCCACTAATCCCCCACCGAAGCGGGTTCATCGTTCGACTTGCATGTGTTAAGCACGCCGCCAGCGTTCGTCCTGAGCCAGGATCAAACTCTCCAACAATGTCAAATTTGATCGAGGCATGTTTAATGCTCTCAAAGGAACCTCAAAACGAGGTTCAAAATAAGCTCTACTGGCTTAGTTCACTAGCACACTGTTGAGTTCTCAAGCAACACACCCCGAATCGCACCGCAGCTACACGGCCTTATCCGAAGCAGTCATTCCTAGCAGTTTTTGGTGAGACACCCACTCAATCGCACTGAGCGAGAGCTTGGTTCGTGTCCCGGTCGGCCGCCCGGTTTCCCTGGCGACGAAGAGAACTTTACATGGCCGGAAACCCCCGAAAACAGGGGGGTACCTTAACGACATTCGCGCAGGTCAGCGGCCATAAACGGGCCCAGACCGGGCGATCACGCGGTGATCGCCCCGGGAGACCTCGGGTGAACTCCCGGGCAAGAACATTGCTCCGAGTACATTGCACCGTATTGATCCCGTCGATTGCTCCGATTAGCGTCGGGCTCATGAGTACTGCGGAACTCGACGGCATCTCCGTCGCTTACGACGACCTCGGCACCGGGTTGCCCGTCGTCCTCGTCCACGGCCACCCCTTCAACCGTTCGATGTGGCGTCCCCAGGCCGAGCGCTTCAGCCAGGAGGGCTACCGGGTCATCACGGCGGACCTTCGCGGGTACGGCGAGACGACCAAGCCGGTGAAAGACCAGAAGACCGGACTCGACGTCTTCGCGGCCGACATCGCCCGGCTCGCCGATCACCTTGGTCTCGAGCGCTTCGTCCTCGGCGGGCTCTCCATGGGCGGGCAGATCGTCATGGAGTTCCACCGCACCTACCCCGAACGTGTCGCCGGGCTTCTGCTCGCCGACACCTCTCCCCAGGCCGAGACCGAGGAGGGCAAGCGCGTCCGCAACGAGATGGCGGACCGCGTCCTCGCGGAGGGACTGAACCCGTACGCGGAGGAAGTGCTGACGAAGATGGTCTCCCCGGAGAACGTCCGCACGATGCCGGACGTGGCCGCGCACGTCCTCGGGATGATGCGCACGACGCCCAAGGAAGGAGCGGCGGCCGCGCTCAGGGGACGGGCCGAGCGCCCGGACTACAGGGAGAGCCTCACGCGCGTAGCGGTACCGGCCCTGGTCGTGGTCGGGACCGAGGACGAGTTCACGCCGGTCTCGGACGCCGAACTCATGCACGACCTCATCCCCGGCTCCGCCCTGGCGGTGATCGAAGGCGCCGCCCACATGCCTAACCTGGAGCGCGAGGCCGAGTTCAACGACGTGTTCGCACGGTTCTTGAAAGAGACAAAGTGATGCCCCAGAAGATCGTTTTCGTGACCGGTGCCAGCGCCGGGTTCGGCGTCGAGATCGTCCGCCGGTTCGCCGCCGACGGCGCCAAGGTCGTCGCGGCCGCCCGCAGCAAGGACCGGCTCGACAAGCTGGCCGGCGAGCTGGGCGAGAACGTCCTCCCCTTCGAGCTCGACGTCCGGGACGCCGACGCGGTGGCCGCGCTCCCCGGCACGCTGCCCGCCGAGTTCGCCGAAGTCGACCTGCTGGTCAACAACGCCGGCCTCGCGAAGGGCCTGGAGCCCGCCCATCGGGCGAAGCTCGACGACTGGGACCAGATGATCGACACGAACATCAAGGGGCTCGCGCACCTCACCCGCGCGCTGCTGCCCGGCATGGTCGAGCGCGGCCGCGGGCACGTGATCAACATCGGCTCGGTCGCGGGCAGCTACCCGTACCCCGGCGGCAACGCCTACGGCGCGACCAAGGCGTTCGTGCACCAGTTCAGCCTGAACCTGCGCGCGGACCTGCAGGGCACCGGCGTCCGGGTGACCAACGTCGAGCCGGGCCTCGTCGGCGGCACCGAGTTCTCCGTCGTCCGGTTCGAGGGTGACCAGAGCAAGGCCGACAACGTCTACAAGGGCACGACGCCGCTGACGGCCGCCGACGTGGCCGAGTCCGTCTTCTGGGCCGCTTCGCAGCCGGAGCACGTGAACATCAACGTCATCGAGCTGATGCCGGTGGTGCAGAGCTTCTCGGCTCTCCATATTCACCGAGAGAGCTGAGACCGAAGAGGTCGAAGAGCGCCTGCTGTTCCGGGTTCCGCTCGGTCAGCAGGCGTCGCGTCCGCGGGCGGCCGCCGGTGGACGGATACCGCAGCACCGTCTCCCCTATCCCCGCGAGGCTGTCCATCAGCTCACGGACCGACAGGTTCATCCCGGCGCGGTCGGCCTCGCGCCGCATGAGGTGGGTGACCGTGGACGCGAGCACCGTGACCAGGGTGTGCACCGCGATCCGATGCGGTGTCCAGTCCCAGCGCGGGGCCGGGCCGGCGACGGCGGGACCGGTCAGCCAGCGGAACGTCGAGTCGAGGTGGGTCCGGGCGCGGTACGCGGTGACGACCTCGGACACCGGCCAGTCGTGGTCGGTGACCAGCACCTGCTTGCCGAAGAACTCGTCGTGCAACCGCGAGACGGCGGCGTCGTCGACCTTCCAGCTCAGGCGGATCTCCCCCGGTTTCGTGCCGGTCAACGAGGGTGAGAGCACCCGTTCGACGCGGCGGCCGCGGGTGATCCGCGCGATTTCGGCGTTCACCTGGCCGCGGTCGCCCCGGTACGTGCCCGAGGCCAGCGCGGCGTCGAGGCCGGCGAGCTCGCGGGTCGCGGTGCCCAGTTCCTCGCCGAACGCGCGGGCCTGCGCGTTGTGCAGGGTCTCCGAATGGGTCAGGATCACGCGCCGCCGCACGCCGGCGACCACGGCCCTGGTGTCGAGGGCGGTCAGTCCGGCGAACCGCTCCGGGTCGACGGGTTTGCGCGCGGACGGCGGTTTCGCCAGCAGTTCCGGATGCTCCGAGAGCGGGAGCGCGCCGACGAAATGCCGTCCGAGATCCAGTTGGGCCGCCTGGCCCGCGGTGAAGACCAGCGTGACGGGATACCGCGAGCGGAGTTCCTCGGCGAGCGCGGCGAACGGCGGCGCCCCTTCCCTCGGGTACACGTGCGACGCCAGCGGGATCGCGCCGTCCTTGGTCACCACCAGGCCGAGACCGGCGAGTTCGCAGCGGCAGGGGTCGGCGGTGGTGAAGGTGGCGAACTGCGGGACGTCGACGGCGAGCGCGGCGTCGCCGGTCCCCAGCCAGGAGAGCACCGCGTCGGCGACGGTCGTCTCGATCCGCCCGATCCGTTCGGGGGTGAGGCGTTGCAGCGCCCGCCGGTGATTCGGCAGGTCGGCTTGGATGAATTCCCGGGCGACGGAGTCTCGCCACCAGTCGGCTAATCGCGTGTCCGGCGCTGTCGCCCGGTGCAGGACGGCGAGCGCGAGATGTGACCCCAGGGTGGTCGTCGCGCGCTGAGCTCCGACGGCTTCATCGACCCGGCGCACGAAGTCGAGCCGCCGCAACGTGGCCCACACAGCCGCGACGTCGCCGAAGGTCCGGTGACGCGCTTCGCCGGGCGCGGAGACGTCGCCGTCCATCGCGCGTGCGATCTCTTCGGCCGTGCCGAGGTAGCGCTGCGAAACCACCCTCGGCTCGCCGTCGACCCGCGCGGAGGTGACGAGGTAGTAGTACGTCCGCCCGCCGACCTTCTTGCCGATCACCGAAGCCACACTTTAGGTAATACACTCGCACCCGCTGATCGGCAACCAAGATCGGGCGCTGACCAGCGGAAACCGTGATCACACCCACGTGGGTGAGACGGTGTCGGGTTGCACACTGGCAGGTGGAGCGAGTCCGGCCATAGCGTGCGGGAATGGCATCGGATGCAGACGCGAACGCCCCCACCACCTCGGCGATGCGTCGCGCGCTCGCCAGGGCGCGCGACGGGAAGACCCTCGACATCACCGAGGCGTCGATCCTGCTCCAGGCGCGCGGCGACGACCTCAAGACGCTGTCCGAGCACGCCTCCCGGGTCCGCGACGCCGGGCTCGTCGCGGCCGGCCGTCCCGGCGTGGTCACCTACAGCCGTTCGGTGTTCATCCCGCTGACCCGGCTGTGCCGGGACCGCTGCGGCTACTGCACCTTCGCGACCGTCCCCGGTCGCGTCGAATCGCCGTTCCTCTCCCCCGACGAGGTGCTCGACATCGCCCGCAAGGGTGCCGAGATGGGGGTCAAGGAAGCGCTCTTCACCCTCGGCGACCGTCCGGAGGACCGCTGGAAGGCGGCGAAGGACTGGCTCGACGCGCACGGCTACGACGACACGTTGTCCTACGTCCGGGCGATGGCGATCCGGGTCCTCGAAGAGACCGGCGTCCTCCCCCATCTCAACCCCGGCGTGCTGAGCTGGCAGGACTTCCAGCGGCTCAAGCCGGTCTCGGCGTCGATGGGCATGATGCTGGAGACGACGGCGAAGCGGCTGTACACGGAGAAGGGCGGCCCGCACTACGGCTCGCCCGACAAGGACCCCGACGTCCGCCTGCGGGTGCTGGAGGACGCCGGCCGCAGTTCGGTGCCGTTCACCACGGGCATCCTGATCGGCATCGGCGAGAACTTCGAGGAACGCGCCGACTCGCTGTTCGCGATCCGCAAGGTCGCGAAGACCTACGGCGGCATCCAGGAAGTCATCGTCCAGAACTTCCGTGCGAAACCGGACACGAAGATGCGCGCGACGCCGGACGCCGATCTCGAAGAGCTCGCCGCGACCATCGCCGTCGCGCGGCTCGTGCTCGGGCCGCGGATGCGCATCCAGGCGCCGCCGAACCTGATCGGCCAGCAGTACGAACTGATGCTCAACGCGGGTATCGACGACTGGGGCGGCGTCTCCCCGCTGACCCCCGACCACGTGAACCCCGAACGCGCCTGGCCGCAGATCGACGAGCTCAAACGCCGCACCGAAGCGCTCGGGTTCACCGTGCGCGAGCGGCTGCCGATCTACCCGGAGTACGTCAAGGCGGGCGAGCCGTGGCTGGACCCGCGGATGAACGCGCATCTCGCCCCGTTGACCGACACCGAGACCGGGCTCGCGATCGAAGAGGCCATCCCGGTGGGCATCCCGTGGCAGGAGCCGGACGGCGGCTGGAAGGAGGCCGGGCGTACCGACCTGCACGTCGAGGTCGACACGGTCGGGCGCACGGAGGACCGCCGCAGCGACTTCGACTCGGTCTACGGCGACTGGGCCGAGATCAAGGGCAACATCAAGACCGCGCCGCAGCGATTCGACCTCGACATCCGGGATGCCTTGCGCAGTGCGGAAAAGGACCCCGCCGGGCTTTCGGACGACGAAGCGCTGGCGCTGCTGCACGCCGACGGACCGGAGCTCGACGCGTTCACCAAGATCGCCGACGACCTGCGTCGCGAGGTGAACGGCGACGACGTCACCTTCGTCGTCACGCGGAACATCAACTTCACCAACGTCTGTTACACCGGCTGCCGGTTCTGCGCGTTCGCCCAGCGGCGCACCGACGCCGACGCGTACACGCTTTCGCTGGAGCAGGTCGGTGACCGGGTCGACGAAGCGTGGGCCGCGGGCGCGACCGAGATCTGCATGCAGGGCGGCATCCACCCGGATCTGCCGGGCACCGCGTACTTCGACCTCGCGGCGGAGGTGAAACGCCGTCAGCCGGACATCCACCTGCACTCGTACTCGCCGATGGAGGTCGTCAACGGCGCTTCGCGGACGAACCTCTCGATCGAGGACTGGCTGGCGCGCGCGAAGGAGGCCGGCGTCGACTCGCTGCCGGGTACGGCCGCGGAGATCCTCGACGACGACGTGCGCTGGGTGCTGACGAAGGGCAAGCTGCCGACGTCCGAATGGATCAACGTCGTCACCACCGCGCACAAACTCGGCATCACGACGACGTCGACGATGATGTACGGCCACGTCGACACCCCGGCGCACTGGGTCGGGCATCTGAAGCTGCTGGCGAAACTGCAGCGGGAAGGCCTGGAACGCAACGGGCGGCGAGGGTTCAGCGAGTTCGTGCTGCTGCCGTTCATCCACCAGAGCTCGCCGATCTACCTCGCCGGGCTCGCCAGGGCGGGGGCGACGCTGCGCGAGAACCGCGCGGTGCACGCGCTGGCCCGGCTGCTGCTGCACGGGATGATCGACAACATCCAGAGCTCGTGGGTGAAACTCGGCGAAGAGGGCAGCCGCGCCGTGCTGCAGGGCGGTGTCAACGACATCGGCGGGACACTGATGGAGGAGACGATCAGCCGGATGGCGGGTGCGGCGAACGGGTCGTACAAGACGATCAGCGACATGCGCGCGATGGTCGAACCGCTGGGCCGTCCGCTGCGGCAGCGGACCACGGAGTACGGCACGCCGACGGCGGAGCGGATCGCCGCGGCGGAGGCGTCGGACGGCGTCGCGACCGCGGTGCGGCGGCCGCTGCTGCCGCTTGTCACCAGCTGACGAAAAGTCCAGGACGGCCCCCTTGCCCGCGTACGAACGCGGGTAAGGGGGCCGTCACGTTCCGTGTGGCACCGCTCACAAGGCGCGGGGGTGGCGGGCGTTTTCTGTGCTAAACCCGAGAATCACTTCCGGGGCAGCCGAGAGGACGTCGATGACCGCGAGCGCAGTCCAAGTGGCCGATACCGCCCGCTATCCGTTGTCCGAACCGGGAAGCCCGGCGTGGCGCGAAATCGTTTCCCGTACCCGCGCCGAACTGCGGGAAACGGGCTGCAGTGTGCTGGCCGACTTCATCCGTCCGGAGTTGCGTGACGCCCTTCGCCACGAAGGCGCGAAGATCGCTCCGGAGGCGTACTCGAAGGTCGAACGCGTCAACGCCTACAACATCGCCATCGACACCCCGCTGCCGGAGGATCATCCCGGCCGCACGATCATGGAACGCGGCAACGCTTTCGTGGCGCGAGACCGGATCCCGGCGACCGCGGTGATCCAGCAGCTGTATTCGAGCCCCGAGTTCCAGCGGTTCGTCGCCGACTGCTTCGAACTCCCCGAGCTGCACGAACTCGCCGATCCGCTGTCCGGTCTGGTGCTCAACGTGATCGAACCGGGGCGCTCGCATCCGTGGCATTTCGACACCAACGAGTACACGGTCAGCATGCTCACGCAGGAAGCGGCCGAAGGCGGTGTCTTCGAATACTGCCCGAACATCCGCTCCGAAACGGCGGAGAACTTCGACGACGTCCGTGCCGTCCTGGCGGGCGAAGGTGATCACCTGATCAGGCGGCTCACTCTCCGTCCTGGCGATCTTCAGCTGTTTCGCGGACGCTTCGCGCTGCACCGGGTGAGTAGTGTTCAAGGGGCAGTCGCCCGCCATTCCGCGATCTTCGCGTACAGCGAGCGCCCTGGGGTCATCGGCAGTCCGGAGCGGACGAGACAGCTGTTCGGCCGGGTCCTGCCGGAACACGTCGCTTCGGCGGCGGTCCGGGGCGATGAGCTGCTCGACTAAGTCAGGAGCTTGGCCGTGCCATTGGATTCGACCGGCAAGATCAATTTCGATCACATCTACACCGAGCCCGATCCTCGCGCGTTCTTCGGCACCTTGCGCAGACTGGACTACGACATCCCGCAGCAGGCGAAGGGCTACTTCGCGAAACTGATCGACGAGTACCGCGCGGAAGCCGACGTCAAGGTCCCGACGGTGCTCGACCTCGGCTGTTCCTACGGTGTCAACGCGGCGCTGCACAGATTCGACACCACGATGGAACGCCTGTACGACCACTACGCGTCCGCCGGTTCGCTGAGCCGGGACGAACTGATCGCGCGTGATCGCCGGATGGACGCGGTCGGCGACGGAGTCCGCTTCATCGGCCTCGACGCCTCCGCGCCCGCCCTGGACTACGCACTGGCAGCGGGCTTCATCGACGATGCGATCCACGCCGATCTCGAGAACGAAGACCCGACGGACGAACAGCGCGCGTTGCTGTCCGAGGTCGACATCGTCATCTCGACCGGCTGCGTCGGCTACGTCACCGAGAAGACCCTCGTGCGGATCGCACGGGAAAACCGGCCCTGGATGGCGCATTTCGTCCTCCGGATGTTCTCCTACGGTCCGGTCGCCGACAGCCTCGGCGAACTGGACTACGACACGACCGGGGTCGAAGGCGTCTTCCGGCAGCGGAAATTCGCTTCGGCTGAGGAACAGACGCAGATCCTGGACAATCTGTCCGTCGCGGGCGTCGACCCGCGTGGGCTGGAAGACGGCGGCCGGCTGTACGCGCGGCTGTTCGTCTCCCGCCCGAACGGCGCGGCGGGCGGGCTCGCCTCCGCGCTGAACACCCTTCCCCTTCGAGATCAAGGATGATCGTGAGCAGTCCGGAACCGTCCACCCGCACGTTCGGCAACGAGGACATCCTGCCGCGGGTCCCCGTCCCCAGCCTGGAGGACACCTGCCGCCGGTTCCTCGAGTGGTGCTCGCCGCTGCTCACCGCTGGCGAACTCGCGGAGACCGAAGGCGCTGTCGCCGAGTTCCTCGCCGCAGGAAGCCCGGCGCACGAACTGCAGAGCGCGCTCGAGGCCTACGACAAGCGCGAAGACGTCCGAAGCTGGCTCGACACCTTCTGGCCGTACCGCTACCTCGGCCGTCGCGATCGGATCGCCCTCAACGCGAACTTCTTCTTCCTGTTCACCGAATCCCCGCTGGGACAGCTGGAGCGCGCGGCCGAGCTGGCGGCTTCGGCGGTGGACTACAAGCTGAAGCTCGACGAGGAACTGGTGCCGCCGATCCTGCTGCGCGGGCAGCCGCAGTCGATGGTGCAGCACAAGTTCCTGTTCTCGGCGACGCGGATCCCCGGCGCCGTGCAGGACACCGCGCGCACGCCGTACCGCGAGGACTGGCCGGGGCCGTCGAGGGCGCGGCATATCGTGGTCTTCCACCGCGACACCCCGTTCCGGATGGACGTCATCGCGCCCGACGGCCGTCCGTATTCCCCCGAACAGCTGGTCGCGGGGCTCCAGGCGATCGTCAAATCGGGGAACTTCGTCGAAGACCCGCAGACCGCCGCCGGGCATTTCACCACCAAGGCCAGGGCCGAGTGGGCGGCGACGCGGGAAGCGTTGCTGGCGGCGGGGAACGCGGCCGCGCTCGACGACATCGAGACGGCGTTGTTCTGCCTGTGCCTGGAGGACTTCACGCCGTCGGGCACGCAGGAGGCGTGCGACCACCTGCTGCACGGCGACAGCGGGAACCGCTGGTTCGACAAGGCCGTGTCGCTGATCGTGTTCGAGGACGGCACGGCGGGGATCAACGTCGAGCACTGCGAACTGGACGGGACCACGATCCTCGGCTTCACTGACGCGCTGCTCAGCGGGACGCGGCTGGAGCGGCCGCCTGCCGACGGTGTCCCCGCGTCCGAGGTCATCGAGTTCGTCCTGGGCGACGCGCTGCGCGAGGACGCCCGAGCCGCTGCCGCGTCCTTCGCCGAGTACGCCGACGCGACCGCCACGAAGACGGTGTCCTTCACCGACTTCGGCGCGAACCGGGCGAAGGAGCTGGGGATGTCCCCGGACGCCTTCGCGCAGATGGCGTACCAGCTCGCGCACAAGCGGGCGAAGGGGATCACGGGCGCGACGTACGAGTCGATCGCGACGCGGCAGTACCAGAACGGGCGCACCGAAGCGATGCGCGTGGTGACGCCCGAGGTGCTGTGGTTCGTCCAGGTGATGAACGATCCGCAGGCCGACCGCCAGACGCGCCAGGCGGCTTTCCGCGCGGCGGCCGCGAAGCACGTCACGCGGGCGAAGGAGTGCCAGGCGGGTGACGCACCGGAGCAGCATTTGTGGGAGCTGCAGCTGATCCAGAAGCGGCGTGGCGTCGAGGGCTCTCTGTCGCTGTACTCGTCACCCGGCTGGCTGAAGATGCGCAACGACTACCTGAGCACCAGCTCGGCGCCGTCGGTGAACATCCGGTACTTCGGTTTCGGGTCGACCAGCCCGCAGTGCATCGGCGTCGCGTACGTGCTGCTGCCGGAGTCGTTGAACCTGTACCTGTGCACGCCGAAGCACGTGGCGCACGAGATGGAGCTGTTCGCGACGGAACTGACCGCGGCCGTGGCGGAACTGCAGGAGTTGCTGGCCTCTTGAGCGGTGCCTGAGTTGGGCCGAAGGCGTCCTTCGCCGCGTCGGATGCGGTGAAGGACGCTTTCGGCCCGAACCGGCCTCCGCTCACATGGTCGTCGAGGTGAGAAAGGCCTGCTCGGACCCGTCGGCGACGAACGCGGTCCGCGCCTTGGTCGTCGTGGGCAGCTCGCAGGAAAGCCACTTCACGCCGGTCGGGAAGAGCCCCTTCAAGGGCTCGGGCACCGCTGGGGAGCCCGCTTGGCATTTGTAGCCGTCCAGCACCTTCGCGACGGCCTCGCGACGCAGCTTCACCACCGCGGACAGCCGGAGATCGGACGGGCCCGGTGCCTCGATCCGGCCTTCGGAAGCACCCAGCCGCTCCTCGACCCAGGACGCCTGGACGATCTCGCCGATCTCAGGGAAATCCTCGGCGACCGGCGCCGGATCGGTGTGGACGGCCACTTCCTTCGGCGGGGCCGGGGCACAGGCCGCGATCAGGACGATCGCGGCCGTGGTCCCCAGCATCTTCCCCATGGTGCGCATGGGGGAGATCCTGCCTCAGGCGGTGAGCTTCAGGATGTCGATTCCGCGAGTGTTGTCGGCGACGTAGACGTAACCCTTGTGCCAGTACGGCGCCCACGCGCTGGCGTCCGCCGGGCGGAAGTAGGCGATCTGCTTCGGGTCGGTCGGGTCGCTGACGTCGAGGAACCGCGTGCCCTGCGTGTAGAACGACTGCACCAGGACCTTGCCGCGGATGTCGAAATAGTGCGCGGAGCAGTCACCCGTCGTCGGGTCGCTGCCTTCCTGGCCGGCGACGCTCCAGGTGCCGACGGACTTGAGGCGGAACGGCTTCTCCGGCGTCGAGCGCCAGCCTTCGCCGTTGTAGGAGTTCTGTAGCGACGAGATCGTCAGCACGCCGTCACCGGCGCAGCCGTCGAGGAAGCTCTCTTCGGTGGCGTAGATCAGGTCGCGGCCGTGCCAGCGGTTCGAGTCGGCGCCGTCGGCCGAGCGGTGTCCCGCCGGGTGGAAGCTGTTGTGCATGAACTTCGACGGCGCCGCCGTCTCCTCGATCCCGCCGCCCGCGTACGGCACGGGGTCGAACGCGGTCGCGCGACGGACCTTCCCCTGCACGGGATCGCGGTGGTAGCCGTTGGTCCAGTAGCCGCGGACGCCGCCTCGACCGGACACCCACGCCACCCCCTCGGCGTCGACCTGGACGTCGTGCACGTAGTCGGTCTTGCCGTCGTTGCGTGCGAGTTCGATCGGGTTCGGGAACGTCTTGGGGTTGCGCGGGTCGCGGATGTCGGTCACCCAGATCGGGCGGCCGCCCCACTCCGCGGGCTGGTTCGCGGCCTTCGCGGGGCCGCCGGTCCAGAGGTACCGGCAGTCGTCGACGCAGCTGGTCGTGTGACCGGCGGGCACCTTGGTGTAGCTCAGGATGGCCGGTTTGTCCGGATTCTTCAGGTCGATGATGTAGATACCGGACTCGCCGGTCTGCGTGGTGCCGCCGTAGGCCCGCGGGTCCCGCGCGAGGAAGACGAGCTTGCGCTTGACGTCGACCTCGGTGTCTTCGGTCTCCCACAGGCCGGGGAGGCTGACCTCGCCGATCAGCTTCGGGGCGGTGGGGTTCTTCGTCAGGTCGTAGACCTTCAGGCCGAACTCGCCGGAAACCGCCATGACGTCACGCTTGCCGTACTGCAGGAATCCCATGGCGATGGCGCCTTGCGCGTCGGGCACGTTGCCGACGGCCTTGACGTTCTTCACCGCGCCCGGGGCACCGGCGACCCGGACCTTCTCGCCGGCCGGTTTGTCCTCTTCGCCGCACGCGGCGGCGGGCAGGCCGGTGGCGATCAAGGTCGCGGTGACCGTGGTGAGCGCCAAACACGAACGGAGCAACCAGTTTCCTCGCACAGAAACCTCCCAGGATGGTCCCTGCACCTTATGATCGCCACTTTGCCCGCACAACCGCCGATAGTCGTTGCGGGACTGCTATGACATGACCATGCGCTTGCGTCTTCTGGCCCCGCTCCTCGCCGCCGCCCTGGTCGCGGCGGGCTGCACCGAATCCGGCGAACCGCCCGCACCGGACGTTCTTCGCGTGGGCCTGGCCGCCCCGGCGACCCTGCTGCCCGCGGACGTGGCCGACCAGTCCGGACGGATGGTCGCCGGCGCGCTGTGGACGCCGCTGGCCGACTACGACCCGGCGACGGGGAAGACCGCACCGCGGGCGGCCGAATCGTTCTCGAGCCCCGATCGGGTCACGTGGACGGTGAAACTCAAGGACGGCGGGAAGTTCCACGACGGCACCCCGGTCACCGCACAGTCCTACGTGGACACCTGGAAGACGATCGGCGCGGAGCGGTGGCAAGCGTCCCGGGTGCTCAAGGAGCTCTTGCGGGCCAAGGAGATCACCGCGCCGGACCCGCTGACGATCCGAATCGTGCTCGACCGGCCGTCCGGGCAGGTCCCGGCGCTGCTCTCTTCGCCCGCGCTGGTCCCGATGCCCGCCGCCGTGCTGGCTTCGCGTGACTGGGCGGGCTTCGCGCAGCGGCCGGTCGGCAACGGACCGTTCCGGCTGGACGGCACGTGGCAGCCGTCGGGCGGCAAACTGATCCGCGTGGCGGACGCGCCGGGCAAGGCGCGGGTGATCGAACTGAAGACCGGCGACGCGGCGGCACAGTACGACGAGGTCAAGGCCGGGAAGCTCGACCTGTCCACGTTCGTCCCCGGCGATCGCCACGAGGCCATGCACGCGGATTTCGCGCAGCGGCACGTGATGTGGGCCCTGCCCACCGCCGCCTACCTCGGTTTTCCCTTGACCGCACCGCATTTCTCCGACGCGACCGTCCGGCACGGCTTCGCGCTCGGCATCGACCGCGCGGCACTGGAGGCCGGCGCGCTCGGCAAGCAGGTGGATCCGGCGAAGTCGCTGCTGCCGCCCGCCGTCGCCCCCGGTGAGCGCAGCAGTACCTGCCGCCCCTGCACGTTCGACGCCGGAGCCGGGAAATCCCTGCTGACCCAAGCGGAGTTCCCGGCCGCACCGGTCCACTTCGGACAGTCACAGGCGGCCTGGCTGCGGCCACTCGCGGAACAGGTCGGCACGGCCGTCGGCGTCCCGCTCGCCCCGGAGCCCGGACAAGGACCGTTCGCCATCGACGTGGCGCTGACGACGCCGAGCCCGCAAGAGGTGCTGGCCGAGATCGTCAAGGCGACCGGCTATCAGAGCGACGGGTTCGCCGACCTGCTGAAATCGGCCGAGGAGACCGACTCCGCCGAAAGCGGCGAGGTCTACCGCCTGGTGGAGAACCAGTTGCTGCGCGATCTGCCGGTCGCACCGCTGTGGTCCGGGCACGGGCACGCCGTCTGGGCGGACCGCGTGGGCGAGGTCAAGGCGACGACGTTCGGGGGCGTGGACCTCTCAGGGATTTCCGTGCGGTGACCCGAGCGTGCACTTCCCCGCGACGACCTCGATGAACGCCGAGGTCAGCGGGTCGGGCGTGCCGCGGCAGTAGGCGGCGAGCGTCCGGCGGATCGCCGGTTCTGGCCGCAGGACGCGGCCGTGGAAGCCTTCGGGCAGCACGTTGGCCGGGACCAGCGCGGGACCGAGGCCCGCCGCCGCGAGCATCGGGGCGGCGGCGCTCTGTTCGGTGCGGACCGCGGCCCTCGGCTGGAATCCCGCCGCCGCGCACGCCTGGTCGACGAGGTCGGCGAGGCCGTTGCCCGGCGCGTAGTGCACCCACGCGCAGTCGGCGAGGGTCGCCAGGTCGACGACGCCGGTGCCGTCGTCCTCGCGCGGGCCGTCGATCGGCAGGACGACGACGAACTCCTCGACCCCGAGTTCGCGAACCGGGCCGTCCCAGCCCGGCGGGACCGGGCCGACCGCGACGTCGGCCTCCCCCGCCGCCATCGCCTCCCGGAGTTCGTCCGCGTGCCGGAACTCCACCAGCCGGACGTCGACGTCGGGCCGTTCCCGGCGCCACACCCGCAACGCCGCGGGAAGGACCCCGAGGCCGACCGAGTAGACCGTGGCGATCTGCAGTTCCCCCGCTTCCAGCCCGGACGCCTGCCGGGCCGCGCACCGCGCGCGTTCGGCGTCGGCGAGGGTGGCGCGGGCGTGCGGCAGCATGGCGCGCCCCATCGGGGTGAGCCGGACGCTGCGAGGCAGCCTTTCGAGCAGCGGGCCGCCGACGCCCTTCTCCAGCGCGCGCACCTGATGCGACAGCGCGGGCTGCGTCACGTGCAGCAACTCGGCGGCCCTGGTGAAGGAGCCGGTGTCGACGACGGTCACCAGGTATTCGAGCTGCCGCAAACTGGTCATGAAGAGAGTTTATCGGAGTGGTGAGATCTATGCCTTGGACTTATCACCCGGCCTGGTCCAGGCTCGATGACATGAACGAAGAACGCAACGTCGCCCTGGTCGCCGGGGCCAACGGGGTCATCGGCAAGAACCTGATCGCGCACCTGGAGTCCCTTCCCGGCTGGCGCGTCATCGGCCTGTCGCGGCGCGGCGGCCCCGGCCAGATCGCGGTCGACCTGCTCGACGCGGACGACACCCGCGCGAAGCTCGGCGGACTGGACGACGTCACGCACGTGTTCTACGCGGCCTATGTCGACAAGCCGACCTGGGCCGAACTGGTCGCGCCGAACCTGGCGATGCTGACCAACCTCGTCGACGCGATCGAACCCGCCGCCCCCGGGCTCCGCCACGTCAGCCTCATGCAGGGTTACAAGGTCTACGGCGCCCACCTGGGCCCGTTCAAGACCCCGGCGCGCGAGGACGACGCGGGGCACATGCCGCCGGAGTTCAACGTCGACCAGCAGCAGTTCTTGGAGCGGCGACAGGCCGGGAAGTCCTGGACGTGGTCGGCGATCCGGCCGTCGGTGGTCGGCGGGACCGCACTGGGCAACCCGATGAACCTGGCGCTGGCCATCGCGGTCTACGCGTCGATCTCGAAGGAACTGGGCCTGCCGCTGCGGTTCCCCGGCAAACCCGGCGCGTACGACAGTCTCCTGGAGATGACCGACGCCGGACTGCTGGCGAAGGCCACCGTCTGGGCGACCGGCTCGGAGAACGAGGCGTACAACATCGCGAACGGGGATCTGTTCCGGTGGAACGACCTCTGGCCGCGGATCGCGCGCTACTTCGACCTGGAGGTGGCGCCGCCGCTGCCGATGTCGCTGGACGTCGTCATGGCGGACAAGGAAGAGCTCTGGGCCTCGATCGCCGCGAAGTACGGCCTCGAAGTGCCGTACAGCGCCGTTTCGTCGTCGTGGGCGTTCGCGGATTTCGTGTTCGGCTGGGATTACGACATGTTCGCGGACGGCTCGAAGGCGCGGCGGGCCGGTTTCCACGAGTACGCCGAGACGCCGGAGATGTTCTTCCGGCTGTTCGACGAGTTCCGGAAGGCGAAGGTGATCCCGTGAGGCCCTCGTGAGTGGCAAGGACGGTTCTAACCGTCCTTGCCACTCACGAGGCCGGTCGCTAACCGCGTCCGATGTACGGCATCGCGGTCGCCGTGACGGTCAGGAACTGGACGTTCGCGTCCAGCGGCAGCCCGGCCATGTACAGCACGGCGTCCGCGACGTGCCGGGCGTCGAAGGTCGGCTCGGCCTTCACACTGCCGTCGGCCTGCGGGATCCCGTCGGCCATCTTCCGCGTCATCTCGGTGGCGGCGTTGCCGATGTCGATCTGTCCACATGCGACATCCCAGGCGCGGCCGTCGAGCGAGATCGACTTCGTCAGGCCGGTGACCGCGTGTTTCGTCGCGGTGTAGGCGACGGACGCGGGGCGCGGGGCATGCGCGGAGATGGAACCGTTGTTGATGATCCGGCCGCCGCGCGGGTCCTGCGCCTTCATCAGCCGCACGGCCTGTTGGGCGCACAGGAACATCCCGGTCAGGTTGGTGTCGACGGTGCGTTTCCAGTCCGCGAAGGACAGTTCGTCGACGGTCCCGCCCACCGAGACACCCGCGTTGTTCACCAGGAGATCCAGCCGCCCCCACTGGTCGCGGACCGTCTCGAACAGCCCGGCGACGGAATCGGGATCGGCGACGTCGGTGGGCACGGGAAGCGCCTCCGCGGCGCCGTCGGCGGTCTCGGCCAGCGCGTCCGCGCGGCGGCCGGCGAGGGCGACCCGGTAACCGGCGCCGAGCAACGCGCGGGAGATCTCCCTGCCGAGCCCGGAACCCGCTCCGGTGACGACCGCGATCCTGCCGTTGCCCATCGATCCTCCTCGCAGACCGTGCCGGACCGGACCGGCTCGGTGATTGTTTTCCGATTACCCGCGTCCGTTCAGGCTAGCGCGCCGCCGCCGGGGGAAAACGTTCACCCGTCGGCCGTCGCGCCTTAAGCAAAACCGGTAACCCCTTCACCTCATCGCGGCGATTCACCGGATGTGACCAGGGGGAATTCACGTCGTTCACTTCGTCGCACGGACGGTGAACGGTGAAGAAGAATCCACGATTTCAGCTCGTCCAGACCGGCGAGCAGACCCTTCGATGGCGTTTGCTCGGCGGCAACAACGTGTCGCTGGGTTCGGCGCCCGACGACTATCCACGAGCCGAGGAATGCCTTGTCGCGATCGCCTGGCTCAGCACGCATGTTTCCGAACTGACCAGCGATTTCAGTCATCTCAGCGGCGGCCGCTGGCGCTGGCGCCTGCACACCGGCGACCGGCTCGTCGCGATCGCCAGCCATGCCTACGGACGGCGTATCGAGGCACAGCGCGGCCTCGACCGGTTCCGCTCGGCCACCACCGAAGCGTCCATCGGCGAAGGAATCGAGACGATAGCGGATTGGCGCCGGAAATACCGTCGCGATTCCGGCGGATATTCACCGAATCGTTCTCCGTGACGGCCGATCACGGAAAGTGCGTTCCCCGGAGATTAACCACCATGACGTCGGGCGGGAACGCGAAGCACCGCCGCCGGACAGTGTTGCGGAGCGAGGATTGGGCCAAGTCACGGAATCCCGCGACTACTTGGGGACTAGAGAAAGAGTGCAAACAAGATGCGTGCTCGTACCACTCGGTTTCTCGGCGCCACCGCGATCGCCGCGTGTGCCTGCCTCACCCTGACCGGCACCGCCTCGGCGGTCGCCCCGGCCAACGGCCTCGAAGACGTCCTGGCCGCGGCGGGCTCGGACACCACCGTCGACATCACCGGCGCGATCCTGGCCAACGCCAACGGCGCGGCCTGGAACACCGACCCCGACAACCACGTCAACATCCCGCCGCTGCTCGCCGCGGGCGCGACGTTCACCGTCCCCGGTGACCTGTACGCCGACGAGGTCGTCTACAACACCACGACCAACCTCCCGCCGAACGGCTCGTCCCAGGGCAAGGCCGCGCTCAAGGCCTCCGGTGACGCGGCCGACGGCAAGATCGACATCGCGCGGTCGTCCTCGCCCCGCGGCTCGTCCGACCCGGCGTCGTTCGAGTACTACGCCTTCGCCACCGACGGTGTCACCTGGTCCTCCTCGGCGACCGGCTCGGGCGCGGGCCTGTCCCTCTCGCTGGCGCAGCTGCGCGGCATCTACGACGGCTCCATCACCAACTGGAACCAGGTCGGTGGCGCCAACGCCGCCATCGTCGTCTACCTGCCCCAGACCGGCTCCGGCACGCTGAGCTTCTTCACCACCACCGTCCTCGGCTTCGACCCCACCACCAAGCCGGTCACCATCAAGCGGTTCCAGGAGCACGACGGCAACTCGATCCCGGCCGCCGACCGTGCCAACGCGATCGCCCCGTTCTCCATCGCGCAGTGGATCGCCCAGGGCAACGCGGTGACCGCGGACAAGCGCGCTGGCTTCACCGTGAACCCGCTGACCGGCGCCGGCTTCGACGGCTCCCCGGTCGCCGGTTCGGCCGGCGACTACACCCCGGCCTTCACCACGGCGTTCCTGGGCTCGCGCAGCGTCTACCACGTCCTCGACACCCGTACGCCGAGCTACGACCAGGCCCAGCGCGCGGTCGGTTTCGCCGCCGGTGACACCGCCGCGACCGCCAGCCCGCTGTGCGGTGGCCAGCTCGCCGACACCATCAAGCGGTACGGCTTCCTGACCGTCTCCGGCCCGAACGGCCTGTCCTGCGTCAAGTCCTGACCCCCTCCTAGCGCGTGAAGGCCCCCTTCCCCCGGCTGAGCCGAGGGAAGGGGGCCTTCACGCGCGATGGGACCGCTGCGGCTACTTGGGGGCGACGCCCAGTGCGGCGAGCGCCGGGCCGGTCATGATGACGCCCGCCCCGGTGACCGGGTCGAAGCCCGGGGCGCCGAGGTCGATCGCGGTCGACACGAGCGCGTTCCGGATCTCCGCCGGGGTCGCGGCCGGCTTGCCCTGCTTCAGCAGCGCGGCGATGGCGGCGGCGCTCGGCGCGGCGGCCGAAGTCCCGAAGAACGGCTGGAAACCGCTCACCGAGGTCGCGACGCCGTCGGCCGCGGTGATGTCCGGCTTGTTGCGGGTCGCGCCACCGGTCGAGGACACGTTGCCGGGGGTGATCACCGAACCGTCCGGGTTGTAGAACTGGTGACGGCGACCGTCCGAAGTGAACCGTTCCCACTTGCTGGCGGAGGTGAACAGACCCGGGTACGGGCCGGCCGGGTTGGCCGGGTCACCGGCTTCGAGCGCACGGCCGAAGGCACCCGCGGCGGGAGCGGCCGCGACGCTGAAGGCGTTGACGGCCGCCGAGTGGCCGGAGGTGACACCGTTGGTGCTGAAGGCTTTCAGGTCACCCGAGGCGACGAAACGGCCGCGGATCACGTTGAGCGCGATGAACCGGTCGGAGCCGCTGTACTTGACCACGGCGACCTTGAAGCCCGAACCGCTGGCCGGGACCTGGGCGATCTCGTACGGGTTCTGGGTGCCGTTCTGCGCGCCCTCGCTGGAGGCGACGACCGCGCCGGAGGAGTTCAGGACGAACAGGTCGTAGTCGCTGGTGGCCTTGCCCCACGGGTCGGACCAGAACAGGGTGACATAGCGGCCGACCGAGTTCGGCGAAAGCGCGTTGTACAGCTGGGTCGTGGTGCTCGGGTCGAAGTCGTGCGGCGTCCCGGTGATCCCGGAGATCTTGCTGCTGGAGCCGCGGAAGTCGCCTTCGTAGTAGCCGCTGGTGCCGTCGGTCAGGTTGCCCGAGTTCCCCGCGGAGGAGAAGTAGAGCGCGCCGGCCGCGGTCACGTCGTTGACGGCCTGCGCGACCGGGCCGTCCTGGAACGGCGACTCGTCGAAGTAGGACACGTCGTCGACGATGATCGTGCACTTGCCGGTGTTCCGCAGGGCACGGATGTTGTCGGCGAAGCTCTGCTCACTGGTGAAAGCGGTGGCGAAACCGAGCGCGGCGCCGGGCGCCATGTCGTGGATGATTTCCAGCATCGCGGTGCCCTCGTCACCGCTGCCCGCCTGACCGGGGAGGACGTCGACGGCGGGGAGCTCGCCCGCGGTCTGGGACGCCTTCAGCGACTTGATGCCGTCGGACAGCACGCAGACCTTCTGGCCCGCGCCGGTGACGCCGTACTTGGTGCGGGCGGTGTCGTTGCCGTGCGCCTTGTCGCCCTCGGCGACCTGCAGCGCGGCGGCGGTCTGCTTGGCCGCGGCCTGCCGCCGGTCCTGCGGGGCGGATTCGTTCCAGGTCATGGCCTGGGAAGCGGCCTTGACCTCGGCGACGTCCCCGCGGCCGGCGATCGCGTCGACGGCGTTCAGCGGGAGGTCGGCACGGATCGCACCGGCGGGAGAGGCGTAACGGACGGTGCCGCCCGCCGCCTTGACGGCGTCCACCAGGGACTGTCCGGCCCCCTTGATGTCCACCGCGACCGTGCCGGCGTCGCTGACGCCCAGCCCGGTCCGGTATTCGGGCAGCTTGCCTGCCAGGCCCTTGTCGGCGCGCAGGCGCTTCTCGACGACGAGCTGGCTCGACTGCTTGCGCTCGGCCGGGGTGAGGCTCTTCTTGATGCTCTGCAGCGCGGTGATCCCGGCCTGCGTACGCGCCTCCGCCGACGGCTGGGCGCCGGCAACGGCGGTCGACAGCAGCAAAGCGCCGACCGCGACCGGAACCGAGTATGTGACCACCCGGCTGAATCTGCTCATCGAAATCTCCCTGTTCCCACACACGGCACAGCCCGTGACAGGAATTCCTTCGGCCGCCCGAATGAATTACCCCTGACCGGGTGTAATGGGGAGAATCTAAAGAGCGATCGGTGACGAGTCCACCGACCAAAGTCTGGATCGGGGGATGATCCACAGCGTGGGAGCGATTTCGGTCCGAAAAGACCGAAATCCGGTTCACGCCCAGGCGGGGAACAGCCGCCACAACGACAGCGCCGCGAGTGCGGCGAGGGTGAGCAGCACCGGCCCGGTGATGACATAGGTCGAAACCGGACGCCAACGGCGATAAAGGAATGTCGCCCCGGCCGCCGCCACCACGAATCCGCCGAACGCCAGCACCAGTCCGGCCCACGCGTCGCCGTCACCGGTCCGGCCGTCCTGCGCGTCCGCCTTGCCGTTCTGCGGAGCGGGCCGGAACGGCCTGCCCTCCAGCACCGCGGTCACCACGGTCGCTTCCGCCGACGCCAGCGGCCACCAGGAAGCCGAAGTCACCAACGTCAGCCGATCGTTCTGGGTCTTGCCGTAGTCGGACCCTTCGTCGAGCGGGCGGGTGGCCTTCTCGGTCACGCGGTAGACGGACTTGCCCTGAGTGGTCGCGACGACGATTTCGTCACCGGGTTCCAGTGCCCCGAGCGAACCGAACGGACCGCCGTAACCGGCGTTGCGCGCCACGATCGCGGCGTTGCCGGGCTGCCCCGGACCGGCGGTCCCCGGCACGTGGCCCGGCCCGGACGCGGTCTCCCCGCTCGACGCGCCTTCGACGACGACCTGTTGCAGCTTCAACGCGGGAATCTCCAGCACGGCGACCGGTTCGCCGAATTCGACCGGTTCGGTGGGCGGAGCGGAGCCGAAAAGGCTTTGGCTGGCTCCCAGCGCCAGGCCGATCTCGCCGCGGATCTCGCCCAGCGCCTTCCTCTGGTCGCTCGCCTGCAGCATCGGCCCCAGCGCGTAGACGACGAGTGCCAGCGCCACCAAGGTGGTGACCAGCCAGGCGGCGAGAACGGTGCCGATCCATCCCGGGCCGAAACTCAGGAAGCGGGTTTCCGGTTCCTGCTGCTTCTCTTCGACGGTGGTGCTCACGCCGCGCCTCCGGCCGTTTTACGCCGCAGGAGACCGAAGAGCGCCGCGAACGCGGACCCGATCCCGGCCAGCGCCGCCACCAGCCACCTCGGCACCGGGCGCCCGGCGGCGACGTACGCCGTCGCGGACGGAAGCGTCGCCAGGATCGCCAAGGCCACCAAGGGAACGAGCGCGCCAAGCACCCCGGCCCCCGGGAACTTCGGGATGTCGATCGACTCGGCGAGGTTCTTGGCCGCCAGCACGCTTTCCGGCGTCGGGGCGGCCGCGGGGACGGGCCCGGTGCCGGCCGACGGCGACGTCCCGGCAGACGAACCCGTTCCCCCGCTGGGGCCGGTCGACGAGGAATCGGCGGCCGTCGTGGCACCGGTCCCGCCCGCCGGTGGCGGATTCTTCGCTTCTTCCCTTTCCTTACAGGATTCCTGGACCGTCCCGGTGCCGATCTTGGCCACCCGCGCGGGAACGGTGGCCGCCAGACCGGGGCTCAACGGGGCCATCCCCGGCGGGAGCAGCGACTGGCCGTAGCCGCTCGCCAGTTCGGCGACCGCCTTCAGCTGCGCCTGCTTCTCGGTCATCGGCTTGCAGGTCGCGTCGATCAGCGGATTGACCGGCGCCGCCAGATACTCCACGAAGGTCAGCGGATACGCGCCGTCCTTGGTCACGGTGCCCGGCTGCACGGTCCCGTCCGGGCCGACCTGCATCGAATCGGCCGCCAGCTGCAGGCTTTCCTTGGTCGGCGCGACGAAGTTCCCCTTTCCGTCCGGGAGCGCGACCGGCGCCCAGCCGTAGGCCCTCGCCGTCGCGAGATCGGTGACGACCCAGCTCATGCAGCCGCCGGTGCAGACGAATCCCGTTCCCACGACACCGTTCTGCACGGTCTTGCGCACAGCGAGCTGACCGGTTTTCGCGTCGACGTTGTGCAGCGAACGGGCACCCGGATCGAGCGCGTTGAGATCGGAGATCACCCCCGGCGATTTCCCGTCCAGCTCACCGAAGTATTCGGTCCCCTTGTTCGGGAACACCCAGGCCGACGGCGCTGCCCCGGAGAGCACCTTGCTCAACGCGAGCGGCACCGTGCCCGGTCCGGATTCCCCGGTCACCCCGAAGAAGTCCAGGCTCTCGGCGCCGGCCCTGGCGCTGGCCGCGTTCGCCTCGTTCTCTCTCGTGACGGAGGCGAGCGCCGGATTGCGGCCGACCAGCGGGGTGCCGTTCCGGAAAATGCCGCCCCGGCCGTCCAGATCGGGTTGCTGTCCCCCCTTGGTGACCATGTCCGCCACTTCGTCGTGGGTGAACCGCAGGGTGCCGGTGAACTTCGCGTTGAGCGAACTCCCGTTGTCGTCGGTGTCGGTCGGCGACCAGCCGACCGCGGCCAAGACCGCCGCGTTGATCCCGACCGGGATGTACTGCCGCTCCCGGACGGTCTGCGTGGCGAGCGCGTTCCCGCTGCCGGTGATCACCAGATCCGAGTCGCCCTTGTCGAACGCGGTCAGCCCGGCGTCTTCCGTCTCGCTCACGATGTTCGACGGCTGCTCGGCCTGGGTGGGCGCGCAGAGCGCCTGGTTCCAAGCGACCGCGGTACGGCCCAGCCGCTCCGGCATGCTGGCGCTGAGTGTGTGCTGACCGGCGCCCTTGCACCCTTTGACGCCGAGCTCCTGCTGCGTCGGGGTGAAGGCGATCGAGCTGTCGATCCAGGTCACGAACGCGCCGGCCGCGTTCTTCGCGGTGATCGTGACCGCGACCGAACAGGGATTGTTCTCGTCGCAGCGGAAGGAGTACTTGTTGCGGGTCTTCGCACCGGTCGCCGGATCGACGACGTCGGGATTGGCCGCCCAGGAAACCGTGGGCGGCTTGTCCGCCTGACCTTCGGCGTTCTTGTTGAAGGTGGTGTACAGCGGGTCCCAGATGATCGGTTTCGGGGTGGAGGAACCGAGCGGGATCTGGGTGTCGATGACGATGTCGCCGGTTCTGCTGCTGCGGCGGCCGGTGGCACTGTCCATATGCGCCGCGTTCGCGATGAACTCGTCCTTCAACCCTCCGCAGTAGGCATTGACCCGCGCGCTGACGGAAGTCTCCCGGTTCCACGGCGGTTTCCCGGCGACCTTGATCAAATTGTCCGGCAGCACTTTGGGGCAGACCTTCAGGGACGCCTGGGCACCGCTCGCCAATCCCGACACCGTGATCCGCACCGGTTCGCCGTTCCGGGCCGCCGACAGATCGGCTGGCTCGGTTTTGAGGGTGTACGGCGGATTCGCCGGCGCTTGCGCCCGCGCCGCGGGGACGGACACTCCCGTGACCATCAGCACCCCGCAGATCAGCAGGATCCCGACTTGTCTTGCGCGGACGAAGAACACGGACGACTCCCCAAGGTGCGCGGGCATACGGCGGAGAGCGGGACTCGATCACGAGCCGCGCCCGGAACCAACGTCCCCGAGCCGCCGTCCGGGGTCAACCGCCCCTCGACCGCCCCGGCACAGATTCACACGCGCCCCGTCGGGCGTTCTCCGCTTGGACACCTTTCGCGGTTTCGGGCACCACATACTGGCCGCATCGAGGGGCGACGTGGTGTGCCCTGAACTCGTTTACCCGCCCATACGAAGGAAGGCCGCTCGTGACCGTCGCGCCACCCCGGCCCGACCCGTCCCCACCGGGAACCCCGGTGCGGCGGGTGCTCACCGAAGTCCTTTCCCGGGCCGACCGGGCGTTCCGCCGGGTCACCACCGGCGCCGGGCTGGCCATGCTGGGAATCCTTCTGGTCATCGGATTCTTCCTGGTCTACCGGTCCGGGCCCGCCTTCGACAACAGCGGTTTCGGGTTCTTCACCACCATCCGGTTCGATCCGGCCGCCGGTGTACTCGGTGTCCTTGGCCTGCTCTACGGGACGATCGTGGTCGCGCTCATCGCGGTCCTGGTCGCCGTGCCGCTGAGCATCCTGGCGGCGCTGTTCATCACCGAGTACTCCAGCGGCCGGGTGCGCGGCTTCCTCACCGGCCTCGTCGACCTGCTCGCCGCCATCCCCAGCCTGTTGTACGGCTTGTGGGGTTTCAGCTTCCTCGGCCCGCAGATCGTCCCGGTTTCGACGTGGCTGACCGAGAACCTCGGCTGGTTCCCCTTGTTCGCGTCCAAGGAGAACACGCTGTACATCCAGTCCATGTTCATCGCCGGGCTGGTGGTGTCCCTGATGGTCCTCCCGATCACGACCTCGGTGATCCGCGAGGTCTTCGCGCAGACTCCGCCCGGGGAAAAGGAAGCGGCACTCGCACTGGGCAGTACCCGTTGGGGGATGGTCAAAACGGTCATGCTGCCCTTCGGCCGGGGCGGCATCATCGGCGGTTCGATGCTCGGGCTCGGCCGCGCGCTCGGCGAGACGATCGCCGTTTCCCTGCTGCTGCCCCAGGTTCCGGAGATCACGAAGCACATCCTCCAGTTCGGTGGTGCGACGATCTCCGGTTTCATCGCCAACAACTCCGGCGCCTCCGGGCTTTCGCTGTCCGGGCTGATGGCGGCGGGGCTGGTGCTGTTCGTCTTCACCCTGGCCACGAACTTCACCGCTTCGGTGATCATCTCCAAGAGCCGGTCCGGTGCGGGAGTGGACGCCTGATGACCACGACAGTCACTCCCCCGGTCTCGTCAGGCCCGCGCAAACTCGTCAAACGCCGCCCGTCGGAGACCACCCGGCAGGATCGGCTGGCGGCGCTCGGCTGCGCGGTGTCGGCCACGCTGCTCACCTGGTTCGTCATGCATCTGCTGCTGGATTCCCCCGGCTGGCTGGCGGATCTGATCGTCGCCTATCTGCTGTACCTGGCGATGCTCTATCTGGTCACCCGCGACCGCTTGGGCAGGCTCGCCGCGTCGGACCGGCTCGTCTCGACGGTCGTGGTCTCCGGGGCGCTCACCCTGCTCGTCCCGCTGCTGTTCCTGTTGACCTACATCGTGATCGAGGGCGCGCCGTATCTGCGCCTCGGCTTCTTCACCCACGACATGTCCGCCGTCGCGCCGACCGATCCGGTCACCGCGACCGGCGGTCTGCACGCCGTCGTCGGCACCCTCCAGCAGACCGCGCTGACCCTGGTGTTCGTCGTTCCGCTGGGCGTGCTCACCGCGATCTTCCTGAACGAGACCCGGTCGCGGTTCCGCCGCCCGGTGCGGATCATGGTCGACGCGATGAGCGGTCTCCCGTCCATCGTGGCGGGCCTGTTCATCTACGCGGCGCTGATCATCCCCGGTATCCAAGCCGGGGTGGGGCTGTTCAGCTACAACGGTTTGATGGCCACGTTGGCCCTGACGATGGTCATGCTGCCGACGGTGACGCGGACCGTGGACGTGGTGCTCCGGCTGGTACCGGACGGTCTGCGCGAGGCCTCGCTGGCACTCGGCGCGAGCCGGGCGAGGACGGTGTGGTCGGTGGTGCTGCCCACCGCGCGCACCGGCGTCACCACCGCCGTGATCCTCGGCATCGCCAGGGTGGCGGGCGAAACGGCACCGCTGCTGTTCACCTCGTTCGGCTCTCTCGCGATGAACGCCAACCCGTTCTCCGCGCCGCAGGAGAGCATCCCGCTGTTCATCTTCCGCTTCATCAAGCAGCCGCTGGAAAACGTCCAGCAGCGCGGTTACGTCGGCGCGCTCGTGCTGATCCTGCTCATCTTCGGCCTGTTCGCGATCGCCAGGATCGTCGGGCGCGACCGGTCGAAGCGCAAGGCGAAAAGAACGAAGGAGAACCGGTGACCGACACCACCGAATTGTCCACTGTGGACGACAGGCCGCAGGTCACCTTGACCGGCGGCCCGCCGCCCGGCGCGGCGGAACTCGAGTCGCGCGAGATCGGTGCCTGGTTCGGCGACCGGCTGGTCCTCGAAGGTGTGTCGCTGCGGATGCCCGCCAGAGAGGTGACCGCGCTGATCGGTCCGTCCGGCTGTGGCAAGTCGACCTTCCTGCGCATCCTCAACCGGATGCACGAGCTCGTCCCGTCGGCGTCGCTGACCGGCGAAGTCCTGTTGGACGGCCAGGACATCTACGCCGACGGAACCCGGCCGCAGCAGGTCCGGCTGCGCATCGGCATGGTGTTCCAGAAGCCGAACCCGTTCCCGGCGATGTCCATCCGGGACAACGTGCTCGCCGGGCTGAAACTCGCCGGCGTCAAATGCGACGACAAGAACGCGCTCGTGGAACAGAGTCTCGAACGCGCCGGGCTGTGGCGTGAGGTCCGCGACCGGCTGAGCTCGCCCGGCGGCGCCCTCTCCGGTGGGCAGCAGCAACGGCTCTGCATCGCCCGTTCGCTCGCGGTCCAGCCGAACGTGCTCCTGATGGACGAGCCCTGCTCCGCCCTCGACCCGACGTCCACCCGGCGGATCGAGCAGACGATCGCCGAGATCGGACACGAGGTGACCGTCGTGATCGTCACGCACAACATGCAGCAGGCCCAACGGGTTTCCGATCACTGCGCGTTCTTCCTCGCGGCCGAGAACGAACCCGGCCGGGTGATCGAGCACGGTCCGACGGACACGATCTTCAACGCGCCGTCGGACGAACGCACCTACGACTACGTGAACGGGCGGTTCGGATGACGACCTTGCGCAGAATGGGCGCTTTGGGCGGGATCTCGGCGCTGCTGCTCTCGATCTCCGTGGCGGGCGCTCCCGGCGCGGCGGCGCTCAGCAGGGTCACCGGTTCGGGATCCAGTTATGTCGGCGTCGCGATGACCGACTGGCAGAACGGCGCGACGTCGCGGGGTATCCCGGTCAACTACTCGGCGACCAACTCACCCGCCGGGGTCAACCAGTACGGCGACCGGACGGTCGACTTCGGCGGGACCGAAGCCGAGGTCTCCTCGCTCCTCGCCGCGGGCGGTGGCGGGGTGACCGCGCAGACCCGCGGCTACCAGTACGTCCCGGACGTCGCCGGCGCGGTCGCCGTCATGTACAACGTCACCGACCAGGCCGGGAAGCGGGTCGACTACCTGCACCTCACCCGCGAGGTGATCGGCCGCATCTTCAGCCGGGACATCACCCGCTGGAGCGATCCGGCGATCACCGCGACCAACGGCGGGAAGTCGCTGCCGGACCAGCCCATCACCCTGGTCGGGCGGACCGGGCAATCCGGGACGACGGCACTGTTCTACGACTTCATCGCGCATGCGGCACCGGACGCCTACCAGCGTTTCGTCGCCCGCAACGTCGGCAACGGGATGGGCAGCCTGCCCGCCGGGGTGCGCCCGATCCAGCTCCCCGAACGAGGACCGGACGCCGACTGGTACCGGCTGCTCGCGGACTCGGACCAGATCGCGCAGGCCATCGGCAAAGCGACCATCCCGTTCTCCGTCGCCTACGACGAATTCGCCTACGCGCAGCGCCACAACGTGCCGACGGCCTGGGTGCAGAACGGCGCGGGCCAGTACACGCAGCCCTACGCGGAGAACATCGCCTCCGCGCTGAAGTTCGCGGAACTCCGCCCGGACCTGAGCCAGAAACTCGACAAGGTCTACTCGAACACGGATCCGAAGACATATCCGATTTCGGCGTACTCGTACATCATGATGCCGTGTACCAGCGGCCGGGACACCTGCCGCGGCGGCTATGGCGACCAGGGCAAGACCGACACCATGACCGCGTTCCTCGAACACGTCGCCTGCGACGGCCAGATCAACATGGCCCGTATCGGCTACTCGCCGCTGCCGCCGAACCTGTCGCAAGAGATCATGAACTCCAACGCGCGGCTCACCGGACAGCCGCCGAAACAGCTGAACGCGGGCAACTGCGCCAACCCGACGTTCCACGGCAGCCTCGGCGCGGGTGCCACCAGCCCGCCCGACCCGCTGGTGACCGCCGGGATCATCGCCCCGAACGGCAAACCCGCGGCGGGCACCTCGGGCCCCAAGGCCTCCGCCGGGCCCAGCACGGGCCCGGCCGTCGGCGACAAGACCGCGACCGCGACGGCGAACCCCGACGAGGAGTCGGCGGGCGGCGGCTCGAAGAACTGGCGGGAAGCCGCCCCGGCCGCCTACGACGAGGGCGGCTTCGGCGGCTTCGTCGGCTGGGCGGCGCTGGTGCTCTTCGCCGCGATCGTGACGCCGCTGGCGGTGCGCGGGGTGGTGAGGAAGTTGCGGAGATCTTGGGGCTCGTGAGTGGTAAGGACGGTTAGAACCGTCCTTACCACTCACGAGGTCGCCCGTCACGGGAAGGTCAGCACGATCTTCCCTCGCCCGTGCCCGGTCTCGATCTCCCGGTGCGCCGCCGCGGCCTCGCTGAACGGATACGTCCGACGCACGAGGAATCGCAGCTCCCCCTTGACGTACAACGACGCCAGCATCCCCAGCCGTTCGGCCGACCGGGTGCCGGTGACCACCCGCGCCCCGGCTTCGGGAGCGCGGCCGTGCTCGACCAGGGTGAGCACGCGGTCCGGATTCCCGACCAGTTCGAGGGAAAGATCGAAGGCTTCGCCGCCCGCGCCGTCCAGCGCCGCGTCGATTCCGGACGGGGCCAGGGCCAGCACGCGGTCGGCGAGACCGTCCCCGTAGACCACCGGTTCGGCGCCGAGCGAACGGACGTAGTCCTGGTTCGCCGCGCTCGCCGTCCCGATCACCTTCGCCCCGCGCAGCACGGCGAGCTGGACGGCGGCCGTGCCCACCGCGCCCGCCGCGCCGTGGATCAGCAGTGTCTCGCCACGGGCGACCCGCAGGGCGTCCAGCGCCAGGTACGCCGTCTGCGTCCCCGCCGTGAACCCGCCCGCGACCTCCCACGGCATCTCCGCCGGCTTCGGCGTGACGTTCTCCGCGGGCACCACGATGTACTCGGCGTACGCCTGTACGGCGGTGAACCCGAGCACCTCGGCCCCCGCGACGAGGCCGGTAACCCCGGAACCGACCTCGTCGACGACCCCGGCGAACTCGTTCCCCGGGACACGCGGCCAACGCAGCTCGAACCCCGCGGGTTCCCAGCCGGCCCGCACGGCCGCGTCGTACGGCTGCACCCCCGCCGCCTTCACCCGCACCCGGACCTCTCCCGCCCCGGCGTGCGGCTCCTCCAGCTCCAGCACCCGGAGCACCTCCGGGCCACCGGCTTCCGTGAACGCGGCCGCTTTCATCTTGTTCCTCCAGTTCGTCCCCAGCTGTCGGAACCCAGCCTCATACCTCCAGATAGCTTGAGGTCAAGAACTGTCGGTGTGACGTTCTAAGCTGCGCACGTGACGAGCTACCGCATCTCCAGGGCAAGCGCTTCCGACGCAGGCAGGCTGACGGCGCTGATGCACGAATCGGCCGCCTACCAAGGGGAATACGCCTCGATCCTCGACGGCTACCAGGTCACCGAGGACTATCTCGCCACCCATCCCGCGTTCGTCGCGCACGCGCAGCGGGAAGTGGTCGGTTTCTACAGCCTGATCGAGTACCCGGCCGAGCTCGACCTGCTGTTCGTCGCCGATTCGACCCAGGGCACGGGCATCGGCGCGTGGCTGGTCGAGCACATGCTCGGGCAGGCCGCGGACCTCGGCATGACCGAGATCCGCGTCGTCTCCCATCCGCCCGCCGCCGGGTTCTACGAGCGGATGGGCGCCCGCCGCGTCGGCGTCGTACCGCCCAGCCCGCCGAAGATCACCTGGGAGCGCCCGGAACTGGTCTTCGACGTCAAGCATCCACCGCGCGACTGAACCGCCCGATCAGTTTGCGCAGGTGGCCGGCGAATTCCGGGGAGTCGACGACCTCGAAATCGGTGTCGAGCAGGCCGAGGTAGAGCGCCAGATACTCCAGCGTGTCCGCGCCGGCTTTGAGCAGGCAGGTCCGCTCGTCGACGGCTTCGACGACGACAGCGGGCGGCACCTTCGCCGCGGCTTCGGCGGCCGGGGCATGGAGCCGGATCGTCGCGTGGTGCCGCCAAAGCGCCGCGCCGACACCGCGCTGGAGGTAGGCGACCACGCCGCCTTCGGGTGGTTCGCGCTCCTCGAAACGGCGGCCGTTCGGTGTACGCGGCCGCACCCGGTCCGCGCGGAACGTGCGCCAGTCCCGCTTGTCGACGTCCCAGCCGACGAGGTACCACCGGCGGCTCATATGCACGACGCGGAGCGGCTCGACCTGCCTGCGCGTCTCGGATCCGTTGTGTCCCATGTAATCGAAGCGCAGGGTCTCGCGGTCACGGCAGGCAGCGGCGATGGCGGAGAGCACCTCTGCGTCGACCGTGGGGCCGCCGCCCTGCACCGCGAGGGTCGCGGAATTCAACGCCGCGACCCGGTGCCGCAGCCGCGACGGCAGCACCTGCTCCAGTTTCGCCAGCGCGCGCACCGACGTCTCCTCGATCCCCGCGATCGTCCCGCCGGCGGCCGTGCGCAGGCCCATCGCCACCGCGACGGCCTCTTCGTCGTCGAGTAGCAGCGGGGGCATGGCCGCGCCGGCGCCAAGGCTGTAGCCACCGGAGACGCCGGGCGTCGCGTCCACCGGGTAACCCAGCCCGCGAAGCCGCTCGACGTCGTTCCGGATCGTCCTGGTCGTGACGTCGAGCCGCTCCGCCAGTTCCGGGCCCGTCCAGTTGCGCCTGGCCTGCAGCAGCGACAGGAGCCGCAGCAGTCTCGCCGAAGTTTCCGCCATGAATCCCACCTTGTCCGCGATTGCGGAACGAATCTTTCCGCAATCGTTCCTAATCTAGCCCCATGACTGAGATCAAGCCCTTCCGCATCGCCATCGACCAGGCCGAACTCGACGACCTCAAGGACCGCCTCGGCCGCACCCGCTGGCCCCGCGAGGTCACCGGCGACTGGAGCCGAGGTGTTCCGGTCGCCTACCTCAAGAGACTGGCCGAGTTCTGGGCCGATGGCTTCGATTGGCGTGCCCAGGAGGCGGAACTGAACGAGTTCCCGCAGTTCACCACCGAGATCGACGGCCAGACCATCCACTTCCTGCACGTCCGGTCGACCGCTCCGGACGCGCTACCAGTGGTGCTCACGCACGGGTGGCCGAGCTCGCCGTTCGAATTCCGGCGGGTCGTCGAGGAGCTGAGCGATGAGTTCCACCTGGTCATCCCGTCACTGCCCGGTTACGGGTTTTCGAACCCGGTGAACGGCCCCGGCTGGGGCAACCTGTTCCGCGTCGCCCAGGCGTGGATCACGCTGATGGACCGTCTCGGCTACGAGCGCTTCGGCGTCCACGGCACCGACGCGGGCGCCGGGGTAGCGGGGATCCTTTCGATGATCGCCCCACACCGCGTGGTCGGTGTTCATCTCACCGGCACCAGCGCGGGTATGCCGTTCGGCCCGGCCCTCGACCTGGACGGCCTCGACGAGAAGGACCGCGAGCGCGGCGAACGCTTCAACCGGTTCCAGTCCGACGGCCTCGGTTATCTGCACCTGCAGGCGACCCGGCCGCAGACGCTGGCCTATTCGCTGAACGACTCCCCCACCGGCCAGCTCGCCTGGATCGTGGAGAAGTTCGCCGAGTGGACCGATCCGGCCAAGGAACTGCCGGACGACGCCGTCGACCGCGACCATCTGCTGACCGCGGTCAGCCTGTACTGGTTCACCGGCGCGGGTGCTTCGTCCGCGCACGCCGTGTACGAAGGCATGGAGGTGTACCGGCAAATGTCGCAAGGCGGCCGGGACGACGGCGGCGAAGCGCCCGCCGGCCCGCCGCGCGGGATCGCCGTCTTCGCCGGGGACACCACGATCCGGAGTCTGCAGGACGGTCCGGTGGCACACTGGTCCGAGTACGACACCGGCGGCCACTTCCCGGCGATGGAGGTCCCCGGTCTGTTCGCCGAAGACCTCCGTTCCTTCCTGCGAAAGTGCGTCTGACGAATGGATCAGCTCAGCCCACGGGCCCTCAACCGCGCGACTCTGGCCAGGCAGCTCCTGCTGGATCGCGCCGATCTGCCCGCCATCACCACGATCGAGCGGCTGGCCGGACTCCAGGCGCAGGCCCCCGACTCGTCGTATGTCGGGCTGTGGTCACGGCTTCGCGACTTCCAGGTGGACGAGCTGGCGAAACCGCTGGCCGCACGCGAAGTCGTCCGGATGACCTTGATGCGCGGCACGGTGCACCTGGTGACGGCCGCCGACGGCCTCGCGCTGTGGCCCACCCTGAAACCGGTGGTCGAACGCGGTTTCCTCGGCCACTACTCGCGGGAGGTCGCCGGGCTCGACCTCGCCGCGATCGCCGAAGCGGGGCGAGCCCTGCTCTCCGAACGGCCATGCACGCGAGCCGAGATCCGGGCCGTGCTCGCGCCCCGCTGGCCCGACGCGGACCCGCCGACGCTCGGCTACGCGGTCAACAGCCTGCTCCCCCTCGCGCACGTGACCCCGCGCGGACTGTGGGGCCAGACCGGACCGGCCGCGTTCGCCCTGCTCGAAGACTGGATCGGCCGACCGATCACGGCCGGGATCTCCCTCGACGACCTGGTGCTGCGCTATCTGGGGGCGTTCGGCCCGGCGACCGTCCGCGACGCGCAGGTCTGGTCGGGGCTCACCCGGTTGAAGGAGGTCTTCGAGCGGCTGCGGCCACAACTGCGCACCTTCACCGACGGCGAGGGAAAGGAACTGTTCGACCTTCCCGGCGCGCCACGCCCCGACCCCGAGACCCCGGCGCCGCCCCGGTTCCTCCCCGAGTACGACAACGTCCTGCTCTCCCACGCCGACCGCGTGCGGGTGATCCCCGACGGCCGCCGCGTGCCGCTGCCACCGGGGAACGGCGGCCGCCGGGGCACCCTGCTCGTCGACGGTGAATTCCTGGCCATTTGGGCGATCAACGGGGCGACGCTGACGATCGAATCGCGGGAACCCTTGCGAGATCAGGATTCGATCGCCGAAGAGGGCGCGCGGCTGCTGGAATTCGTAGTGCCGGGCTCCGCGCACGACATACGTTTCGGCATCGGCGGATAACGGTCCGGCCTTTTGCCGTAACGACGGGCACCGTTCGGGCGAAGCATGGGCGCAAAGAGCCTGAAGGGAGCGGGCCATGAGCAAGAACTACGGCTTCATGACGGTGCTGGCGGGCCTCAGCGCGCTCGCGGTGATCGCGGTCGCTGCGGTGTGGCGGTATCCGAACACGTCGGACGTCACGGCGGTGATCACCGCGGCGGGAACGGTGATCGGCACCGTGGTGGGTGCCTTCTTCGGCGTGAACGCGGCCTCGGCGGGACGCGTGAAGGCCGAAGAAAGCCGGGATCAGGCGACGGCGGCACTGGTCAAGGTGGCCACCCAGGCGGACGAGGGCAGCGACGTCGCGAAAACGGCCATGGAGGGAGTACGCTGACCGTCCTTTATGGACTCAGTCGAGCGCTTCGAGCAGGGCCAGGTCCGGCGGGACGAGTGTCGTGGACAACACGAGCTCTCGCAACAGGTTGTCGTTCAACGCGTTGCCGACCGGCTCGCCGACCTCTTCCCGCCGCAGCCCGAAAACCCCGCCGGCGGACAACCGCGCCCGGACGTCGATGACGACGTGCTCGACCCGGCGGGCGGTCCACGTCTCGCCGGGCCTGAGTTCGGCGAGCACCTCGGCGGTCTGCTGGCGGGACAACGGCTGCGGATTGAGGTCGTGCAGCAGATAGCGCTGCCCGAAAACGACCAGGACCAGGCGTTCTTCCGCACTGAGGCGCCAGCGCCGGGGCGGCACGGTGACGTCGTCGTGCCGGGTGACCGGATGCCCGCCTTCGGGACCCGCGACGTACAACTCGAGCAGGTGCTCCCGCCTGCCCGAACCGCGGACGAACAGCGGCGTGTACCCGTCCGACAGGGGAATCGGCTCCTCGCCACGGGAAAGCCAGCGGGAATTCGGCAACCGGATGGGCAACTGGCCGGTGTTGCTGACCCACCACTGGCCGTCGGTGAAGTTCAGCAGCCCGTGCTTGCGGCTGACCTGCAGGTCGTTCTCCCCCACACAGACGTCGACCTGCGGCCGATTACGCCCGAAAGAGATCTCGCCACCCTCGCCGGGATCGACGGAGACGCCGCCCGCGAGCGTGAGCGCGAACACCGCGCCGGGCGCCGACCGGGGCACGCCGAGCGCCAGGCTCTCGTGCGTCGTCGTCAGCCGCTTCATCGTCCCTCCTCCTGGTCCCCGGCATTATGCGAGATCCCGCCGGGGACGGGTCCCGATGTCGCGTTCGTCCGTATGTTGGAGTACATGATTGACTTCTCCAAGGACACCGTCTTCAAGCTCACGCCGTGCAAGCCGAAGGACATCGCGCCGACGGTGCAGCCGATCATCATCCCCGGCGAGGAGATCATCTCGTCGTTCAAGGCGGTGCGCGACTTCGTGGTGTTCACGAACAAGCGGCTGATCGCGGTGAACGTCCAGGGCATGACCGGCAAGAAGAAGGACTTCACCTCGCTGCCCTACAACAGGATCCAGGCCTTCTCGATCGAAACCGCGGGCACCTTCGACCTCGACGCGGAACTGGACCTGTGGTTCAGCGGACTGGGGAACGTGCGGCTGGAGTTCCGGGGTTCGGACATCCGGGCGATCGGCCAACTGATCGCCACGCACACGCTGTAGGTCGGCCTCCCGCAATTAGTCGACTACTTGCGGCTGGGTGGGCTGCGGTGGGGGTTGGGCTGCGGTGAGGGGTGGGCTGCGGTGGGCGTTGGGCCGGGTTGGTCGTGAGTGGCGATGCGGGTTCTAACCCTCTTTGCCACTCACGACCCACCCGACCGGCCTGGCCCCGCCGGCCGCGTGCGTTGCGAAAGCCACTCTCGCAACGTTGAAGGTTGAGAAAGTGGCTTTCGCAACGCCCGACCTATGTCGTGAGCGTCTTGGGGCGCTAGAGCCACCGTGCCCCGATATCCGCTGTCGTGCGCGAATGGCGAACTCGCGTGATTGGAGGGACGACACACGTGATTGGGCGGACGACTCGCGTGTCCAGACGTCCGGCCCACGCCGGAACCCCCATCGCGCGCGTGTCGTCCATGCAGTCACGCGCGTCGTCCATCTGATCACGCGCGTCGTCCGCCGGATCACGCGAAACCGCCAGTGCGTCCAGAGCCGGGTCGTGAGTGGCAAGGACGGCTAGAACCGTCCTTACCACTCACGAGGCTCTACATGTTGATCTTTTGGTTCCGGGGTTTCGCTGACGTGGGCAAGATCGCTTAGGTGGTCGCTGACCTGCGCGGATAGGGCTGGGCACTTCTCGCGTGTTCTCACCCCTACCCGACGTCTGACGGCCTGGAGACGGCCTGGCCACTCCTCCCCCATCTCCCCGATACGAAGCCATCCACGCGGCCGTCGCGTCGGGTCAAGGCACGCTTTCCCGCCTTGACGCGGCGTGACGGCCGTTGTGACGATCCGGCATCGGGGCGATGGCTCCGCGTAACAGCCGTTGGTCCGTCTGCGACATCGGTGGCACGAATGTCTCAGCGAGGAGGCCGACGTGCTCATTGGCGTACCTGCGCGCCGCTGGCGGCGGCAACACCTGTCCACGGCGGCAGCGGGCGCACCGCCCGGCCGGTGGGCGGAGCGGAGCGGCAGCCCGCCGTGTCGGGCAAGGTGCGCCCGCAGGCGAGACGCGGACGCAAGGTGACCAGCGCGCCGCCGACGGCGGCGCGCCTTGATCCCATAGAGCCAAGTTCGGCAGAACAGAACGTATGAATGAGGTGGGCAGTGCCTAGGCAGCCGTCGAAATCAGCGAAAACATCCCTTTACAGACTTCGCCTGCCAGCGAATGATCAGCTTGAGACTGCCGTACAAGACAAGTATCTGAAAGAAAAAGGCTTTACAGCAATTCGGACGACAGTTGACAAGAGTGACGCACTGTTGGTCTACGGTACAATTTTAAATGACAGCCCCACATGGATAAGGCATGCTGCGAGCGTTTCATCGATTCCCTTTCAGCTAACCAATCAAACTTCCGCCGGACTACTTCTGGTGAGAATTGAATCGACCCACGATTATTGCTACGGGCTATCTTGGAGCATGGGGCATCTTGTAATTAACCCAACTTGCATCGACGACGGCTTTGGCCTTAAATTCGCTTTGCGCCGCGCGCACCCTGAATCGGTTTCCGCTCTAACATCACACGCTTTGGATACCGTGCCTCGCACAGCACGAACTACCGTGTTCGGCGGCGCATCTCTCCCCTCCTTCGGCCTGGAAGAGATCGGTGAAATCGTAAGCCGATTCGTCGGAAAGATTGAGACAGATGGCTTGACTTGCGATGTTCGGCCAACAGGCGGAAAACCTCGCTCCAAAGCCGTACGGCAAGCAGCCCGCAAGATCACCGTCCGAGGCGCCGACTCGCTCGGCATTCCGCTGGCAAAGCTTCCCGGAGGACTGCTATCAGACCTTAAACAAATCGACAGCGTAATCGAGACCGAAGAGGCAAAGCCCGAGCTTGCCCATCTCGAAGATACACAACCACTTAAGCCCGGAAATGGCAAGATTCCCATGTTGGAGGCCGCACTTTCGGCAGACCTCAAAGAAGACACTGCTAGTATGTCACTATGCTGGCCTGCAGAGTTCGATAGCGAACCTGGCGAAATAACACAGTACAAAGTATTTGGATCCGGTTCCACAAAGCCTCCGCTCTATGAAGAACTCGATCTACATTGCCTGACTGCACCCTTGGCGCACCTGGAACCAAACGCGCGCTTGTCTCGCCTACGAACCATGAGGATTCAAGGGCAAAGCGAAGAGGGAACAGCGCTAACCCGGGAAATATCCGGCGACAAATGGATCCTGTATCAGACGAAGCTGAACGGCGAGTCCTACGTGTTTCACCGAGGCCGCTGGTACAACATTGGAGGCGCATACCTAACGATGCTAAACTCGCGCCTCGACCGGATCTTCTCGAATAAGAGTAATCTAAACCTTCCTGAATGGCCGAAGCAGAAGAAGATTCGCAAGTCCGATTCATCCGAGTACCTAGGGTGGGCGAATGAGCGTCACTACAATGACCACGTGGTCGGAATAATAAAAGGCCACGTCTCACTCGACAGGCAGCTAATTTACACAGAGCAGCACCCTCATGGATTCGAGGCTTGCGACATCTTGACACCAGACGGCCGCCTTGTACACGTGAAGCGACTCGACGATTCGATTGCAGCAAGCCACCTCTTCAACCAGGCCAGCAACTCAGCAGAGGCCCTGGTCAGACAGCCAGACGCTTTAGAAAAATTTCGAGAGAAGGTTTCGGTTGTCAGCGGCGGTCAGCATACACTTTCTGACGACTTTGAGCCCAAGGTAGTCGTGATTGCGTTCGCTGGCAAAGGTCGATCACCCGGCGACTTGTTCACGTTTTCTCAGGTCAGCCTTGTGCGCTGCGAGCAAAGGATCGCAACATTAGGCTTAAAATTAGAGATTGCATTTATCGAAGAGAGCAACGATGTTCTTGAAATTCCATAGCTAGGACTTCTCCGAAAAATCACTATGTGTAGTATACATTGTCCCTGTTACTTGTAGCATGAGAGATTCGGAGTCGTATTGCAGGGTGAATATTAAGACTGCACAGAGCATCGGCTTTTACCCAGATCACTTCCCTGCTCTCACTGCTGGTCGCAAGGGTTCCACTAAGCGCACTCGCACGAAAGCAGATTGAGAACTCTTGGCGCACCTCGCCATCGTCGTAGGCGATGACGTGGTTCGGGTTCGAGTACAGGCCGATCACCCCAGTAACCTCGCACTCGATGCCGGTTTCCTCGCGTACCTCCCGCACGGCGGCCTGCGCCAAGGTCTCGCCGAGTTCGAGCTGTCCGCCGGGAATCGCGTACAGGTCGTTGTCGGTGCGCCGGATCATGAGGATGCGGCCGTCGTCGTCCTGGATGAACGCGGACACCGCGACCGCGATGCTGTTGGCTTTGGGGGCGTTCGGGTCGTTGTAGTAGTCGACGCGTGCCATGTGTGGCCTCCTAGAAGGTGGCGGGCTTGGCGAGGTTCCAGACGGCTTCGAAGCTCTCCGAGTAGGTCTCGAAGAGGTCCCCGGCGGATAGCCGGCGGAGGTGCAGGGATGGGGCGTGGGCTCCCTGGAAGCCGTAGACGTGCGTGTTGATGATCATTTCGTCGTCGAAGCGGAAGATGGAGTTGTAGAGCGTGGTGTTGTGGAAGCGCATCTCCACCCCGTCTACCCCGATCAGCGGCCGGTAGAACGCGAGCGCGTTGCGGATGCGCGCCGCAAGCGTCCCGTCGCCTAGCTGCTCCTCATCGCCGCGCAGAGCGACGCTCTCCCCTTCGGGGTCTCCGAAAATCAGCCGAATCTTCGCCCCGGCCTGCGCTTTTGCAGTCAGGTCCTTGATGAACCGCGGGCGCTCCACCAGGAACAGCGCGGCGTGTACCAGGACTTCGACGGTGTCCGTCGCTTCCTTGATCAGCCGGTCCCACAGTTCGACGGGGATGGCGTTGCGGTGCGGGAACACGCGCACGACCTCGGCGGCGGCCGTCTCGGCCTTGCGCTCGGGGGCGACAGAGTCCGGCCAGAGGTAGGTCTCGGATTCGCGCGCCATCGCGGCGATCTTGTGCCGGTGCTTCGGGTACGGCGTCCGCCCCTTGGTGATCCACCGTTCCACGGTCTTCTGATCGACCCCGGTGGCGTCGGCGACTTGTTCCAGCGTGAGGCCGTTGCGCAGCAGGGCGTCCCGCAGGCGTTCGTTCGGCATCCGCCCTCCTAGGGACTTTTAGGGACGTCTTCGACCGTACCAGGGACGTCCCTAGATGTCCCGCCAGATGGTGATCACGTCCCGCGTTTTGGCGGAGATTAGGTGCCAGGTTGCCGGGGACTCGCCCCAGCACCTCGACACCAAGAGGGAGGCAGGCATGACGACTCCAACCGCCGGTCGGGCAGCGTCCGCGCACGGCTCGGGAACGTGGACAGCCAGCCGGTTCGCGATCTGAGCGCCCGATGCGCGACACGGTCCAGATCCACGTCACGGCAGACCTGCCGATCCGCGTCCGCGCGCTCACCTACGCCAACCGGGCGGAGATCCGTTTCGGCAAGGCGTTCCCCGTGGTCCTGCTCGTCGATTCCGACGCGATAGCGGTGCTGGGGAGAGAACTCGCAGAGGTACAGGCCGCATTGAACGCGGCTGCCGCAAGGGGCAAAGACGGCGACGAAGTGCCGACAGACACAGACGAACAAGGGAACTAACGACATGGCTATCTACAAAGGACACCGCTTCACCATCGACTTCGACGAAGCGTTCGCGCAGGGCCTCGTGATGGTCGGCGAGGTCTCGCCGGACAACGAGTACCAGTCGCGAGAAGACCGTGCTGCGGGTCGCCCGGCGCGTCAGCGGGTCGACGAAGTGACGGGCAAGCGTCAGTGGAAGGTCACCGTGACCGACCCGGACGAGGTCAAAGCGAAGCGGGCGTCATTCGAGATCACGTTGCTGGCCGATGTGCAGCCGGTGCCGACGACGTCCGAGGTGCTGCCGGGTATGCGGCCGATCGAGCTGGAGGGGCTGACGGCTGAGCCGAAGGTGGCTGGTCAAGGCGAGTTCAAGTACCAGTCCTACGTGTTCCGCGCGACCGGCTTCAAGGCTGCGGCCGCTGGTGGCGGGTCGAAGTCGGGCCGGGCCTCCGCCGCTGCCGAGTCAACGCCCAAGGCGGCGTGATGGTGGGCGGGGCGCCGGGGGCGGCATCCCCGCACCTGGTCCAAACCTGGGAAGCCGCTTACCGCCACTACAGCGCGATGACGCAGCGGACCGCACACGGCGGGGATGCCCTGGCTGCGCATGACATGGCCGTCGCTTCCTGGGCGGTGGCGTCGGCATGGCGAGAGCTGGCGACTCAAGGCCAGTTGCCGTGGTGGGTGCTGGCTGCGGTGTCGGCGGCGGCTGAGGGGTTCGAGGAGAACGCGCGGTCGTGGGAGATGCGCGCTTACAGCGAGGAGAGTCAGGTCCGTGGCGTTCAACGCGATGTGGAAGCCGGGACGGCAAGCGGTCGCGGGGATGCAGGGCAATGGTTCGGCGAACCCGGCCCTGCTGATCTACCTGGATCCGGACAGCCTGGCGATCCTGCCGCCGTCCGACCCGGCCGAGTGGCCGGAGTTCATCCGGCTCCTTCGCCAAATCCGCGACAGCGCGGACGAACTGGCCGTCTTCCTCAGCAGACACACGACGGTGCACGATGACGACGCCCGGCCGGAATGAGCCACAGACGCTCAAGGACGCGCACCTCGTCGCATCCGCTCGTCGCCCGAAACCGGGATCGAATCTGACGACCTGGTTGAAATTCCACCAGGCCAACGCGCGCATGTACCGCACAGTGTCCGACGTAGACCGCGCACACCACCACGAACTCCGTTACTGGGTGGGATACGAGGAACGCAAGGCGGAGGAGGTGGCCGCGCAGATCCAGAAGAACAAGTCGGAAGCTAGCTGAAATCTGAATAGCTGTCGGGAAACGTGCGTGGGGACGTGCGGCGTACAAACACGTCTCCACGCGCTTCCCGTGTCTCGTAAGGCGCAGAACCGGTACCTGGCCTAGGAAACCTCGCCGGTCCTGCGCTGTCCACAACCTCTGGAAGTGAACAATGACAACGCTAAACGATGGCAACAAGCGACCGCTAGACGGGGTCACCCGAACGCGCTGCACAGTCTGTAAGCGGTTCGCCAAGCTCCTGCCCGGCGAGACGGAATGCGCTCCCTGCCGGGGAATGCTTCCGCTGGATCTGACCGGCGGTGGCCACCGATGAACATCAACGGGATCGGCCTTCTTCTCGTCGGCAGTGGAGTGCTGGGTGTGGTGGTGTGGCTGCTGCACAAGCTCGGCCGCGCGCTCGCCACGATCGCGGAAGTCCTCGCCGCCGCTGCGGTGGTCTTCATCGCCTTGTGGTCGGCGGTGAAGTTGGTGGTGTGGCTGGGAAAGCAGGTCTTCGCGCACTGGCGGACCAGTCTCGGTGTGATCGCGGTGGTTGTCTGGTGGCAGTGGCTTGGCTGGCTCTCGCTGGCCGTCACCGTGGGTTCGGTCGCGGTGGTGCTGGTGGTGTGGCGGCTGCTCGACGTGGTGTCGTTCGATCGGTGCTGTGGCCGGTTCCTGCGGGCGTGGTGGCTGCGGTGGTTCACCTACGCCCGGAAACTGCCGGGCTGGTTGCACGCCTGCGGTCTCTCCATCTCCGACGGCACCGTGCCTGTGGAAGTGACCGTCAACCTCGTCGGCCGTCGCCGGAAGGCGGTCTCCCGTACTTCGGGTGGTGCTGCGGTGCAGGTGCCGAAGGTGCTGGGCGTGAAGTCGGGGCCGTCGTGGGATGAGGTCCGTGTCCGGCTCGTGCCGGGTCAGAAGCCGGAGGACTTCGACGACGCCGCCCGCGCCTTGGCCGTGGCTCGCAAGGTCACGCGGTGCCAGGTGCGGGAGCTGGAACCCAACGTCGTCTCGCTCGACTTCCAGCGCCGCGACCTTCTTGAAGCTCCTGTGGACTGTACGGAGCTGGCGGCCGTCGACGGCGTGGATCTGCGGCGGGTGTTCGCCGGGCGCACTGAGTACGGGAAGGACTGGCGGCTGCCGCTGACCGGTCCGGGCGCTCACATGCTCGTCGCCGGTGCCACCGGAGCCGGGAAGAACTCCGTGATGTGGTCTCCGCTGGTGTCGGCGGCCTCGGCGATCCGGGCTGGGACGGTGCGTGTCTCGGGGATCGACCCGAAGGGGATGGAACTCGCGTACGGGCGCGGGATCTTCGCCCGTTACGGGGTTGCGGGTAAGGAAGCGATCGAGGTCCTGGACGACCTGCTCGACGGGCTTGAGTCCCGTAAGCGCGAGTTCGCCGGGATCACCCGTGAGGTTCCGATTTCCACGGAGAACCCGTTGGAGGTGCTGGAGTTCGACGAGATCGGCGCGCTGACCAAGTACACCGACCGCAAGACCCGCGAAGCCATCGTCGAACGCGTCGCCATCCTGACCACCCAAGGCCGGGCACTCGGCTACACGGTGCGCGGGTATGTGCAGGAACCCACCAAGGACACCGTTCCCGTGCGGGAGCTGTTCCCCCGGCGGGTGTGTCTGCGCGTCACGTCGAAGACGCACGTCGGGATGGTCCTCGGTGACGGGGCCTATGAGCGCGGGGCGTGGGCGAATCGGATTGACGAGTCGGCGGCGGGTGTCGGCTACGTCTGGGGTGAGGGCATCCGCGAACCGCTGCGGGTCCGTGCTGGCTGGGTGCCGGACGAGACAGTCAAGGCGCTGGAGACCTACGTGACCAACGGCGGTGCTCATGTCGTCGACCTGGTCACCCGTCGCGGTCCTGAGGGGGTGGCGGCGTGAACCGGCTCATGGTCTTCCTCGACGCGATCCGCGATCACCTCGACTCGTTCGCGCTGCCTCCGGCCGCGTCGGTGCGAGTTGGAGTGACTGCTGATCCGATCACGGTGCAACTCGACTCCCAGCGACTTGAGGACGTGGCTCGCGGCTTGCTCACGTGGGCCAACTCCTTGGAAGACGTGAAGGCGTCCCTGTGGCGTCCGGAGCATGGCGGGTCTGTGCACCTGGAGCTGAGCGGCCGGACTCCCTGCGGCATCCCGGTCGTCGTTTACGGCGGCGTCTGGTTCGACGAAGCCACGTTCCCTGATCTGCCTGCGGGGATGCGGCAGGAGATGCCGGTGTTCGTGCTGCGGCAGTGGGACACGCCTGGGGAGGTGGCTGCCTGATGAGCACCCAGGAATCCGCGGTGACCACGCCGGCCAAAACCCGGGCCGCCCGGATGCGCGAACCCCTCGCCTCCGACGTGGTGAAAGCGACGGCAGAGAAGCACGGGGTCTGCGTACGGCCGTTCACGATGGAGGTTGGGGACACCGACACCGGCGAACTCCGGTACGTCCCGGTCCCCTGTGGCTCGACGGTCGAATCGGTGTGCTTGCCGTGTGCTCGCAAAGCCAAGGCGCTCAGGCAGGTTCAGTGCCGTGAGGGCTGGCACATGGCCGAAGAACCTGACTTCACCGCAGAGCCACCGAGTGAGGTTCAGACGGAGCTACTGGCGTTCCGGGCTGACCTCGTCGCCGCCTACCGGCAAGAGACGGACCAGGCGGAAGCCGACGAACTGCGGGAAGAGATCCAGGGAGTCGACGACGAGCTTCGGCAACTCGGGATGCGCGGCCGTCTCCCCTACATCGACCTGCCGACAAAGAAGGCGGTGAAGCGCTCGACCAAGCGGCGGCAGGACGCGCCGAACCTCCCTCGGCGCAAGGTCGCCAAGACGACGGTCGGCCGGGAGTATGCGGGACGGTTCCGGCCGTCGATGTTCGTCACGCTCACCTGTGACACCTACGGCCCGGTCCGACCGGATGGTGCCCCGGTCGATCCGTCGACCTATGACTATCGGCGGGCAGCTCGGGACGCGGTCCACTTCTCCGCGCTCGTGGACCGGTGGTGGCAGAACCTCCGGCGGGTCGTGGGATGGGACGCGCAATACTTCGCCACCGTCGAACCCCAACGACGCGCCGCACCCCACCTCCACGCGGCCATCCGAGGCTCGGTGCCACACGACGTCATCCGCCAAGTCACCAAAGCCACCTATCACCAGGTCTGGTGGCCTGAGCACAACCAGATCGTCTACGTCGAACGAATGCCGCTGTGGGACGGCGACCGCCGGATGTTCGTCGACCCCGACACCCGCGAACCGCTGACCGACTGGGACGACGCGATAGAGACCGTGGAGCACCCGGCGCACGTGGTCACCTTCGGACGGCAAGTCCACTCCAAGGGCATCCTTGGCGGCTCGGAGGAGGCCGGGCGGCACATCGGCTACCTGACCAAGTACCTCACCAAGTCAACCGGCGAGGTCGTCGAAGCCGACACCGCGAGGCAGCGCGATCACCATGACCGGTTGCACGCGGAGCTGTCGGTGACGCCCTGCTCTCCTCGCTGCGCGGTGTGGCTGCTGTACGGGATCAATCCCAAGGGAGCCAACGGAAAGACGACACCAGGGCACTGCAAGGGAAGGGCTCATCGGCGGACCACGCTCGGCCTGCCGGGGCGTCGGGTGCTGGTGTCGCGCAAGTGGTCCGGGAAGACCCTCGTGGACCACAAGGCCGATCGGAAGGCATTCGTCCTGGAAGCGCTGGCGGCAGTCGGGATCGAGAAACCAGCACCCGACCCGGCTCGGCTGATCTGGCGCAAGGTCGACTCCGGCGACCCCTCCGTACCGCCTCGGGACCACCTGGTCATGCACGCCATCTCCGAACGCATCACCTGGAAAGCCGAGTACGACAAAGCACTACTAGCCGCACAGAGCCCGCCGGATCTTTCGGCAACTCCGCTCGCGGCTTAAGGGGGAAGGCATGGACAGCATCGATCCACTGTGGTCAGTCGAAGACGTCGCGGACTACCTCCGCGTGCCAGTAAAGACGCTCTACCAATGGAAATGGCTCGGTGAGGGACCGCCGGTACGCAAGATCGGCCGTCACCTCCGCTATGACCCGACCAAAGTCCGGGCCTGGGTTGCTGAGGAGGCCGCCTGATGGGACACATCCAAGATCGCTGGTACAAACCCGCGAAGGACGCCAAGGGGAACCTGCGGCTCAACGCCCGTGGACGGCCGGTTCTGGAAAAGACCGAACTGCACGGCGTCGGGATGCGGTACAAGGTTCGCTACCTCGACCCAGACGGTAGTGAGCGGTCGAAGTCCTTTCCGGACAAGCAAAAGAAGCGCGCCGAAGACTTCCTCATCGAGATGGAGTCGGACAAGCGCGAGGGCAAGTACATCGACCCTCGCGCGGGCCTGGTGCTCTTTGAGGTCGTCGCTCAGAGCTGGCTGGACTCGCAGACGGTCGACTACACCAGCCGGGAACGCTTCGCGACGCGCGTCAAGGTCCACCTGCTTCCGTACTTCGGTAAGAAGGCGGTCGGGTCGATCCGGCCGAGTCACATCCAGACGTGGTTACGGAAGCTCCAGGACGACGAAGCCTCGGAGACGTCGCGGGCGCTCTACTTCGGACACCTGGTGTCGATCCTGAACTTCGCGATGGCGGACAAGAAGATCTCGGAGAATCCGGCGCTGTCCAAGGTGATCTCGCGCCCGAGGGCCAGTCGCAATCAAGTCGTGCCCTGGTCACGCGAACGGGCTCGGGCGGTGCGGGACAACCTTCCGAGGCGGTACAAGCCCGCTGTCGACGTCCCGGCCGGTCTGGGGCTGCGGAAGGGTGAGCTGTTCGGGTTCTCGCTCGATGACATCGACCGGAGCCGAGACGTCGCGCTGATCACCCGACAGGTGCGGGTGGTAGCCGGGAAACCGGTGTTCGCTCCGCCCAAGGGCGGCAAGTCGCGTGAAGTACCGATCGGGCGGAAGCTGCTCGGCCTCCTCGACGAGTACGCGGAGGAGTTCCCGGCGACCGAAGTCACGCTCCCCTGGTCGCATCCGGGTGGCGAACCGACCACGGTCCGTCTGCTGATGGTCAACGGGTACGGGCGGGTCTTCCGAGCGGAGTGGTTCCGGGTGAACTTCTGGCTGCCCGCGCTCAAGGACGCCGGGGTGGAGAAGCCGACCAGGGCAGACGGTGTGCACGCGCTGCGGCACCTCTATGCCTCGGTCCTGCTCGACGCTGGCGAGTCGATCAAGGCGCTGTCTCAGTACCTCGGCCACACCGACCCCGGCTTCACGCTCCGGGTGTACACGCATCTCCTGCCGAGTAGCCACGCCCGGACCCGGAAGGCCGTCGACAACTTCTTCGACGACACGCTTGGCGATCAAGCCGTGTGACGGCCTGGCCACGGCCTGACACCTGCCCTGACCCGCAAACCCGCAGGTCAGGGCAGGTTCACGCTTACATGTTGATCATGTGGCCCGCGAGACCGTGCACGGCTTCCTTCACCGCCTCGCCCAAAGTCGGGTGAGCGTGCACGTTCCGCGAGATTTCGTGCACCGTGAGGTCCCACTGCTGCGCCAAAGTCAGTTCCGGAAGCAGTTCGGTCACCTCGGGGCCGATCAGGTGCGCACCCAGCAGTTCGCCATGCGTCGCGTCGCTGAGGATCTTCACGAAGCCGACGGCCTCGCCGAGGCCGTGCGCCTTTCCGTTGGCGGTGAAGGGGAACTTCGCCACCTGGACGTCGAAGCCCTTTTCGCGGGCCTGTTCTTCGGTCCAGCCGAAGCTGGCGATCTGCGGCTGGCAGTAGGTCGCGCGCGGGATCATGACGAAGTCCAGTTCCATGGTCTCGGCGCCCGCGATGGTTTCGGCGGCGACGACGCCCATGGATTCGGACGCGTGGGCGAGCATCAGTTTCGCGGTGACGTCGCCGATCGCGAAGATGTGCGGGACGTTGGTGCGGCCCCGCGCGTCGACGGCGATGGCGCCGCGGTCGGTCAGCTCGACACCGGTCTTGTCGAGGCCGTAGCCTTCGACCCGCGGCTGGAAACCGATGGCCTGCAACACCTTGTCCGCTTCGAGGACCCGCGACTCGCCGTTCTTCGACACGGTCACGCGCACACCGGAGCCGGTGTCGTCGATGGACTCGACCTTGGTCGAGGTCAGCACCTCGATGCCGAGCTTCCGGTAGCGGCGCGCGAGCTCCGCGGAGACCTCGGCGTCCTCGAGCGGGACCATCCGGTCGAGGTATTCGACGATGGTCACCTTCACGCCGTAGTTGTGCAGCACGTAGGCGAATTCGACGCCGATCGCGCCCGCGCCGGCGATGACGATGCTCTCCGGCAGCTCGTTTTCCATGATCTGCTGTTCGTAGGTGACCACGCGGTCGCTGCGCGTGGTGCCCGGCAGCAGGCGCGCGGTCGCGCCGGTGGCGATCACGCAGTGGTCGAAGGTGATCCGCTCGCCGTTGACCTCGATGGTGTTGGCGTCGAGGAAGGTGCCGTGCCCGTCGTATTCGGTGATCTTGTTCTTCTTCATCAGGAAGTGCACGCCCTTGACGCGCCCGTCCGCGACCTTGCGGCTGCGGTCGAAGGCGGCCTGATAGTCGAAGCTGACCTTCCCCTCGACCTGGATCCCGAACGACTTCGCCTCTTTGGTCACGATATGCGCGAGTTCGGCGTTGCGCAGCAGTGCCTTCGACGGGATGCAGCCGACGTTGAGGCAGACACCGCCCCAGTATTTCTCCTCCACGACCGCCGCGCTCAGCCCCAGCTGCGACGCCCGGATCGCCGCCACGTAACCGCCGACTCCGGCCCCCAGGACAACGACGTCATAGTGTGCACTCATACCCCGAAACCTACCCCTCACCGGGACGGTCCGAAGGGTGAGACTGCCTACTCGGGACGGGAACCGCGGATCTCGATCAGCAGCTCGGTCACCGCGGTCATGATCCGCTTCGTGGCCTCCTCCAGCACCTCGCGAGACGGCGACGGCGTCATGAGGTCCGAGAGGTCCACCGGCGGACCGGCGACCAGGTTCACCGTCTTGCGCGGGAAGGCACGCGGGAGCACGGCGTCCGACGGCAGCAGATGGTGCGTGCCCCAGTTCGCCAGCGGGATCACCGGGACACCGGTCTCCAGCGCGATCCGCGCGATCCCCGTCTTGCCGCGCATGGGCCACCCGTCCGAGTGATCCGTGAAGGTGGCTTCCGGGAAGATCACGACGCATTCACCCTTACGGACGGCGCTGACGGCGTCGCGGTACGCGTCCGACGCCGTGGCCGCCCCGCGGTAGACCGGGATGTGCCTGCCGGAGCGCATCACCGAACCGATGACGGGCGCGTCCCACAGGCTCGCCTTCGCCAGGTAACGCGGCACGCGCCCATGGGCGAGGCAGTACGCCGTCACCGTCGTCGGGTCGGCGAACGACAGGTGGTTCGACGCGACCAGGAAGCCGCCGGACGCGGGCAGGTGCTCCCCGCCGCGCACCCGGAACCGGGTGAACAGCACCAGGAACGGCCACACGACGTTGATCGCGAAGGCGAACCAGGCGCCCCGGCCGGCGCGGGCGAAGCGCCGGCCGAAGGCGATCATCTGGCGGAACGTGAGCAAGTCCCCCGAAGCGGGGCTCAGCGCGGTCCAGCGTTCACGGGGTCTCAGCACCATGGACGTAATTCGTAGCCGAACCCGCTCCGGTTCGGCTACGACCACGCGCGAACGCGGCGCGGATCACACGCGTTCGAGCACCACCACGGGGATCTCGCGGTCGGTCTTCTTCGCGTACTCGTTGTAGTCCGGCCACACGGCGGCGAGCTTCTCCCACAGCTTCGCGCGCTCCTCGCCTTCGAGGGTCCGGGCGCGCGCGGTGAACTTGTCCGCCTTGACCTGGGCCTTGACCTCGGGGTTGGCCTGCAGGTTCTTGTACCAGCCCGGGTCCTCCGGCGCGCCGCCCTTCGAGGCCACGATCACCGGGTTGCCGTCGTCGTCGAACTGGTAGATCAGCGCGAACTTGCGGTCCTCGCCGGTCTTGCGGCCCTTGGTGGTGAGGATGAGGCAAGGGGCGCCCTTCTCCCAGTCGTGGCCCACCTCGCCGTCGGTCTCTTCGTAGCGACGGACGTGCTCGTCACCGAAAAGCATGTCTGTGTTCCTCTCGTCCTGGCGTGTACCGGCGCCCTCCCAGTCTGACGCGAACCGGTCGGTCGCGCTGATCAACTCGTGCAGGGTGCCGGGTTCGTCGAACGCGTGACCCGAGTCGCCGACCATTACCAGTTCGGCGGAAGGCAGCACCTGGCTGAGCTCCCACGCGGTGATGGCCGGGGTGACCACGTCGTAGCGTCCCTGGACGAGAACACACGGGATGTCGCGGATCTTCCCGGCGTCGCGGAGCAGCTGATCTTCGGCCAGCCAGCCGCCGTGCCGGAAGTAGTGGTTCTCGATCCTCGCGATCGCGAGGGCGAAGGCGGGATCGGTGAACGCGTCGATCACTTCGGCCCGCGGTCGCAGTTTGACCGTCTCCCCCTCCCAGCGGCTCCACGCGATCGCGGCGGGGCCGTGCACGCTGGGATCCGGATGGCTCAGCAGTTCGTGATAGACCTCGATCAGGTTCTCCTGGCGGCGCGGAAACGGCACCGGGGCCAGGAACCGCGACCACGCCTCGGGGAAGAGGAAGGCCGCTCCCCCGCCGTAGAGCCATTGCAGTTCCTTCACCCGCAGGGTGGCCACGCCGCGGAGGACGAGTTCCGTGACCCGTTCCGGATGCGTTTCCGCGTAGGTCAGCCCGAGCACACTCCCCCACGAGCCGCCGAAGACCATCCAGTGTTCGATGTCCAGATGCTCGCGCAAGCGCTCGATGTCGGCGACCAGGTGCCACGTCGTGTTGACGGAAAGATCCGCCTCCGGGGTGGCGCAGTTCGGCGTGCTGCGCCCGCAGCCGCGCTGATCGAAAAGGACGATCCGGTACCGGTCCGGATCGAACAGTCTGCGATGTCTCGGACTCGACCCGCCCCCGGGGCCGCCGTGCAGGAAAATCACCGGCTTGCCCTCGGGATCGCCGCATTCCTCCCAATAGATCTCGTTGCCGTCACCGACGGGCAACATCCCTTGGACGTAAGGTTCGATTTCCGGATAAAGGCCGAGCATGTCCGCCACTATGCCCCAAACGCCAGCTTGGAGGATCGATGAAGGCCCGCCCCCACGTGACGCTGGAAGATGTGGCGCGCACCGCGGACGTGTCGCTCGCGACCGCGTCCCGCGTTCTCAACGGCACCGCCACCGTCCGGGGAGATCTCCGCGAACGAGTGATCGCCGCGGCGGCCGAGCTCTCGTATACCCCCAATGCTCACGCTCAGGCATTGGCCGGTGGCTCACAGCCGACCGTCGGGGTGATCTGCCACGACGTCGGCGACCCGTATTTCGCCGCGATCGCCGGCGGGATCATGCGCGCGGCGAGTGAAAACGATCTTCTGGTGATGCTCGCGAGCACGTTCCGCGATCCGGCCAAGGAGGTCGCCTACGTTTCGACGCTGCGTGCCCAGCGCGCCTCGGCCATTCTTCTGATCGGTTCCGCGTTCGAGGACAAGGCGTGGGAAAAGGCGATGGCCGCCGAACTCGAACCGTACCGGCGAGGCGGCGGGCATGTCGCCGCGGTCAGCAGGCATCGCGGGCTCAAAGTGGACACCGTCCAGCCCGACAACCGGGGTGGCGGCGCCGAACTGGCGAAGGCCTTGCTGGACTTGGGACACCGGCGTTTCGCCGTGCTCGCCGGGCCGAAGAGCCTGACCACCGTCGTCGACCGCCTCGACGGGTTCGCCGCGGAACTGCTGGAGCACGGTGTCGAGCTCGCCGAGGACGACGTCGTCGAGGCGGCGTTCACCCGCGACGGTGGTTACGAGGCGATGGAGAAAGTCCTCGCGCGGCCGCGGAAGCAGTGGCCGACGTGTGTGTTCGCGGTGACGGACGTGATGGCGATCGGCGCGATGTCCGCGCTCCGCGACGCCGGTGTCTCCGTGCCCGGCGAGATGTCGATCGCCGGTTTCGACGACATCCCGGTAGTGCGCGATCTCACGCCCGCCCTGACCACGGTCGCGCTGCCGCTGGAGAAGCTGGGCGAACGGGCCATGGACCTGGCGCTCAAGGCCTCGCCCGGCACCCGGCCGCGCGTGGTGAAGATGTCCGGCGAGGTCGTCCTGCGCCGCAGCACCGCCGCTCCCGCTCGCTGAACCCCTTGTGTGCGGCCCGCGGGTTGACTTAACGTGGTCCGAGAAAGCGCTTTCTCACACCCGCGCCACGGAGACCCGATGACCTTGATCGCCCTTCCCACCGCCGGCGGCGGCCTGGTGGAGTGGACGCCGCGAGGGGCGGCGACGCCCGCGAAACCGGCCTCGCCGCCGACCTCCCGGATCGCCTACGCGGCCGCGCACGTCGTCGCCGACCCGCTCGCCGCCGCCGACCCCGAGGAGGGCGCGGTGCTGGACTGGGACGCCACCCTCGCCTTCCGTGAGCACCTGTGGTCCTGCGGTCTCGGCGTCGCCGAAGCCATGGACACCGCGCAGCGCGGGATGGGCCTGGACTGGGCCACCACCAAGGACCTGATCCGCCGCACCGGCGCGCTCGCCGCCGGACGGCCGTGGGTGGCGGGTGTCGGCACCGATCAGCTCCCCGCCGGCGCGGCCACCGCCGAGTCCATTGTGGATGCTTGGCGCGAACAGCTGGACCTGGTCGGCGAGGCGGGCGCGATCCCGGTCGTGATGGCCAGCCGCGCGCTCGCCGCGTCGGCCTCCGGGCCCGCTGATTACCATGCCGCGTACGGAAAACTGCTCTCGGGCGCGGACCGTCCGGTCCTGCTGCACTGGCTGGGCGAGCAGTTCGACCCGGCGCTGGCGGGCTACTGGGGCCACGGCGACGTCCGTAAGGCGGCCGAGGAACTGGGCAGGCTCTGCGCCGAGCACGCCGGCGTGATCGCCGGGGTCAAGGTCTCCGTGCTCGACGCGTCGATCGAGACCGAATTCCGCCGCGCGCTGCCCGAAGGCGTCAAGTGCTACACCGGCGACGACTTCAACTACCCGGAACTCATCGCCGGGGACGACCAGGGCCACAGCGAAGCCCTTCTGGGCATTTTCGACGCCGTCGCGCAGGTCGCCGGTGCCGCGCTCGCCCGGCTCGACGAGGGCGACAAGGCCGGTTTCCACGGCCTGCTCGACCCGACGGTCGCGCTGAGCCGGGCCATTTTCCGGGCGCCGACCAGGAACTACAAGACCGGCGTCGTCTTCCTCGCCTATCTCAACGGGCATCAGGACCACTTCCGCATGGTCGCCGGCCGCGAATCGGCCCGGTCCATCACGCATCTGGCCGAACTGCTGCGCCTGGCCGACGCCGCGGGCGCGCTCGCCGACCCGGATCTCGCCGTCGCGCGGATGCGGCCGCTGCTGGCCGCGGCGGGGGTGGCCTGATGGACCGGTTGAGCCTCAACCAGATCACCACCAAGGCGTGGTCGCTACCGGAGGCCGTCGCGGGCTGCGCCGAGGCGGGCGTCCGCTGGATCGGGCTGTGGCGGGACAAGGTCGCCGAGACCGGCGTCGAGGAGACCGCGCGGCTGCTCAAGGAGTACGACGTCGGCGTGTCGTCGTTGTGCCGTGGCGGTTTCTTTACCGGGATCACCCCGGAAGGGTCCCCTGTGGACGGTGTCGCGCAGACAAGGGAGGCGATCGACGAAGCCGCCGCGCTCGGCGCGGACGTCCTCGTCCTGGTCGTCGGCGGGGTGAACGGCGACCTCGCCTCGTCGCGGCAGCGCGTCGCGGACGCGGTCGGCGAGCTGGCGCCCTATGCCGGTGAGCGCGGGGTCCGCCTCGGTCTGGAACCGTTGCACCCCATGCAGTGCGCCGAACGTTCGGTCCTGTCCACTGTGGACCAGGCGCTGGCGATCGCGCGGGACCATCCGGCCGATCAGGTCGGCGTGATCGTCGACGAGTTCCACGTGTGGTGGGACCCGAGGATCGAGGAGTCGATCGCCGCGGCGGCGGGCCGCGTCGCCGGATTCCACGTCTGCGACCAGAAAGTGCCCCTGACCGACACCCTGCTCGGCCGCGCGCTGCCCGGCGACGGCCCGATCGATCACCGGCGCCTGAAGGCCTGTGTCGAGGCCGCCGGGTACACCGGCCCGATCGAGGTCGAGGTGTTCGACGCCGATCTCTGGCGCCGCCCCGGCGGCGAGGTGCTCGCGGAAACCATCCAGGCCTACCGCGACCACGTTTCCTGACGAAAGTAAGGGTCGCCCGCTGCCCAAGGTCCGCTGTCCGGGTGGCCGTGGTTCCCTACCGTTCGCGGCATGAAACCACGGCTGCTCTGGTGGCTGGGCACAGCGTTGCTGCTGCTCGCCGTCCACACCGACTGGAACGTGCCGCTCGCGGCCTGGGTGTTCCCGGTCTTCCTGCTCCGCTACGCCCGGCTGGTACCCACGCGCCGCGCGATCCTGTTCGTGGGCCTGTCGCTGCTGATCGGGCAGCTGTTCTGGCTCGGTGTCACGAGCCTGCTGTTCGTGCTGTCCGCTCTGCTCGCCTTCACCTTGCTCGCGGTGCTGCAGACGACGGCCTTCCTGGCCGATCGCCTGTTCGCCGACCGCGCCGGCCCGTTGAGGACACTGGTGTTCCCGGTGACGCTCGTCGCCGGTGAATACCTCTTCACGGTGATCACCGGGTTCGGCGACTTCGGCGCGCTCGGCAGCACCCAGTCCACGAACCTGCCGCTGCTCCAAACGGCCTCCGTGACCGGCGTGTACGGCCTCACGTTCGTCCTGGCGTGGTTCGCCTCGGTGGCGAACACCGTTTGGGCGGAAGGGTGGCGGCCGGTCAGGCGCGCGGTCGTCGTGCACCTTTGCCTGCTCGGTGTGGTGTTCGCCGCCGGTGGCGCGCGGTTGCTGTTCGACGCTCCCACGACGAAGACGGTGCGGGTCGCGGGGATCAGCCCGTCGGCCGAGGCGGACCGGTCGAGTTCCGACGCGCTGGAGCGGATCGGCGTGAAGTACTGGCGCGCCGAAGAAGTCGTCACCGCCGACCCGGTCGCGGTCGGTGCGGCGTTCGCACCGGTCACCGACGATCTCGTGACGAGGACCCGGCAGCAGGCGTCGGCGGGGGCGAAGATCGTGCTCTGGCCGGAAACGCACGCCAGCGTGCTGGAACGCGACCAAGCGGCGCTGCTCGCCCGCGTCGGCGCCGAGGCGAAGCAGGCGGGGATCCATGTCGGACTCGCGTACGCGCTCTACACGTCGCACGCTCCCCATATCCGCAACGTGGTCGTGCTCGTCGGGCCGACCGGCGAGGTGCTGTGGACCTACGACAAGACGCATCCGACGCCGATGGAGCCGATGACGCCCGGCCCTGGCGTCGTCCCCACGACGGATTCGCCGTACGGCCGGATCGCGTCGGTCATCTGCTACGACGCGGATTTCCCCGGCCTGATGCGCCAGGCCGCGGACAAGGGGACCTCGCTGATGCTCGTCCCCGCCAACGACTGGCCGGGATTCGGCTCGCTGCACGCGGAAAAGGCCGTCTTCCGCGCGGTGGAGAACGGATACTCGCTCTTCCGGCACTCCACCCACGGGAATTCCACAGCTGTGGACGGTCAGGGCCGGGTGCTCGGGCACGCCGGCTACTACCGCACCGATCAGCAGACGCTCGTCGCCGATCTGCCGGTGCAGCCGAGAACACAGACCGTGTACGGCCGTGTCGGTGACGTGTTCGCCTGGCTGTGCCTCGCGGCGGCCGCGATCTGTCCTTTATGGACATACCGAAGGAAACGTTAGCGCCCCGTTACGTCAGGCGTGGTGTTCCTAACGTCTCAGCCGAAAAGAACAGTGTTCAACGGTTAAGCTGCCCCGCATGCCGAAACTGCTGGTGGTGGAAGACGACGACGCGATCGGCGGCGTCCTCGAATCGACCCTCCGTCTGCACGGCTACGAGGTTTCCTGGCAGCGCGACGGCCGCACCGCGCTCGCGGCCGCGGCGGACGGCGACATCGACTTCGTCCTGCTCGACCTCGGGCTGCCGGATCTGGACGGGGTCGAGGTCTGCCGACGGCTGCGGGCGGAGCTGCCCGGCGCCGTCCTGGTCATCCTCACCGCGCGGCAGGAGGAGATGGACGTCGTCGTGGGCCTGGAGGCCGGCGCCGACGACTACCTCACCAAACCCATCCGGCTCGGCGAACTGCTCGCCAGGGTGCGGGCGCATCTGCGGCGCGGGACGGCCCCGCCGGAGAGCAGGCCCGCGATCGCCATCGGCTATCTGCGGGTGGACACCGCCGGCCGCCGGGTCAGCGTCGGCGGCCGGGAGATCGCGTTGCGGGCCAAGGAGTTCGACCTGCTCGCCCGGCTGGCCGAGCAGCCGGGCGTCGCGGTCAGCCGGGACACGCTGATGTCCGAGGTGTGGGACGCGCACTGGTACGGCTCCACGAAGACGCTCGACGTCCACATCGCGGCGCTGCGCCGGAAGCTGACCGAATCGGCGCCCACCCCCGAGCAGGCGCCCAGGATCTCGACCCTGCGCGGCCACGGCTACCGCCTCGAACAGCCCTTCGAAAGTCAGTAGTCGCGCAGGTCGGAGACCTCGTCGCGGGCGGCGAGCTGCGCGATCCGGGCCGACGCCGCCACGCACGACACGATCACCACCACCGCCAGCAGCCCGATGTAGCCGTGCGGCGAAGGCACCTTTTCCACCTGCGAGACCAAGACGAACAGCACGCCGAGCAGATGCCCGGCGATCAGGCCGCCGCCGCCGACCACCAGCGCGTCGCCCGCGATGAACGCCGCCACCTGCCGCCGTTTCCCGCCGAGCGTGCTCACGATCAGCAGATCGCGGCGACGTTCGTTGAGCGCCGCCCCGAACGACGGCCCGGCCGCGGCGGCCGCGAGGATCAGGGAGGCGACCATGTCCACCTCGGCCTCGCCGCAGCCGTCCTTGGTGAGGGCGGTCGAAATGGCGAACGCCACCGCCAGCGCGACCAGCACCACCGACCGCGCCAGTAGCGCGCTCCGCCACGAAATGGACAGCGCGATCACGCCCGCGAGCCCGGAGACGAGCGGCCGGAGTATGCCGCCGATCACCCGCTTTCCCTTCCGCAGCCCCAGCTCCACCAGCCGCCACAGCAGCATCGTGCCGCCCGCCCAGCCGAACAGCGGCCAGACGAAGGCGAGCGCGAGCAGGATGAAGTCGAGGCCGTAGGGCGACCACCAGGGCGGCCCGCCGTCGGCCGGGACGAAGTACCACTCGCGCAGCACCGGGGGCAGGATGGCGAGTGCCGCGACGAGCAGTCCGGCGAGCAGCAAGAGAACGATTTCCCGGACGATCGCCAAACCCGTGCCGGTCGAGTAACCACAGGCCAGGGACAGGGTCACCCCGGCCACGCCGCCGGCGAGCCCGGCCGCCGCGGCCTCGGCGGCGGCCAGTCCGACCACCTGCCCGCCGGTGGCGCCGCGGGCGCGCAGCAGGTCCTGATCCGCCCGCAGCACCCTCGCCGAGGGGGTGGCCAGCAGCACCACGAGCACCATCGCGGGTATCCAGCGCGGTGCCGGGGCCCAGGTCCAGTCGTGCACCGCGAGCAGCGTGGTCACGATCGCGACCCCGGCCGCGGGCACGCCGAGCCGGGCGGGGCGCACCCGCGCGATCCCGCCGACCCACAGGGCCATCGCCGCGATCATCGGTCCAGCACCAGCTTCCCGTCGACCATGGACCACTGTTCGCCGAAGAGCCCGGCTGGGGCCGGTTCGGCCGTGGCCACCAGCAGTCCGGCGGCCAGCTGGTCCGCGGCACGCACGAGCCTGCCGAGGAGCCGCTCGCCTTCGCGCTGGTCGAGCCAGCCCGCCGGGTCGTCGGCGAGGATCAGTTTCGGCGCGGGTGCGAGCGCCCTGGCCAGGACGGCGAGCCGGATCTGCTCGCCGGTCAGGTCGCGGGGCGCCTTCTTGGCGAAACCGCCGAGGCCGACGAGCTCCAGAGCGCCGTCGACGGCGTCACGGACCGCCGTGCCGGTCCGCCCGGCGAGGACGAGCGGCAGCGCGACGTTGAGCCGGACGTCGAGGTCGCGCAGCAGCCCGCCGTCCTGCAGCACCAGCCCGATCAGGTCGGGGCCCGGCGGCGACGGCTCGAAGGCGGGCCAGTCGACGGTGCCCGCCGTCGGCTTCTTCATCCCGGCGAGCAGGTGCAGCAGCGTGGTCTTCCCGGCGCCCGCCCGTCCGGTGACCACCGCGCGGGTCTCCGCGGCGATCACGCAGGTGACGCCGTGCACGGCGACCACGGCGGTCAGCCCGGAACCGTAGGTGTGCGCCAGCTCGTCGGCGCGGACGAGCGGCGCCGTCACGCCACTCTCACGATCCGCTGCGCGGCAGCCGCGATCTCGGCGTCACGGGTCGCCACGACGACGGCCGTCCCGCGGGCCGCGACGGCGCACAGCAGATCCATGAGTTCGAGCGCGGCGAGCCCGTCGAGTTCACCGGTCGGTTCGTCGGCGAGGACCACCTCGGGCGCCCCGGCCAGCGCGACGGCGACTCCGGCCCGCGCGCCTTCCAGCGCCGACAGCGTGTCCGGATAGTCGCCGCCCCGTCCGGCCAGCCCGACCAGTTCGAGCAGGTCGTCGGCGGAGCGGAGGGAACGGCGACCGGCGAGTCTGCCGGCCAGCACGACGTTCCGGGCGACGGTGAGGTGATCGAAGAGGTTCCCGCGCCGGAGCAGCACGGCTGCCCCGGGAGCGCCGATGGGGGCCTCGCCACCTCCGGCGGGCAGCACGGCCACACACTCGCCCGGGACGGCGAACCGGACGAGGGGGACGGATCCGGGCCCCGGGCCTGCCATGACGGCGGCACGTCGGCGCATGGCCCCAAGGTAAGGCGAAAGGGGTCAACATCGCCTTGATCTCAGGTCAACGGACGGCAAAATATCGCGTCGAGTGGGTGATCCTTCCGCACTTCGGCCACACTCTGAGCGTGCGCCGCCGGATCGTCACCCTCACCGTGCTGGCCGCGGTGCTGGCGATCACCCTGTTCGGGGCGCCGCTGGCCGTCGCGGTCGCCCGGTTCCACGAGGGCAATTCGACCCACGACCTCGAACGGGTCGCCGACACCGTCGTCCTCGGCGTGACCGGCGACCTGGCCAACGGCCGGATCCCGGAACTGAGACCGGTCAAACCGGAGGAAGGCCGGATCCGCGGGATCAGGGTCGCCGTCTACACCCCGACCGGCAGGCTCCTGGCAGGCAACGGCCCGGCCAGCGAAGACCGGTTCGTCCGCGAAGCGCACCACACCGACATGGCGACCGGCACCCGCGAAGACGAGGTCGTCCTCGCCGTTCCCGTGCTCTCTGGACCATCGCTGGTCGGCGTGGTCCGCGCCGCCCATCCCCGCGCGGAACTGGACGCCAAGATCCGCCTGACCTGGCTGAAGATGATCGCGCTCGCCGGGGTCGCGATCGGTGCGAGCTGGCTGATCGGGCGCCGGATCGCCACCCGGCTCGCGCGGCCGCTGGAGGATCTGGCCGCCACCGCCGAACGGCTCGGCGAGGGCGATTTCACCGTCCGCGCCCGCCGGACCGGGGTCCGCGAGATCGATCAGGTCGCCGAAGCGCTCGACGTCACGTCCGAGCGGATCGGCGAGACGCTGGACCGCGAGCGGACCTTCTCCGCCGACGCTTCACACCAGCTGCGGACGCCCCTGACCGGGCTGCGCCTGCAACTGGAGGCGGCGCTGGAAAGCCCCGACCGCGATCCCTACGCGACGATCCGGGACGGCATCGCCTCGGCCGACCGGCTGGAACGCACCATCGACGATCTGCTGGCACTGGCCAAGCAGACGAGGGCCCCGCGCGCCCTGCTCGACCTGGGCAAACTGTTCGAAGAGATCCGCCAGACCTGGCACGGCCTGCTCGCCGGACGCGGCCGTGCGCTGCGGATCAGCGGCCGTGACGCGCTGCCGGCGCGGGCGGCGGACGCGGCCGTGCGGCAGGTGCTCGCCGTGCTGCTGGACAACGCGGCGACCCACGGACGCGGCACGGTGTCCGTCCTGGCGCGCGACGCCGGGGACGCGCTGGCCATCGACGTGAGCGACGAGGGAGCCATCGAGGACGGGCACGATCCGTTCGTCACCGGGGAGCGGTCCGAGGAGCACGCAGGCAACGGGATCGGGCTGCGGCTGGCGCGGAGCCTGGCCGAGGCGGAAGGCGGACGGCTGCGTCTGACCAGCCCGGCGCCGACGACATTCACGCTGCTGCTGCCCGCCGAACGGCCCTCGCCGAAAGAAGAAGGCCCGGGCCTGGCGAGCTAGGGGGGGTTACTCGCCAGGCCGGGCCGGTAGGAGGCAAACGCGCCCCGACAGCGCGCACGGCATGCCACCTGATTGAAGACGGTAAAGACCAGCGGGCCAACAGACGGTACACGCCGGATTAACTGACACTTTGCTTTTGAATGTCACGCGGATCCGGCCGCTGCCCGGCCGGGCTGAATCGATCGTGGGAAGATTGACCGCATGACCACCGAGCCGGCGCCGAGATGGCGGAGACTGGAACCGGACGAACGCAAGGAGCAGATCTTCGCCTGCGCGGCCCGCCTTTTCGCCGACCGCCCGTACTCGGAAGTGTCCACTTCGGACATCGCGGCGGAGGCCGGGGTCGCCAGGGGTCTGATCAACCATTACTTCGGCACCAAACGCGAGCTCTATCTGGAGATCATCCGGCGGGCGCTGACCGTGCCGCGGCTCGCCGTCGAAATCCTGCCGGAAGGACCGCTCGAACTGCGTGCCGACGTCGCCATCGACTGGTTCCTGGACATGGTCACCAGCCAGGAGAAGATGTGGCTGGCCGCGATCGCGCCGGAGGGCATCGGCCGGGACCTCGAGGTCGAACGGATCCTCGAAGAGGCCGATCGCGAATCGGCGGACCGGGTGCTCGAAGCCGTCGGCCTTTCCCGCGAAAGCGAGCACGGGCAGGAGCTGAACGCGCTGGTCCGCGCGTTCGGCGGGATGGTCAAGGCGGCGGGCCGGGAATGGCTCGTACGCGGTTCGCTCGATCGCGCGCAGGTGCACACGTTGCTCAGCAAATCGCTGGTCACACTGGTCGGCGACGTCTTCCCCGCGATTCAGCGAGGCTGAACGGGGAGAAGCCCCCGGCACCTCGAGGGGGAGGTTGGTGCCAGGGGCTTCGGGACCGGTGACGAGCACCGGTATTCCTCCACACTACGCCGATTCGCTGTCACGGCTCTGTCAAACGTCCGATTGCGTTCAGCTGGGTGAGCCGGAGTTCGAGTCCGTCGAGGCAGCGCTGCACGGCGTAATGGTAAAGCCGCTCGTAGTAACCGGCCGCGAGGTCGGGGTCCGCGACCAGCTCGGCGATCGACTCGCCCAGCGCCGCCATCCCGGGCAGGTCGTCGCGCGTGCGGTACGCCGCGTATCCCTCGCATCGGTCGAGCTGGAGCGCCATCGCGGTCTCGCGGTCGTCCTCCATCGCGACGAACTGACAGGCGGTGGCGAGCAGCAGGTTGTAGGCGAACGGCGCCTCGCCGCCGAAACCGGCCGCGAGCAGACGGCCGATGCCGGTGTTCATGGTCGGCACGGCGGCGGCGACCGACGGCCCGAACAGGGCCAGGCGGCGCGCCGAACCGGGATAGCGGCGCAGCACGGTCCGCACGGTGGGCAGGAAATCGTCGAACCAGTCCCGCCACGACAAGGACTCGTCGGGCAGCGTGAGTTCGCCGACCACCCGGTCCAGCACCGCGACGACGACGGTGTCCCGGTCGCCGACGTGGTGGTAGACCACCGCGGGGTAGGCGTCGACCGCGGCCGCGAGCTGCCGCAACGTCCAGTTCTCCAGACCCGACTCCGCCGACAGCTCGAGCGCGGCGTCGACGATCCGGTCCCTGGTGACGGCCGGCCGTCCGGAAGCCGCGCGGGACCTCGGCCGGGAACCCGCGTCTTCGGAGAAAGTCGGCATGCGGGCTACCGTATCCGCCTTCGGCTGGTCGGACGGCGGGGGCGTCCGGCAGGATCAGGCCATGCCCCGCGCGCGTGTGAACGGTCTCGAACTCGAGTACGACACCTTCGGCTCCCCCGCGGATCCGCCACTGGTGCTGGTGATGGGACTCGGTGCCCAGATGGTGACGTGGGAGGCGGGCTTCTGCGAACTGCTCGCCGATGGCGGATTCCACGTCGTCCGCTTCGACAACCGCGACATCGGCCTCTCGTCCTATCTGGACGATCTCCCCACGCCGGATCTGGCCGCGCTCGCCGCGGGCGACCTGACCACGGCGCCGTATCTGCTGTCCGATCTCGCCGCCGACATCACCGGGCTGTTCGACGCGCTCGGCTTCGGCCGCGCGCACGTCGTCGGCGCGTCGATGGGCGGGATGATCGCGCAGCAGCTCGCGATCGACTCGCCCGAGCGGCTGCTCAGCCTCACGTCGATCATGTCGACCACCGGGGATCCCTCGGTCGGGCAGCCGGAGCCGGCCGCGCTCGCCGGATTGACCCGCCCGCCAGCCGCCACCAGGGAGCAGGCGATCGAAGACGGAATCGAATGGTTCAGGCTCGTGGGTTCACCCGGTCACCCGTCCGACGAAGAGTTCCTGCGGATGAAGGCCACTCGCAATTACGACCGCGCGAATCACCCCGAGGGCGCGCTGCGGCAGGCCGCCGCGGTCGTCGCTTCGGGTGACCGCACGGCGAAGCTGCGCGAGGTCCGTGTCCCCACGCTCGTCATCCACGGCGAAAGCGACCCGCTGATCAACGTCAGCGGCGGGAAGGCGACCGCGGAAGCGATCCCGGACGCGGAACTGCTGCTGTTCCCCGGGATGGGGCACGAACTGCCGCGGCAGCTGTGGCCCGCGATCGCCGACGCGATCATCGCGCACGCCCGTAAGGCCTGAATGGTCAGGATTCCGTCAAAGTTCCCGGAGGAGACGTAGGGAACGCGTTCACGCGCGCGGCACGACCCGTGACGCGGAGTTGACTGGGCGGATGAGGAAAACCGAGTGTTTCGGCTTCCCGTTCGGTTGTGCCGCCGTCGTCGCCGCGGCGTCGGTGGCCGGTCTGCTCGGCTCGGCGCGACATCACGTCTTTTCCTTACTGGCCTTGGGTTTCGTAGTACTCGTCACCGGCATCGTGACGAGGTTGACCGCGACCGCCGGGACGGCGCTGATCGCCTGGAGTGTCCATTCGGGATTCACCGCCGGGACGCTGGGCGCGCTCCAGTTCACTGCCGAAACGGGCGTCGCCGCCCTCGTGTTCACCGCCGCGACCGCGTTCGGCGCGCTCGCCCGGCGGTTCGTCCGCGACGCCGGGTCCGAGTCGCCCCACCCCCTGGAAGGGGCGACTCGGACGCGGCTTTCCGGCCCTGACACATCTGCCCACACCCCTCCGGTGGGCGAATGCGACGGGGATCATCGATCACGGGAAGGTTCCAGCTGGTCCGCCCGGACCCAGGTCGCGTGAAAACCGAGCGGGACACGCTGGGGCAACAGGACCCTGGCCACGGGTCCGGCAGCGAGATCGGCGGCGTCGAAGACGTCCAGCTCCGAGCGCCCCTCACGCTCGTCCTGGACGAAGGTCACCAGATAGCCGTCGGCGGAACCGGCGGCCGCGCCGTCGCGGGGTGCGAACGGCGCCTCACTGCCCCACCGGCCCGGACCGAACCGGTGTTCGGTCTTGACGCCGGCAAGATTGTCGTAGCACACCAGGCCGTCGAATTTGAGCGTCGACTCCGGCGAGATGTGCACCGCGTAGGAGAAGCGATTCCGGCCGCCGACCACCCTCGAATCGACGGACGGAAATTCGGTGTTGTCGTCGTCGAGCTGGTTCTCCAGGCACTGCCCGGTCCGGAGGTTGAACCGGTACCGGTGCAGTGAGGCGTCCAGCCGCAGATACGACAGCATCTTGGCGAGCGGGGTGCGCGCGTCGGAACGTGGTTCCGGACGTTGGACGCGGCAGACGTCGAGGACGATTTCCTCGCCCTGCTCCCAGGAATTGACGACGTGGTAGATGTAGCACGGGCTGGCTCCGAACCAGCGGATCTGGCTACCGTTACCGTAGCGGGGAAGAACCCCGAAACGGCTCGGCAGCGACCGGTCGAACAACAGCCTGTGACGGCCGTTGCGCGCCGCCTCCATGTCCTGGACCAGCGGTAAGTCCATCAAGACGGCGTAGTTCTCGGTGATCGCCATGTCGTGCGGCAGGCGCGGGCCGGGCAGCTCGATGTCGGTCGTGCTCGCGACCCTGCCGTCCGCGCTGATCACGCCGTAGCGCAGGTACGGCGGCCGCGGCCCGTAGTCGAACCAGAACATCTCGCCGGTGCGCTCGTCGACCTTCGGATGGGCCATCATGTCGCCGACCAGTGTGCCGAGGAAGTCCTCGGCGCCCAGCGTCTCCAGGGAAAGCGGGTCGACCGCGTACGGCGTGCCGCACAGGTACCAGGTGGAGAGCACCTTGCCGCGATGGAAGATCAGGTCGGTGTTGGCGCTGTCCTTGATGTTCAGTCCGTGCGTGTTGCCGGACGGGTTGCCCTTGGGCGACTCCATGACGCCCTTCCAGAGCGCCTTGCCCGCTTCGGATTCGGCCTCGAACGCCTTGGTGCGGACCCAGCGGTTGCGGTAGCGGGCCTTGCCGTTCTCCAGGTGGACGGCGTGGATCATGCCGTCGCCGTCGAACCAGTGGTAACGCCCCTCCGGCTCGAACCGGGGGTTCGGCCCGTTGCGCAGGTACACACCGTTGAGGTCCGCGGGGATCTTGCCGACGACTTCGAGGTCGCTCGCGTCGATCTCTTCGCCGACCGGGGCGTAGACGCCCATCAGATACGGGTTGACCTCGGGTTCACCGGTGGCGGCCGCCACCAGGACCGGCTGCTCGGAGGTGCTCGTCATCGGTACTCCCCGGCTGGTTCGTGTTGACCGATGGCCGAGACACTACGATTGCTGTAGTCAGGTGTCAAGAGGCTTCTGCTGCTGTAGTCAGTAGTACGCTGACAGCGACCCCACCGCGGAAGGAACCACGTGACAGAGGCGACGGCGCACCGCGTCCGGCCGGCGGGCGATCCGCTGCGCCGCGCGCTCGAACTGCTCGGCGATCAGTGGACCTTGCTGATCCTGCAGAGCCTTTTCCTGCGCTTCCGCCGTTACGAGGAGCTCCGGCTGCGGCTCGGCATCTCCCCCACCGCGTTGTCCGGGCGGCTGCGCGACATGGTCGACGCGGGCGTCCTCGTCCGCACGCCGTACCGGGACGCGCGCCGCACCCGGCACGAGTACCGGCTCACCGAACGCGGCCTCGATCTGTGGCCGCTGCTGATCTCGATCTGGGCGTGGGAACGGGAATGGGTCGAGGGACGGCGTGCCGTACTGCCGACACTGATCCACCTCGACTGCGAACTGGCCACCTCGGCGCCGCTCGGCTGCGCGTCCTGCGAACGCCGGGTCGACGCCCGCGACGTCCGCGCGCGGCGGCTCGACGACACCGGCGTCGTCGAAGCGACGGCGTCGAAACGCTTCCGCCGCAAGGACGCCGAGTCCCTCGCGGGCGATCCGCTGATGTTCTTCCCGGACACCATGGAACTCCTCGGCGACCGGTGGTCGACCGGGGTCGTGGTGAGCGCGCTGCTCGGGGCACGGCATTTCTCGGAGTTCGAACGCGAACTGGGCATCGGGCCGAGCGTGCTCTCGGGGCGGCTGTCGAGACTCGTGGACGCCGGCGTGCTGCGGACCGGGGCCGCGAAGACCCGCACCGACGCGCACGACTACCGGCTGACGGCGAAAGGGCTCGCGTTCTTCCCCGCGCTGGCCTTCATCGCCGAATGGTCGCGGGGTTTCGAGGTACCCGGCCAGGAGCCGGACATCACGCTGGAGCACGTGGACTGCGGCAACCGGCTGAAGCCGATCCTGCTGTGCGATCACTGCTGGCGCCCGCTTCTGCGGGACCGGGTCCGGTTCGGCGGCCCGGTCCGGCTGCCGTCCCCGCCCAGGTGACGTAAATCGACTCGCCAAGCCGGTCGGTTCCTGACAGGGTGAGAACGTCACATGTCGTCACCTCGGAGGTAAGAATGACTGAACCCGCACCGTCCCCGGCGGATGGCGAAGAGGACGACACGAAGCGCAAGTTCCGCGAGGCCCTGGAGCGCAAGCAGGCTCAGGCCCGCTCCGGCTCGTCGCACGAGAACGGCGGCGGGAAGAACCTGCACGCGCACGGTCCGGCGGCGAACAAGCGCACCTTCCGTCGCAAGAGCGGCTGAGTCCCCGGCACTGCCCGCTTGTCCGTCCCGCTGGACGAACATGACGCGAAAGCCACTTTCGAGACATCTGGTGTCCCGGAAGTGGCTTTCGCGTCATGTGGGGCCCCGCGGTGCCGCTGCCCGCAGGGGAAGTGGTTTCTCAAGTCAGCGGTGTGCAGCCGGTGTTGCGAAAGCCACTTTCGCAACGTTCAAGGTTGCGAAAGCGGCTTTCGCAACCTTCGGCTTCGCGGGGCGTGAGCTACACCGTCAGGATCGACCGCAGCCCGCCGACCTCCGCCATCCGCCGCTCGGCCAGCCGGTCCGCCGCCGTCGCCGGCGGGACACCGTCGGCCTTCGCCAGCGCGAACACCGCCTTCGTGGTGTCGAAGATGGCCGTCGTCTTGCGCTTGGCGCGCGCGAAGTCGAAGCCGTGCCGCTCGTCGTCGACCTGGATCACGCCACCGGCGTTGACCAGGTAGTCCGGCGCGAAGAGGATGCCGCGGTCGTCGAGCTGCTTGCCGACGCCCGGATGCGCGAGCTGGTTGTTGGCCGCGCCGCAGACGATCTTGGACCGGAGCCGCCCGACGGTCTCGTCGGTGAGCACCCCGCCCAGCGCGCACGGCGCGAAGACGTCGAGTTCGGTGCCGATCAGCGCGTCGATGTCGTCGACGACCTCGACGCCGGGGTACGCCGCGCGGGTGCGTTCGATCGCCGCGGGCGAGACGTCGGTGACGACCACCTGCGCGCCCGCCTCGATCAGATGCCCGACCAGGATGTGCCCGACCTTGCCGACCCCGGCGACGCCGACCTTGCGGCCCGCGAGTTCCGGGACACCCCAGACGGCGTCCGCGGAGGCGCGCATGCCCTGGTAGGTGCCGAAAGCGGTGAGCACCGAGGAGTCGCCGGCGCCGCCGTTCTCCGGCGAGCGGCCCGTGACGTACTCCGATTCGCGGGCGACGATGTCCATGTCCTGCACGTAGGTGCCCACGTCGCAGGCGGTGATGTAGCGGCCGCCCAGCGTCTGGACGAACCGGCCGAAGGCGCGAAGCAGCGCTTCGGTCTTGTGCTTCTGGGGGTCGCCGATGATGACGGCCTTGCCGCCGCCGAGGTCGAGCCCGGCGAGCGCGTTCTTGTACGCCATCCCCTTCGACAGCGCGAGGACGTCCGCGAGCGCGGCGTCTTCGGATTCGTAGGGGTAGAACCGGGTCCCGCCCAGTGACGGCCCGAGCGCCGTCGAGTAGATCCCGATGATGGCCTTCAGGCCGGTGGCCTGGTCTTGACAGAAGACGACCTGTTCATGGCCGGTACCTTGGCCGAACACTTCGGTCACTGTGGTGACTCCTTGTCCTGGAGTGCACGCTGCTTGTGGCTCACGTGCGAAGTTCCTGCAACAAGGCACAGTCCCCGACGAAGGTCGTCCGGCGGCGACGGTGCCACATCGCAAACCTAGATCGCCCCGGTCCGTTCGCCAAGCCGGGGGCGAGGTGTCTCAGCCGTTGACGACCTCTTGAAGGACGCGGAGCGCGGAATCGAGCTGACGGTCGGACAGATACGGCGCCGGCCCGAATCTCAGGTACGCGCCGCGGCTGTCGGTCCGGACGCCGCGTTCGGCGAGGGCGGCCTGCAGCGCGCCGGCGTCGGCGCATTTCAGCGACAGGAAGCCGCCGACGCGGTCAAGCGGGGTCTCCCGGTCACGGGTGACGACGTCCTCGGGCAGCCCGAGCTTGTCGAAGCCCTCGGCGAGGAAGCCCACCTGGTGCCGCGACACCTCCCGCAGGAACTCGGGCGTGAGCCCGTGCTCGGCGAAGAACCGGAAGACGCGAGCGCCCCGGTAGTGGCTCGTCGGGTCGTAGGTCGCTCCGGCGAACCTGTCCGATCCGGCGGCGTAGGCGGTCTGGCCGGGACGGCGCTCGTCCGCGAGCGCGCCGAACTCGGCGTACCAGCCGGTGACGACCGGCCGCAGTTCCTGCGCGTGCGCGGGCATCCGCAGGAAGCAGTTGCCCTCGCCGAGCTGGAGGTACTTGTACCCGCCGCCGAGCACCCAGGCGTTGGTGAGCCCGAGGTCGTGCAGCGAGAACGGGACGACGCCGAGCGCGTGGTAGGCGTCGACGACGAGGTTCACCGACTTCGAAAGGCAGACGTCGGCGAGATGCGCGAGGCCCGGCACGAGCCGCGAGGTCTCGAACAGCACGGCCGAGACGAGCACGGCGGCGGTGTCTTCGGTGACCTCGGCCGCGACGCGTTCGGCCAGCGTGGCGACCGGCGCCGCGGGGACGCGGACCACCTCGACGCCTTCCTCCGCCAGCCTGCCCAGCTGACGGCGCAGCGTGTGGAACTCGCCGTCGGTGGTGACCAGGCGCGGACGGCGAGGCAGGTCCATCGCCGAAAGGAACCGGATCACCAGATCGTGGGTGCTGGCGCCGAGCGCGATGGCGCCGTGCGGATCACCGAGCAGGGCCCGGAACCCGGCCCGCATCTCGTCGGCCTTCGCGAAGGCACGGTCCCACTTCGTGTCGACCTCTTCGGCCGCGTCGGCGAAGGCTTCGAGAAGGCCTTCCCGCGCGACGTCCGGCCAGGCCTGATGCGAGTGGCCGGTCAGCAGGATCCGGTCCGCCACACCGAACGCCTGGTAGTGCTCCGCGAGCGCGTTGGGATCGCGGCGGAGTTCGCCGAGGTTCGTCAAAGCCTGCTCCGCACCGCCCAGAGATCCGGGAACATCGGGGAGAAAAGCGTCGTACGCAGATAGTGCGCGCCCGACGAACCCCCCGTCCCGGTCTTGTCTCCGATGGTGCGCTCGACCATCTTCACGTGCCGATACCGCCACTCCTGCATCCCTTCGTCCAGATCGACCAGGTGCTCCGCCACGACGGACGGCCCGGTGTCGTCGCGGTAGACCCGCAACAGAACCTCTTGGAGCGCCGGAGAGGGTTCGAGTGGCTTGGTGACATCGCGCCCGGTCGGGACGTCGTACTCCTTCACCGCGAGGTAGGTGACGAAGGAGTCGAAGAGCGACGGCCGTGACATCGCGTCCGCGATTTGGGCACGTTGTTCACCGCCTTCGGGGTAATGCGCGAACACCCGCTCGTCCCGGCGGCCGAGGACGGCCTCCAGGACACGGAACTGAGCAGACTGGAACCCGCTCGACGCGTCGAGTCGCGCACGGAAACTGGTGAACTGGCTCGGAGTCATCGTCTCGAGCACATCGATCTGCGCGACCACCACCTTGAAGATAGTCAGGATTCGCCGCAAAGTGCGGATGGCGTGAGCGGTGTTACCCGCCTCGAGTTGCTCCTGCAGGTAAAGCGCCTCGTGGAGAACTTGTTTGAACCAAAGTTCATACACTTGGTGGATCACGATGAAGAGCAATTCGTCGTGCTCGTCGGACCGCGGATGCTGCGCGTCCAGCAATTCGTCCAGCGAAAGGTAGGACGTGTAACTCAATGCGGCCTGAGTGTCGTTCATTTTTCTGTCACTCCATCGATATCGCGCCGACCGTGATCGCGCTGCCAGGGCGCACCCTTCCCGATCAGCGCACGTTGCCCGCGACGGCGCCCTGCCATCGCGATCACGGGGCCTGCCGGCCGAAAACGGCGCGACCCCGAAAAGATCAAGAGCCCCTCCCGGTCGCCAGTCATTTTTCTGTCACCTCGTCGAAATGGCGTTGCGCCGCCGGGGCCAGCGCCTGATAGAGATCGTGGAACAACTCGACCGCGGCCGCCCGGCTCGGCGGAGCGGGCACCAGCCCGACCGGGAGCTCCGGATCGAGTGACGGGAAGGCGCGGAACGTATGCGTCAGCCAGGTCCGGACCCGGAACGCCTCGGCGTCGGGCAGGTCGCCCGGGTATCCGCCGAAATCCCGGACGAAGGCGTCGTAACGCGCGGCGAGACCGTCGAGGTTCCAGGCCCGCGCGGCGAAGCGCCGGACGTCGAGGCCGGCCGAGGGTTTCCCGAGCATCAGCCCCGCGTGTTCGGCGACGTCCAGCTCGGCCAGCAGGGCGAGCACTTCGGCCTCGCGGTCGTGCGGGGCGATCCAGGTGCCGTCCTGGACCGGGCCGAAACCGAGGAAGCGCAGCCGCCGCACCAAGCGCTCCCTTGCCTGGCGACGGCTCTCCGGGATGCTCTGCCACAGCACGGTCCACTCCCCCACTTCGCGTTCGCGTCTGCCGAGGGAGAAGATCCGGCGGTCGCCGTCCTCCAGCAGCGCGATCGTGCGGCGGGTCAGCGAGTAGTGGACGAGCCTGCCCGCCTTGTGCCTCGCGAGCAGGTCGCGGCGGGCGAGCCTGGCCAGCGCGATCCGCGCGGCGCCGTCGGAGAAGCCGAGCCCGGCGAGCACGCCGACCAGGCCACCGGACCAGACACGGCGGGTCTCGCGCGGCGACACGTAGGTGCCGAGCAGGGTCATCACCAGCTCCTGGGGACCTGGGTCGCCGTGGGGCGTGGCCGATTCGGGCATGCGCGCAACTCTATACACCTCAGGCCGCTGCGGTGTAGCTTGATTCGAGTGACGTACTTCGCGGAGTTGAGCTCGCGTCAGGTGGCCGCGCTCGCGTCCGACGCGCGCGTTCCCGTGCTGCTGCTCCCGGTGGGCGCCGTCGAGCCGCACGGACCGCACGCGCCGCTGGGCACCGATCCCCTGATCTCCCGGGGGATGTGCGAGCGGGCCGCCGCACGGCTGGCAGGCGATCCCGGCTTGCGCGTGCTGATCCTGCCCGAGGTGCCGTACGGGGTGACGCGGTTCGCCGCCGGGTTCGCGGGCGGCGTCTCGATCGGCGAGGAGACCCTGTACGCGCTCCTGACCGAGATCTGCGGCGCGCTCGCCGAGCAGGGGCTCACCAGGATCCTGCTGGTCAACAACCATTTCGAACCGGCGCATCTGGCCGTGCTGCGGCGGGTGGCGGAGACGGCGGGCGTCGGCTTCGTCGACCTCGTCCGCCGCCGGTACGCCGCGCGCCTCACCGACGAGTTCCGCTCGGGCGAGTGCCATGCCGGGCAGTACGAGACGTCGCTGGTGCTCGCCGACCGGCCGGATCTCGTCGACGCCGCCGTCCAGCGCGGGCTACCCGCGGTCCACGTCGACCTGGCACGCGGCGGGGTCACGGACTTCGCCTCGGCCGGAATGACCGAGGCCTACTGCGGAACCCCCGCCCTAGCGACCGCCGAGGAAGGCGAGAAGACCTTCTCGGTGCTCACCGACATCCTGGTCGAAGCGATCCGGGAGCTCGTATGACCTTCAATCTGGCGACCCATTTCGTGGACCGTCTCCCCGGCGAGCGGACGGCGTTGCTGTGCGGCGACGAGGAAGTCACGTACGCGGAGCTCGCGGCGCTGGTGAACCGGGCCGGGAACGTGCTGCGCGAACTCGGTGTCCGAAGTGGACAGCGGGTCCTGCTGGCACTGAACGACGGCGTCGAGTTCGTGGCCGTGTGGTACGCGGCGCAGAAGATCGGCGCGGTCACCGCCGAGGTCTATTCCTTCCTGCAGCCCAAGGATTACGCGTACTACCTCGGCTACACCGAGGCCGCCGTCGTCATCGCGGACGCCTCGACGTTGCCGGCGCTGCGCGAAGCCGGCGCGCGGAACCTTCTGGTCGTCGGCGATGTGGAGTTGCTGCCCGGCGAGCACTCGTTCTCCACGCTGATCGCCTCGGCGTCGGCCGAGCTGGAGGCCGCGCCGACCACGCTGGACGACGTCGCGATCTGGAAGTTCACCACCGGCAGCACCGGTGCGCCCAAGGCGTGCGTACACCCGGCGCGCAGTGCCTTGGAGAGCTTCGACCGGTACGCGCTCGGCGTACTCGGACTCCGCGAGGACGACCGCGTACTGGCCGTGCCGAAGCTGTTCTTCGGCTACGCGCGCGATCTGACGGCGTTGTTCCCGTTCGGCGTGGGCGCGTCCGGGATCGTGTTCCCGCAGCGGAGCACCGCCGACCTGCTGTTCTCGCTGATCGAGCGCTACCGGCCGACGATCCTGGTCAACGTGCCGACCATGATGAGCGCGATGATCGCCCATCCGGCGGCGTCTACTGTGGACATGAGCTCGCTGCGGCTCGCGACGTCGGCCGGTGAGGCGTTGCCGTCGGAGCTGCATCGCAAGTGGGACAACCTGTTCGGGGTCCCGGTGATCGACGGGATCGGCTCGTCGGAGGCGTACCACATCTATCTGTCCAACGTGCCCGGCGCGCAGCGGGTCGGCAGCCTCGGCCGCGAGGTCCCCGGCTACACCGCTCGCGTGCTGGACGAGAGCGGGGATCCGTTGCCCGATGGGGAGATCGGCACCCTGGAGGTGACCGGACCGACCATCGCGCGCGAGTATCACGGCGACGCGGAGAAGACCGCGCGGACGTTCCACGGCGACACCCTGCGCACCGGCGACCTGTTCAGCCGCGACGCCGACGGGTACTTCCATCACCACGGCCGCGCCGACGACCTGTTGAAGGTGTCCGGCGTGTTCGTCGCGCCGAGCGAGATCGAAGACTGTCTCATCGGTCATCCCGCCGTCGTCGACTGCGCGGTGCTGGGGGTGACCGTCGACGGCCTGGTCGTCCCGCGGGCGTGCGTCGTACTGGCGGATGGCGCTTCCGTCACGGCCGAGGAGCTCAAGGACCACGCGCGGACCCAGCTGGCGAAGCACAAATACCCGCGCGAGGTGGTGTTCGTGACCGAACTCCCCCGCACCGCCAACGGAAAACTCGATCGGCGCGCGTTGCGCCGGGTGGAGGCAGAGTGAGCAGGATCGTCGTCGTCACCGGCGGGACGCGCGGGATCGGCGCGGCCATCGCCGCCCGGTTCCAGGCCGCCGGAGACAAGGTGCACGCCCCAGGCCGGGCCGACTGCGACGTCACCGACGAGGACGCCGTCGCCCGGTACTTCGAGGATCTCGGGCCGGTGGACGTGCTGGTGAACAACGCCGGGATCTCGGCGAGCGCCCCGCTGGCGAAGACGTCACTGGAGCAATGGCGGACCCAGATCGAGGTCAACGCGACCGGCGCTTTTCTTTGCACAAGGGCGGTTCTGCCCGGGATGCGGTCGCGAGACACCGGCCGGATCGTCACCGTCGCCTCGACGGCGTCGCATATCGGCTACCGCTACACGGCCGGCTATACCGCGTCGAAGCACGCCGCCGTCGGGCTGATGCGGGCGACCGCCGCGGAACTGGCGGGTACCGGCGTCACCGCGAACGCCGTTTGCCCGGCCTTCGTCCGCACGGACATGACGGCCGCGTCGGTGGCCCGGATCCAGGAGCGGACCGGCCGAGACGAAGCCGACGCGGAAGCCGCCCTCGCCGCCGCGTCGCCGCTGGGCCGCCTGCTCGAACCCGACGAGGTCGCCCACGCGGTGGCCTTCTTCGCGGCGCCCGAAGCCGCCGCGATCAACGGACAGACACTCGTTCTCGATGGAGGTGGGATCCAGTCATGAGCCCGTTCCGCGCCACGCCGCCGATCACGACGGACTGGGAGCACTTCGAGTTCACCGTGGACGACGGCGTCGCCACGGTCACCCTGAACCGCCCCGACAAACTGAACGCGCTCACCTTCGACAGCTACGCCGACCTGCGCGACCTGCTCGCCGAGCTGCCGCACCGCGGCGACGTCCGGGTGCTGGTCATCACCGGCGAGGGGCGGGGTTTCTGCTCCGGCGGCGACGTCGAAGAGATCATCGGCGAACTCCAGAAGATGGAGTCCGCGGAACTGCTGGAGTTCACGCGCATGACCGGCGCGGTGGTGAAGGCGCTGCGGGAATGCCCCATCCCGGTGATCGCCGCGGTGAACGGTGTCGCCGCGGGCGCGGGCTCGGTGATCGCGCTGGCGAGCGACTTCCGGCTGCTGGCGTCGTCGGCGAAGTTCGCCTTCCTGTTCACGAAGGTCGGCCTGGCCGGTGCGGACATGGGTTCGGCGTACCTGCTGCCGCGGCTGGTCGGACTCGGCCGGGCGACGGAACTGCTGATGCTGGGCGACAAGATCGACGCGACTCGCGCGGAGGCGATCGGCCTGGCTTCCCAGGTCGTTCCCGACTCCGACTTGCCTGCTGCCGCCTCTGCTTTGGCGCGACGTTTGGCCGATGGGCCGGCTTTGGCGTACAGCACGACGAAGGTGCTGCTGACGCGTGAGCTCGACATGGATTTGGGAAGTTCCATCGAGCTGGAGGCGATCACGCAGGCCCTGCTGATGACGGCGAAGGACCATGGGGAGTTCTATGCGGCTTGGACGGCTGGGCGTTCGCCTCAGTGGACTGGCCGGTGAGCCTCACGTCTCGTGAGTGGTAAGGACGGTTCTAACCGTCCTTACCACTCACGAGACGTGACCGGCCGCGCCAAGCAACCGCTCGGCCAGAACCCGGCACCGCTCCCCCAATTCCGCCGGCTCGATCACCTCGAACGCATGCCCCAGCACCACCACATGCATCAGCAGGAAGTCGAGATCCCCGGCCCCGCTCAGCACCTCACACCGCGAACGCCCGAGATCCCGCACCACCGCCGCCGAAGCCGGAATTTGCGCCCGCACAACGGAAGCGGGCGCGTGGACCAGGAAACGCGCCTGATGCCGGTAGACCCGGCTGGCGATGTTCTCCTGCACGTAAGCCGCCGCGTCGGGCGCCGGGCGCGGGCGGAACCGCCACGATCGCGCGGAAACCGCCGTCATCTTGTCGACGCGGAAGGTGCGCCAATCGTCGCGGTCGAGGTCGTAGGCGAGCAGGTACCAGCGCCGCCCCGAGGCCACTAAGCGATACGGCTCGACCCGCCGCGGCGCGGAGCCCGAAGACGGATACTCGAAGCCCGCCTCGACCTCATCGCGGCAGGCGCGGGCGAGGGTCATGAGCACGTCGGGGTCGATCGGCGCGCGGCTTCCGTCGAAGGCGACCACCGAGCCGGACAGCGCGCTCACCTCGTGCCGCAGCCTGGTCGGCAGCACCCGGTCGAGTTTCGTCAGTGCCCGGAGCGTGGCCTCACCGCTGCCCGCGCCGGCGAGCAGCGAGACCGCGGTGGCGATCGCCTCCTCGTCGTCCAGCAGCAGCGGCGGCATGTCGTGGCCGGGCCCGAGCTGGTAGCCGCCGCCGACACCATTGCTCGCCTGCACCGGATACCCGAGCGCGCGCAGGCGCTCGACGTCGCGCCGGATCGTGCGAGGAGTGACGCCGAGCCGTTCACCCAGCTCCGGGCCGGTCCACACCGCGCGCTGCTGCAACAGCCCGAGCAGGGTGAGCACCCGCTCGGTCGTCCCGCGCTCGTCCTCCATGTCACCCACTCTGCCAGAGATAGCGGACCGATCCTGTCCGCTAGGCATGTCAGAGTGATCCCATGAACCGCAAGAGCCGCGAATTCCAGGTCAGCTTCGACGCCCTCGACCCGAAGGCCCTGTCCACCTTCTGGCGTGACGCCCTGGGCTACGTCCACCCCGGCCCTCCCGGGGTCGAGGTGCCCGAAGGCACCGACCCGCTGGACGCGTGGGACGAGTTCCTCGAACGGGTCGGCGTGCCCGTGGATCAGCGCAACACCCGCTCGGCCCTCGAAGACCCGGACGGCGAAGGGCCCAGGATCTTCTTCCAGCAGGTCCCGGAGGACAAGATCGCGAAGAACCGCGTCCACCTCGACCTCCGCGCCGCTCCCGGGCTGCGGGGAGACGAGCGCATGGCGGCGCTCGAAGCCGAATGCGATCGGCTCGTCGCCCTGGGCGCGACGCGAGTGAAGCGCTTCGAGCCCGAGGAGCCGCTGAGCCTCGGCTTCATCGTGATGAACGACCCGGAGGGCAACGAATTCTGCCTAGACTGAGGTGACGGCGATCGCGTTGTCCTCCAGGGACCCGAAGTAGAGGGTCCCGGCCCGTTCCCGGACGCCGACGAGCACGTGGAACCCGTCGATCTCCCCGCGCAGTTCGTGGACCTGTTTCCCGTCCGGAGTCACGCCGCGCACCCCGCATTCCCGCGCGGGAGCGGGCTGCAGGGCGGTCGGCAGCGCCCGGACCCCGGCCCGCAGCGGCGCGGGGAGCTTCTGCACCAAGGAAAGCGCGGGCACCTTCGGGCTCGCCACGGTGATCCAGATCAGCCCGTCGCTGCCGGTCGAGATGTTGTCGGGATAGCCCCACAGATCGTCGACGAGATAGTCCCGCTCGCCCGCCTTGTCGCCGGTGAGCCAGACGCGCGCGACCCGGCAGGCACCGGTCTCGGCGACGGCCACAAAGGACTCGTCGGGCGGGAGCGCGACGCCGTTGGCGAACTGGAAACCGTCCGCGAGCTGCTCGATCTTCCCGTCCGGCGTGCGCCGCAGGAGCCGTCCGCCGCCGGTCTGCTCGATCAGGTCGTCACGCCATTTCTCGATGCCGAAGCGGCGCGAGGAGTCGGTGAAGTACACCGTGCCGTCGGAGGCGACGGCGGCGTTGTTGCAGAACACGAAGTCGAGCCCCACCGCCGAAGTCGCCAGCGTGGTCACGGGACCGCCCGCGAGGGGCATGGTGAGCAGACCGGCCTTGGCGTCGCAGATCAGGAGGTCTTCGCCGTAGAACTCCAGACCCAGCGGGCGGCCGCCGGTGTCGCCGAGGACGTCGATCCGCTTGCCGTCGGGCGTGACGCGCAGGATCCGCCCGTCGTCGACGCCGGTGTAGATCCGCCCCTGGTCGTCGACCACGACGTCCTCGGGACCATGCCCGTTGACCGGGATGACCGTGACCTCGCCGAACGCCATCGCGTAACTCCTAGCGGTAGGTGAGCAGTTCCGCGGCTTCCGCCTCGAAATGCGGATGTTCGTTGAACGACAACAAGGTCACCCCGCCGCGGCCGGACACCAGTTTGGTGATGCCCGCGTTCACGGTGACCCGGTTCAGTTTCAGCAGCCCCGCCTCCGGCGTGCCCATGAGCGCGCCGCAGACCGTCGCGATCACGCCGCCGGAGCTGAAGACGACGGCGTGCTCGCCCTTGCCCAGCGACGCGACGACATCGGCCAGCGCACCCTTGACCCGGTCCAGGAACTGGGGCCAGGTTTCGGCGCACGGACCCGACGCACCCGCCGAGACCCACGCGTTCAGGGCACCGTCCAAAGCGGCCTGATACGCCCGTGAATCGGTCTGCTGGACACCGGCGGCGTGGTACTTCGCGATGTCGACGTGGTCGTACTCGTTCCAGCGCTCGTCCTCGACGACGGCGATCCCGGAGCCGAGCACCTTCAACGCCGTCGCGGCCGTGTCCCGTTGGCGGGCAAGGGAACCCGCCCGCGCCTGGGTGAACTCGACGCCGCGCCGGAGCAGTTCCTCACCGACCACAGTGGACTGTTCGAAACCGCGCGGCGAGAGCTGGTCGTAGTTCTCCGCGCCGAACGAAGCCTGCCCGTGCCGGACCAGATAGATCGCGCCCATCTACGCGTTTCCTCCTCCGATGATCCGGCGGCAGCGGCCGTCGAGGTACCCGACGAACTGCCAGAGGTCCTTCAGCGCCGGATTGGTCGTCTGCCCCGCGTGGTAGCGGTAGTAGATCTGCTGGATCACCACCGCGAGCCGGAACAGGCCGTACACCTCGTAAAACGTCCAATCCCCGATTTCGAGACCGGACCGCTCCGCGTACCGCCGCACGAATTCCTCGCGCGTGTACATCCCCGGCAGGTGCGTCGGCTGACGGCGGCTGAGCTTCATGAGGTCGTCATCGTCGTCCTGCACCCAGTACGCCAGGGTGCTGCCCAGTTCCATCAGCGGATCGCCGAGGGTGGCCATCTCCCAATCGAGGACTCCGACGATCCGCAGCTCCTCGTCGAGCACCAGGTTGTCGAGCCGGTAGTCGTTGTGGATCAGGCAGATCTTGACCTCGGACGGCCGATTGTCCTTCAGCCACGCCATCACCTCGGCGCAGTCCGGGACGTTCTCCGTACGTGCCTTGAGGAATCGCTCCGACCAGCCGCGCACCTGGCGCTCGACGTAGCCGGCGCCCTTGCCGAGATCGGCCAGCCCGGCGGCCTCGACGTCGACGGCGTGCAGCTCGACCAGCCGGTCGACGACCTTGCCGCACAGTTCGCGCGCGCCCGCCGGTGACAGGTCGAAACCGGCGGGCAGATCTCCGCGCAGGATCAGGCCTTCGAGCCGCTCCATCACGTAGAAGTCGCCGCCGAGCACGGTTTCGTCGTCGCAGAAGGCGAGCACCTCGGGCACGTAAGGGAAGACCGGCCGCAACCCTTGCTGCACCCGGAACTCACGGCGCATGTCGTGCGCGGACGCGGCCTTGTGCCCCAGCGGCGGGCGCCGCAGGATCAGCTCGCGATCCGGATAGGTCAGCAGATACGTGAGATTCGAGGCGCCGCCGGGGAACTGACGGACTCCGGGTGGCGAGTCGCCGAGCCCGGGCACCCGCGCGGTCAGCCAGGCGTGCACCGCGGCGGGGTCGAACGAGTCCTCACCGCGTACCTCGACGGTCTTGTCCGCGGCGACCGTCATCCGAACTTCTTCAGCAACGGCGCCGGGACGAACGGGAAGAGCTTCGAAAGCACGCTCCACGGCCACGTCGGCACGAACGCCTTCGCCGTCTCGGATTCGATCGCCTTCACCAGCGCCTGCGCGCCGGGCTCCGCCCTGACCGCGCCCGGGAGCTTCGAGATGTCTTCGTTCATCTCCGATTCGATGAACCCGGGGTGCAGCGTGGTGACCTTGATCGGGGTCTTCAGCAGTTCGATCCGGGTGCCCTCGGCGAACGACGAGATACCCGCCTTCGAGGCGGCGTACGCGGTGGCGTTGCCGGGCACACCGCGAAGCGCGAGGAACGAGGACACGACCACGAGATGGCCGTCCTTCTGCTTGCGGAAGATGCCGACGGCGGCCTCGATCTGGGCGGCCGCGGCGAGGAAGTTCGTCTGGAGGGTCTCGCGGTTGGCGTCGAAGCGGCCGGTGCCGATCCGCTGGCCTTTGCCGAGCCCCGCGTTCACGATCACACGATCGAGGGAGCCGAGCTCTTCGCGGAACTCCTCGAAGACGGCGAAGACCTGGTCGTGGTCGTTCACGTCGAGCTTCCGGGTGACCACGGTGATGCCGGGGTACGCCTTCTTGAGCTCGGCGGCGAGGGCTTCGAGCCGGTCGACACGGCGGGCGGCCAACGCCAGGTTGCGGCCTCTCGCGGCGTACTGCCTGGCCATTCCTTCGCCGAGTCCGGAGCTCGCCCCGGTGATCAGGATGTTCTTCCGCAGGACCATGAGCAGGAGCTTACCCGTTGGTAACAAGTCTGGGATCCCCTTGGACACGGGGCTGCCCCCGGCGCCTGGAGTTCGCCGGGGGCAGCTTGTCCGCGAGGGTCTTACTTGACCTGGAGCAGCTTGTTCGCCGTTCCACCGGTCGGGTTGCTGATCTTGCCGTCCGCGGCGGCACCGACCAGGCCTTCGGCGACCTGGGCCGGGGTGGCGTCAGGGTGCGCCGAGAGGTACAGCGCGGCGGCACCGGCGACGTGCGGCGCGGCCATCGAGGTACCGCTGATGGTGTTGGTGGCGTCGTCACCGGTCGCCCACGACGAGGTGATGTCGACACCCGGCGCGTACAGGTCGACGACCGAACCGTAGTTCGAGAAGCTGGCCTGCTTGTCGGTCTTGTCGCTGGCGGCCACCGTGATGGCCTCCTTCACGCGGGCCGGGGAGGTGGTGCCGGCGTCGGAGGACTCGTTGCCCGCCGCGAGCGCGAAGGTCACGCCCTTGTCGATGGCGCCCTTGACCGCCGCGTCCAGCGCGTCGTCCGCGCCGCCGCCCAGGCTCATGTTGGCGACCGACGGGCCCTTGGCGTTCGCCGCGACCCAGTCGACACCGGCGACGACACCCTCGGTGGTGCCGCTGCCGTTGGCGTCCAGCACGCGGACGCCGACGATCTTCACGCCCTTGGCCAGGCCGTGGTCCGTGCCGCCGATGGTGCCGGCGACGTGCGTGCCGTGGCCGTGCTCGTCGTTGGGGGTGTCGTCGTTGTCGACGAAGTCCTTGCCGCCGGTCGCGCGGTCACCGAAGTCCTTGTGCGAGCCGCGGACACCGGTGTCGATGACGTAGGCGGTGACGTTGTCGGCCTTCGTCGGGTAGGTGTACTTGTTGTCGAGCGGAAGGTCCGCCTGGTCGACCCGGTCCAGGCCCCACGACGGCGGGTTGTCCTGGGTCTCGCTGATCTTGAACGTCTTGTTCTGGACGACGTACGCGACCTGCGGGTCGGCGGCGAGACGCTTCGCGGCGGCCTCGTCGGCCTTGATCGAGAAGCCGTTCAGCGCCGAGCCGAAGGTGCGGGACAGCGTGGTGCCGTACTGACCGGTGAGGCCCTGCGCCTTCGCGGCCACGTTCGCGGTGATCTCGCTCGCCGCGGCCACGCCCTGGCCGACCGCGGTGGGCTTGAGGACGACGATGTAGCTGCCGCCGACCGCGTTGGCCGCACCGGCGCCGCGGATCTCGCCCTGCTGCTCGGCGTTGGCCGCACCCGCGCCGAACGTGGCGACCGCCGCGGTCACCCCGGCGAGGGCGACACCCGCCACGAGGCCGCTACGGGTCTTTCGGGACTTCAGGTTCTTCCGGGACTTGCTCACTGGTTCCCTTCCTGCCGCGCCGTGCGGATCACCCGGGAGGATGATCGTTGTTAAGGGCCATGCAAGCCGGTGCGCAGGTGGGCGGGCAATGATTCACAGTTACCAGTACTAGGCCATCCGGCGTAACGACGCTCGTCCGGAAAGTCGTTTTCGCCTGGCAGAAGGCGCCCCTGAAGCGTTACCTCAGACTGTTAAAGTTATTCGTGTTGTTATCAACCGGGCGGTGTCAGGGAACGGCAGACGGGGGCGGTCGGGCAGCATATGGTGGCGGGGAGCGCGGCGGACCGAGTGACCACGGACGATGAAGATCAACCGCGTACCGCGTTCGCCACCGCGTTGCGATCGGCCATCGCCACGAGCGGCCTGAGTCTCGACCGTATCCAAGCCCGGCTGCTCGCGCGCGGCGCGTCGGTGAGCGTGACCGCGCTGAGTTACTGGCAATCGGGCAAACGTCAGCCGGAACGGCAGAGTTCGCTGTCCGCCGTCCGCGTCCTCGAAGAGGTACTGGCGATCCCCGCCGGTTCCCTGCTCGGCCTGCTGCCGCCGCCACGGCCGCGCGGGGCGTCGTCACGCCGCAGCCGGGCGACCACCGAGCAGCCGCTGACCTTCCCGCTCGAAGCGCTCCAGGCGCTGCTGGAGAAGGTCGGCGCGCCCAACGCGCTCGAACAACACCATCAGCTGAAGCTCGTCGGCCTGCACGACCTGTGCGAGATCGCCGAGGACGGCGGGCAACGCGCGGTGACCGCGCGGGCGGTGTTCCAGGCCGGCGCGGACGGGCAGGACCGGTGGCTGCTCGTCTACGCCCAGGGCGACCCGGAAGCTGGGCCGCCGGTGCTGAACACGCTGCGCAACTGCCACGTCGGGCGCGCCGAGGTCGACGACGAGCACGGGCTCACCGTGGCGGAACTGCTCTTCGACCGGCCCATCGACCGCGGCGAGACTCACCTGATCGAGTACTCGCTGACCAACCCCGGGCCGCCGTACCCGGAATGCCGGAACACGCATTACCGCGAGTTCCGGCGTCCCGTGCGCGAGTACCTGCTGGAGGTCCGGTTCGACCCGGAGTCCAGCCCGGCGAAGTGCTGGCAATATTCGCGCCAAGGCACCTCGCCGATGGACCGGAAGGAACTCAAACCGGACCAGGGCAACGGCGTCCACGCCGTCGCGCTCGACTTCGGCCCCGGCGTCTTCGGCATCGACTGGGAGTACTAGTGCAACTTGTTGCGCAGCACCTTCCCGGTCGCGTTGCGCGGTAGCTCGTCGAGGAACTCCACATCGCGCGGCACCTTGTACCGGGCGAGGTTCGCCTTGACGTACTCGCGCACGCCGTCGACGTCCAGGTCCGACTTCTCGGCCCGCACCACGAACGCCTTCAGCCGCTGCCCGAACTCGGGATCCTCGACGCCGACGACCGCGGCTTCGATCACGTCCTCGCGTTCGACCAGGAGGTTCTCCACCTCGATCGGGAAGACGTTCTCGCCGCCGGAGACGATCATCTCGTCGTCGCGGCCGTCGATGAACAGCAGACCGTCCTCGTCGAAATGGCCGACGTCGCCGCTGGAGAGCAGCCCGTCGATGATCTCCTTGTTGCGCCCGTCGGTGTAGCCCTGGAAGCTCAGCCCGCTGCCGACGAACACCCGGCCGGTGACATGCGGCTCGGTGATCTTGCCGCCCTTTTCGTCGTACAGCGCCACCTTGCAGCCCACCGGCGCGCGGCCGACGGTGCCCGGCGCCTTGCGCCAGTCCTCGGGCGTCGCGACTGTCGCGACCGCGACCTCGGTGGAGCCGTAGAGGTTGTGCACGACGTCGCCGAACGCGGCGGTCGCCCGGTTCCCCAGATCCGGTGACAGCGCGGAGCCGGCGACGAAGATGATCCGCAGGGACGAGGTGTCGTACTTGGCGCGGACCTCCTCGGGCAGGTCGACGATCCGCTGCAGCATCGTCGGCACGAGGACCAGCGTGGTGCAGCGGTTCTCGGCGACCCCGCGCAACGTCTCCTCCGGCACGAACTTGCGCCGCATGACGACCTTCGAACCGAGCGCGAAGGACAGGATGAACTGCGACAACCCGGTGCCGTGGAACAGCGGCGCGCCCATGTAGGTCGCCTCGCCGGTGCGCAGCGGGATCCGGTCGAGGAACTGCGCGGAGGCGAGCGCGGAGGTGTGCGGCCGCGGCGCGCCCTTCGGCGTCCCTGTGGTGCCGCTGGTCAGCAGGATGAACCCGCCGGGTTTGGCAGGCGCGGGCCACGGACGGTCGTCGGTGCTGGCGACCAGTTCGGCGACGACCGGGACGCCGTCCGGGCGAGCGGTGTCCGAATCGACCCACGCGAGATAGTGCTCGACGTCGCCTTCGACGGCATCCAGCAGCTCGGTGAACTCCTGGTCGTACACGAGCGCCGTGACGCCTTCACGTTTCGCGACGTCCGCGAGCTGGGGTTTGGCGAACCCGGTGTTCATCAGCAGCAGCTTGGCGCCGAGTTTGCCCGAGGCGAGCATCGTCAGCACGAGACCCCGGTGGTCGCGGCAGAGCGCGGCGATCACCGAACCCGGGCCGAGGCCGCGTTCGGACCACGCCCTGGCCAGCGCGTTCGACTGGGTGTCGAGCTGTTTGAAGGTCAGCGGCCCCAGCTCGTCGATGATGCCGGTCGCGGTCGGGTCCCGGCGGGCGGCGATCATGTTCGCGCCGGCGAACGGGCCCCACTTGCGCACCATGACCAGCGAACGCAGGCCCTCGTCCACCCGCGGGATGGGGAGCAGGCCCGCTTGGCGCATCACGTCGATGCTGCGCACGGTCTCGGTCACCTTGCCCGCCACCAGGGTGGCGAGGCCGGTGGGGTTTCTCATCCGGGCACCTCCGTTGCTGCTGCGGCGAGACACCATGCCACCGGCGATTCGCGTACCGGCGGTATGGGGTTGCTACTCGACAGTAGCCGACCGATAGCGCAGGCGCACTAGCCGTCTGGTGACAGAATTGTCAGGGGGAACCACCACAATGTGAGTGTGCAGGCGATCGCAGGTCAAGAGGAAGATGGCGACTTCGCGATCGCTCTTTCCGGACAGCCCCCGCTGCGGGGTCTCAAGCTCCCGGAGTTCGTCGGCGAAGTACGGCGCATGGAGGCGGAGCACTCACCCCGTTGGGTGTTCCCGTCGGTCGAAGGGACGTATCCGGCGCTGATCAAGGCGGGCGTCCGGGTGCGGCGCTGCCACGACCTGACACTGACCGAGGGATTGCTCCTCGCCCACGAAGGCCGCCCACAGGAGTCGCGGAGTCTGCGCGCGGCGTTGGCCAGGGCGAACGGCCAGGAGGCTCCCGCCGACGAGCCGCCGCTCTGGGCCGAGGACGACCAGCCGACGCTGTTCGAGACGCGTGGCCCTCGGCTGCCCGCCGGCGTCACGGTGATCGACGCGGCCCGCCGGGTGCTGGCCGAGCAGGAGAAACGGGTCGCGCTGACCGACCATCCGGAACGGCTGCGGCTGCTCTTCGCGGCGGAGTCGGCGAGCGCGCTGGCGGCCGCGGAGATGTCGGCCGACGGCCTGCCGTGGCGGGCGGACCTGCACCTCGAACTGCTGGCCGAACAGCTCGGGCCGCGTGTACCGGCCGGGCAGCGGCCGAAACGCCTGGTCGAGCTGGCGGCGAAGATCAGCGACGCGTTCGGCGGACGCCCGGTCAACCCGGACGCCCCGGCCAGCGTCGTCCGGGCGCTCGGCCGGGAGGGCATCGAGGTCTCGTCGGCCAGGAAGTACCTGCTGCGCGACATCGACCATCCCGCCGTCCCGCCGCTGCTGGAGTACAAGGAGCTCGCGCGGCTGCATTCGGCCAACGGCTGGACGTGGCTCGACGAATGGGTGCGCGACGGCCGGTTCCGCCCCCATTACGTCGTCGGCGGGGTCGTCTCGGGCCGGTGGGCGAGCCGGGGCGGGGGCGCGTTGCAGATCCCGAAGGTCCTGCGGACCTGCGTCCGGGCCGATCCGGGCTGGAAGCTGGTGGTCGCCGACGCCGCGCAGCTGGAGCCGCGGGTGCTGACGGCGTTGTCCGGGGACCGCAAGCTGGCCGACGTCGCCGCGGCCACGGATCTGTACGCGAGCCTCGCCGAGGCGATGTTCTCCGGAGTGCGCCGCGTGCCGGTGCCCGCGTGGGACGACAGGGACGACCGGGACCGCGCGAAGATCGCGATGCTGTCGGCGATGTACGGCGGCACGTCCGGCGAGGCGGGACCGCTGCTGGCGTTGCTGCGCACCAGGTTCCCGGACGCGGTGTCCTATGTGGAGCGCGCCGCGCAGGCCGGGGAACGCGGCGAGCGCGTCCGCTCCCGGCTGGGCCGGACGTCGCCCGCGCCGTCGGAGGCCTGGCGCGCGCTGACCGGCGGGGTCGCGGCGGACGAGGCCGGCGAGCTGAAGGCGCGGCAGGCGTCCCGCAACTGGGGCCGGTTCACCCGCAACTTCGTCGTGCAGGCGAGCGCGGCGGATATGACCGCGGTCCTGCTGGCGACCCTGCGCGGCAGGCTCCCCTCCCCCGCGCACCTGGTGTTCTTCCAGCACGACGAGGTCCTGGTGCACACCCCGGCCGAGTTCGCCGACGAGGTCTCGCAGTCCATTGTGGACAGCATGGCCGAGGCGGCACGCCTGCTGTTCGGGGCGGCTTGCCCGGTCCGGTTCCCGCTGCACATCGCCGCCGTGGACACCTACGCCGACGCGAAGTGAGCCCCGCCCCCAATCACGCGTGTCGTCCATCTGATCACGCGAGTTCGCCCTCCAATCACGCGAGTCACGTCTCCAATCACGCGAGTTCCGCGTTCCATCCCGCGGCTCACGCGTGCTCAGGCGGCGAACTCGCGTGACTGGACGGACGACACTCGTGATCAGGTGGACGACACACGTGATTGGGGGCGGGACTCGTGTGATTGGGGGCGGGACTCGCGTGATCAGGCGGAGGCGTCGTCCAGGGCCTTGATGACTCGCTTGAGCGAGACGGGGTGGGCGGTACCGAGGGTCTGGGCGAAGAAGCTCACCCGCAGCTCCTCGATCATCCACCGGATCTCCCGCAGCGCGGGGGACGAAGTGCCCGGCGGAAGCGCGTCCAGCGCGGCCTGGTACTCGTTGCGGAGCCAGGCGATGTCGCCGGTGCGCTGGATGTCGCGCGTCGGCTCGGTCGGGAGCTTCTCCAGCCGCCGTTCGATCCCCCGCAGGTACCGGACGACGTGCTTCAGCCGATCCTGCCCGGTTTCGGTGACGAAACCCTTGTGCACTAACCCGTCCAGCTGAGCACGGATGTCGGCGAGCGAGTCCTTCGGGCCGCGCGTGTCGGCCAGCCGGGTTTCGACGTCGTTGGCCGCGCGCAGGATCTTCTCGACGTTGGTCAGCACGTCGAGCACTCCCGCGTTCAGGCCCGCGCGCACCTTTTCCAGCAGGACGGCGAAGCCTGCCTCGTCCCAGCGCGGTCCGCCGTTGTCGGCCACGAGCTTGTCGACCGCGCAATCCACGCAGTCTTCGAGCAGCGCCGCCACCGAGCCGTGCGGATTCCGGTTCAGCACGAGTTTCGACGAGTTGCCGAGGCTGCGGGTGATGAACTTCATCGGCGACGGGATGTTCAGCCGCAGCATCCGCCGCGTGCCCGCCCACATCGACTGTTCCTGCTGGCCCGGCGTGTCCAGCAGCCGCACCGCCACGGAACCGCCTTCGTCGACCAGCGCCGGATACGCCTTGACGTCGTGCCCGCGTTGCTTGCTCGCGAACACCTTCGGCAGTTCGCCGAACGCGGGCGTCGTCAGGCCCTCGCGCTCGATGCTGTCGGCGGCCTTGGAGATCGTCGCGCGCACCTGGCCGCTCAGGTCCCGTTTGAGCGCCTCGATGTCCTTGCCTTCGGACACCTTCTTGCCGCGGACGTCGACCACGCGGAAGGTCATCTTCAGATGCTCGGGGACCGCCGACAGCTGCCAGGCGTCGTCGGGGATCACCACCCCGCGCAACGCTTCCAGCTCGTCGGCGACGGCGTGCAGCAGCGCCCCGTCGGCCGGGCCGACCCGCGAGAGCACCAGCTTCGCGTGATCGGGCGCCGGCACGAAGTTCCGCCGAAGAGCCTTCGGCAGCGACTTGATCAGCTGTGTCACCAGTTCTTCGCGCAGGCCGGGGACCTGCCAGTCGAAGCCGTCCGCGGTCACCTGGTTCAGCACGGGCAGCGGGATGTGCACGGTGACGCCGTCCGCGTCGGCGCCCGGCTCGAACTGGTACGTGAGCTTGAAGGTCTGCGTGCCCTGCGCCCAGAAGTCGGGGTAGTCGGCCTCGCGCACGCCGCCCGCGGTCTCGTTGATGAGCATCGTCTTCTCGAAGCTCAGCAGATCGGGCTGGGTGTGCCGCGCCTTCTTCCACCAGCTGTCGAAATGCCGAGCGGAGACGACGTCGGCCGGGACACGCTGGTCGTAGAACTCGAACAGGGTCTCGTCGTCGACCAGGATGTCGCGGCGGCGGGCCCGGTTCTCCAGGTCCTCGACCTCGTCGAGCAGCGCGCGGTTCTCGCGGAAGAAGTGGTGCCGGGTCTCCCAGTCACCCTCGACCAGCGCGTGCCGGATGAACAGCTCCCGGCTCACCTCCGGATCGATGCGGCCGTAGTTGACGCGGCGGTCGGCGACGAGCGGGACGCCGTACAGCGTCACCTTCTCCTTCGCCATCACCGCGCCCTGCTTGCGTTCCCAGTGCGGCTCGGAGTAGTTCCGCTTCACGACGTGCCCGGCGAGCGGCTCGACCCATTCCGGCTCGATCCGCGCGTTGACCCGGCCCCACAGGCGCGAGGTCTCGACGAGTTCGGCCGACATGACGAACCGCGGCTGCTTCTTGAACAACGCCGAACCCGGGAACACCGAGAACCGCGCCCCGCGCGCGCCGAGATAGTCGCCCTTGGCCGGATCCTTGAGGCCGACATGCGACAACAGCCCGGCGATCAGCGACGTGTGCACACGTTGCGGATCGGCCGGGCCGTCCGTGTTGAGGGTGATGCCGAGCGGTTTGGCCAGCTGACGCAACTGGCTGAAGATGTCCTGCCATTCGCGGATGCGCAGGTAGTTCAGGTACTCGTTGCGGCACATCCGGCGGAACTGGTTGCTGGACAACGCCTTCTGCTGCTCGGTGACGTACTCCCAGAGGTTCAGGTACGCCAGGAAGTCCGATGTCTTGTCCGCGAACCGCGCGTGCTGCTCGTCCGCCGCCTGCTGCTTCTCGGCCGGCCGCTCGCGCGGGTCCTGAATGGACAGTGCGGCGGCGATGATCATCACTTCGCGGACGCAGCCGTTACGGGAGGCTTCCAGCACCATCCGCGCCATCCGCGGGTCGACCGGGAGCTGCGCGAGTTTGCGGCCGGTCTCGGTGAGCTTCTTGCCGTCCGACATCTCGAACGCGCCGAGTTCCTGCAGCAGCTGGACACCGTCGGTGACCTGGCGGCGGTCCGGCGGCTCGACGAAGGGGAACGCCGCGATGTCGCCGAGGCCGAGCGAGGTCATCTGCAGGATGACCGAAGCGAGGTTGGTCCGCAGGATCTCCGGATCGGTGAACTCGGGCCGGGCGTCGAAGTCGTCCTCGGAGTACAGGCGGATGCAGATACCGTCCGACGTCCGGCCGCAGCGGCCCTTGCGCTGGTTCGCCGACGCCTGCGAGACCGGTTCGATCGGCAGCCGCTGCACCTTGGTGCGGTGGCTGTACCGCGAGATCCGCGCGGTGCCGGGATCGACGACGTACTTGATACCCGGCACGGTCAGCGACGTCTCGGCGACGTTGGTGGCGAGCACCACGCGGCGCCCGGTGTGGCGCTGGAACACCCGGTGCTGGTCCGACGACGAGAGCCGCGCGTACAGCGGCAGGATCTCGGTGTTCCTCAGGTCCTGTTTGGACAGCGCGTCGGCGGCGTCGCGGATCTCCCGCTCACCGGAGAGGAACACCAGGATGTCGCCGGGGCCCTCGTGCTGCAGTTCGTCGACGGCGTCGCAGATGGCCTGCGTCTGGTCACGATCCTGATCGGCGTCGGGATCGTCCGGGTCGATGATCGGCCGGTAGCGGACCTCCACCGGATAGGTGCGGCCCGAGACCTCGACGATCGGCGCGTCGTCGAAATGCTTGGAGAACCGCTCCGGGTCGATCGTCGCCGAGGTGATGATCACCTTGAGATCGGGGCGGCGCGGCAGCAGCTGCTTGACGTAGCCGAGGATGAAGTCGATGTTGAGGCTGCGCTCGTGTGCCTCGTCGATGATCAGCGTGTCGTACTGCCGCAGCATCCGGTCGGTCTGGATCTCGGCGAGCAGGATGCCGTCCGTCATCAGCTTGACCAGCGTGTCCTGCCCGGACTGGTCGGTGAACCGGACCTTGTAGCCGACGGTCTCGCCGAGTTCGGTGTTCAGCTCGGAGGCGATGCGATCGGCGACCGTGCGCGCGGCAAGCCGCCGCGGCTGCGTGTGCCCGATCTGACCGCGGATACCGCGGCCGAGTTCGAGGCAGATCTTCGGCAGCTGGGTCGTCTTCCCCGACCCGGTCTCCCCCGCGACGATCACCACCTGGTGGTCGCGGATGGCCTCGGCGATCTCGTCCTTGCGCTGGCTGACGGGCAGCTCTTCCGGGAACGAGATCTTCGGGACGCTGTCCCGCCTGCGGGTGACCCGCAGCTCGGCGGCCTCGATATCGGCCTCGATCTGGGCGGCGATCGACTCGGCGTTACGCGCTTTCCGGGCACCGTCGAGCCGGCGCCGGAGGCGGTGCTCGTCGCGCGACATCAACTCGGGCAGGCGAGCGCGCAGGGCGCCGAGCGGGGAAGGTTGAGAAGCCATGACCGGCACCAGGATAGCCGGGCGTGACGTTCCGGGCCTCCGAATATGCCGGAGGCGACACCGCGCTGGTCAGGAGCGGGTGAGCGACCCCGGCGTGAGGTCGGCGAGGGTGCGGTGCCCGGACAGGCCCATGGTCAGATCGAGGTCGGCGAGCAGGCTCCGCAGCACGTGCCGCACGCCCTCCTCCCCCGCGTGCGCCAGCCCGTACACCCACGGCCGCCCCACCAGCACGGCCTTCGCCCCGAGCGCGAGCGCCTTGGCGATGTCGGCGCCGGTACGGATGCCGGAGTCGAACAGGATCTCGAGCCGGTCGCCGACCGCGGCCACGATCTCCGGGAGCGCGTCGAGCGAGGCGATCGCGCCGTCGACCTGGCGGCCGCCGTGGTTGGACACGACGATCCCGTCCATCCCGGCCTCGACGGCACGGCGCGCGTCGTCCGGGTGCTGGATGCCCTTGAGCACGATCGGCCCGTCCCAATGCTCACGCAGGAACGGCAGCCGGTCCCAGGTGCTGTCGGTGCCGGTGATCATCGAGATCCAGCGCAGGATCGCCGTCGGCGCGTCCTCTTCGGGCGTCTTCTCCAGCAGGCCGCGGAACACCGGGTCGCTCAGCGGGACGCCGAGGCCCACGCCCTTGATGAACGGCAGATACGCGTGGTCGAGGTCGTTCGGGCGCCACGCGAGGGTCCAGGTGTCGAGCGTGACCACGAGCGTCGTGAAACCCGCGGCCTTCGCCCGCGCCAGGATGCTCGCGCTGACGTCGTTGTCGGTCGGCCAGTACAGCTGGAACCAGCGCGGCCCGTCACCGCTGGCCTCGGCGACGTCCTCGATGCTCGTGGACGACGCCGTCGACATGACGTAGGGCAGGCCGACCGACGCCGCGGCGCGCGCGGCCGCCGGTTCGGCGCCCTCGTGCACGATCGACTGGACGCCGACCGGCGCCAGCAACACCGGCGCCGGGACGGGCGTGCCGAGGACGGTCGTGGACAGGTCGCGCTCGGTGGCGCCGGTGAGCATCCGGGGCACCAGGCGCCAGCGGTCGAACGCCTCGCGGTTCGCCCGGGCGGTGGCACCGGAACCGGCCGAGCCGGCGACGTACCAGAACGGTCCGGGCTCCAGGATCTCCCGCGCCGACTCCTCCAGCTTCGTGGCGTCGGTGGAGCACGGCGGGAAGACACCGCCGAGTCCTTGCAGGTAGATCTCGTTCTGGTAGCCGCCGAACCGCTCCGTCACCCGGGCCTCCTAGTCACGTCGCCCTGGCCGGCTCGTCGCGGCGGGTCGAAGTCCCCCGGACAATACTCGCCGGTAGCAACCAGGTGAGTTTCTCGGAACGGATGACCGCGACTGGACCGATCACGGCCAGCAGGAGGACGTAGCCCGCGACGAAGGGCGCGACCCGCGAATCGAGCCCGGCCGCGGTCGCCATCGCCGCGAGCACCAGTGAGAACTCGCCCCTGGTGAGCACGGTCAGCCCGATGTTCACCCCGGCCTGGCGATCGAAGCCGTTCACCCGGGCGGCCAGCGCGCCCGCGCCGAGGTTCAGCACGATCGTCAGTGCCACCGCGATCAGCACCGGCACGACCACGGAACCGACCGCGTTCGGGTCGATGCTGAGCCCGAAGATGAAGAAGAACAGCGCGCCGAACGCGTCCCGCAGCGGGAGCACCAGCTTGTGGATCCGCGGCGCGACCTTCGAGCCGCCGAGCATCATGCCGACCATGAACGCGCCGATGGCGTCGGACACCCCGACCTCTTCGGCGACGGCGGCACCCATGACCGCGACACCGACGAAGCAGACGGTCAGCAGTTCGTCGTCGGCCGAGCCGAACAGCTTCGACACGACCCGGCCACCCCAGCGGGCGAGCGCGGCCATGACGATCAGGAACGCGAAGGCCTTGCCGAAATCGGCGAGCGCCGAGCCGAAGCTCCCGGCGCCGGACAGCACCGGCTGCAGCAACGCCAGGTACAGCGCGAGGAAGATGTCCTCGATCACGATGATGCCCATGATCAGCCGGGATTCGGGGTTGTCCATCCGGCGGGATTCGAGCAGGAGTTTGGTGACGATCGCCGACGACGAGATACCGATGGCACCGGCGATGACCAGCGCTTCCCTGGTCCCCCAGCCGAGCAGGAAGCCGAAGGCCAGCCCGCCGCCGATGTTCAGGATCAGGTAGATCAGGCCGGACCAGACGAGTTTGCGCCCGCCCTTGGCCAGGTCGTCGAGGGAGAATTCGAGGCCGAGATAGAACAGCAGGAAGACGAGGCCGAGCCCGGCGAGCACACCGAGTTCGGCGGGATCGTCCACAAGGGACAGTCCGGGCGTGTTGGGGCCGAAGACGAAACCGGCCAGCATGAACAGGGGGATGGTGGGCAGCCCGATACGGGCGCCGGCTCTGGCGATGACACCGGCGGCGAGGAACGCCCCGCCGACGGCCAGCAGGGCATGACCGGAACTCATGGAGACCTCCATGGATGGCTGATGCGGGGATGAAGACGCCGATCAGCGCGGAGGTGCCCGTGCGGGCGCCTGGGGCACCGCTCGGGTGATGACGACGGGTTCGCCCTGCTCAGGAACGTTTCCGGCGTCGGGGAGGTCGACGGTCTCCGTTTCGGCGGGAGCGTCGGCGAGTGGAACGGCCTGCCCGCCGTGGAAGGCGGGCAGCGGATGGGTCGCGAAGACGGCGACGGGATCTTCCTCCGCGGCCCGGCCGTGCCCGTGCGGGACGGTCGGCGTGACGAAGGCGAAGACGAGCAAGATCAGCAGGAAGAAGACGGAACGGTGCCGTGTGGCGGGGGCACGGGTAGTCGTCATCTGCCCGCCACTTTACCAGTCCTTTATAGAGTCACGGCTCGCGCCGCCGAAGTGGCATCCGGATCACACTGTCCTCTTCGGACGGATGGTGATCATCGTCCCGCCCGCAGCTTGACCGGTTCGTCGTCCTCTTCGAGCGGGCCGCCGATGGCGGCATACGTCTCGAGATCCTTCGTCCGCAACACTTCCGCGCGCAGAAAACCGGCAAGGGCGGCGACGAGCACGAGACCGGGCAGCCCCCAGCGCAACAGGAACGTCCCGGCCGGGCCGAGCAGCAGATCGAAGTTGAGCAGGATCAGCGCGAGCACGGCCGACAGCGCGAGGATCGCCAGCGAGGGCGCGATCCAGCGGCGCCAGGCGTTTTCGGCTTGGCGGCGCCGTTTGAAGAAGCCGATCACCGAAAGCGAGACCGCGATCATGATCACCACGACGCCGGTGGACGCCGTCGTGCCGAGCCAGGTGAACAGTTCGGTCACCGGGTCGCGGCCCGCGATCGCGAACAGCGACACGACCACCAGCGCGAGCGCGGTCTGCGTAAGCGAACCGGCCACCGGCGCGCCGGTGCGTTTGCTGGTCTTGGCCAGCGAGCGCGGCAGCAGTCCTTCCCTGCCGAGGGCGAAGAAATACCGCGCGACGGCGTTGTGGAAGCTCAGCAGCGCCGCGCATTGCCCGGTCACGAACAGCGTGTACGCCACGTTGGAGAACGTGTCGCCGAGATGTTCGCCCGCCAGGTTGAACAGCAGGTCCGGACCCTGGGCGGCCGCGGTCGTCACGATGACGTCCGGCCCGGCGCCCACGGCCAGCGCGAGCGACGAGACGACGTAGAGCACCGCGGTGAGCGCGATCGCGGCGAACGTCGCCCGGCCGACCGTGCGGCTGGGTTCCCTGGTCTCCTCGCCGTAGGTCGCCGCGCCCTCGAAACCGATGAACGCGGCCGCGGAGAACGCGAACACCGCGCCCACACCCGTGGTGAACAGGCTCGACGGCTCCAGCGGCACCCAGGAAACGTCGCCACCGGCCGGATTCGAGAACAACGCGATGTCGACGATCGCGACGACGGCCACTTCGAGGCACAACGCCACCCCGAGCACCTTGGCGTTGAGATCGACCCGCAGGACGCCGAGCGCGCCGACGACGAGCACCATCACCAGCGCGCACAACCACCACGGCGGCGGGGAGCCGGTGAGCGTGCCCAGCCAGGTCGACACCGACCAGCCGAACAGGCCATAGATGCTGATCTGGATGGCGTTGTAGGAGATCAGCGTGACGAACGCGATCCCGGCGCCGGTGGATTTGCCGACCCCGTTGGCGACGTACGGGTAGAAGGCGCCCGCGTTGGTGATGTAGCGGCTCATCGCCGCGTACCCGACCGCGAACAGGCCCAGTACCGGGGCGAGCAGGAGGAACGACAGCGGCACCCCGACACTGCCGGTGACCGCGTAGTTCGTCGGGACCCCGCCAGCGATGGCGAAGAGCGGGCCCGCCGCGGCCACCACGAAGAACACGATCTGGGCGGCCCCGAGCCGCCGATGACCGAGACCGCGCCGCGGTCTTTGCGTACCCATGAACCCGTCCCCCCGGACGTCGGTTTGACGCTGGACGTTCTTGATCTTGCGAAGCCATCCCACCCTAGGGCCGGGCACCCCGGGCAGGTACGTCCGTTCAGGCTAAAAACGGACCTCGGGTCGCAGTGGTCCGCGCACTACCGCTACTTTGGCGTCCCGCACTACAACGCCGGAGGGCGTGCCATTCATGCGTCGGCTGACCTTGGTCGATTCCCTGTTCTTTCTCGCCCACGACGAGTTCACCGGAAAACCCGCGATGCGCCGCACGGGACTCGGCATCGGAATGGCCGGTTCCGCACTCTGCGATCTCCTCCTCGCCGAGCGGATCACCGTGGAACGCAAGCGAATCCGCCCGCTGTCACGGCGGGACCTCGCCCATCCCCCGCTCGACGGGGTGTTCTCGGAAATCCTCCGCGAACGCGAGCGGCACACCGTCCGGGAATGGGTCACCCATCTGCGGCACGACCTCGGGGAAACGGTCGCGGGCAATCTGCTCGCCGCCGGGGTGATCGACCGCGAGACCGACCGGATGCTCATGCGGAAGAATCACCGGTACCCGCCGCGGGATCTGCTGATGTCGACGGCCGCGCGCAGCAAGGTGCGGGCGGCCGTACTCGGCACCGAACAGCCGGATCCGCATTCGGTCTGCCTCGCCCTGCTGGCCTGGACCATCGGGCTCGACGACTTCTGCGAACCGGAACTCGACCGGGCGGGCCTGCGAGCCTGGGCCGAATCCACCCATCGGGAACTTCCGAAGGCGCTCGCCGAGCTGATCTCGGGGGTCGACGCGGTATGCGCCGCCGTCGTCTACACCGGCGACAGGCGATGACCGGCGGTAGCCTGGCCCCATGCCCACCGACCGTGACCACGACGTCGTACTCTTCGGCGCCACCGGCTTCACCGGTGGCCTGACGGCGGAATATCTCGCCCGCACCGCGCCGCCCGGTCTGCGTCTCGCGCTGGCCGGACGGAACACGGGCAAGCTGGAAGCGTTGCGGGAAAAGCTTTCCTCGATCAACCCGGCGCTCTCCGGACTTCCGCTGTTGCGCGCGGACGTCTCCGATGTGGACTCACTGCGGAAGGTCGCGGAGTCCACGAAGGTCGTCGCCACCACGGTCGGTCCGTATGTCCATTACGGAGAACCGCTGGTCGCGGCGTGCGCCGAGGCCGGGACCGACTACGCCGACCTGTGCGGCGAACCCGAGTTCGTCGACAGGATGTACGTCGCCCACCACGCCCGCGCCGCCGAGACCGGCGCCCGCCTGGTGCACGCGTGCGGTTTCGATTCGATCCCGCACGACCTCGGCGCGCTCTTCACGGTTTCCCAGCTGCCCCAAGGAAAACCGATCACGATCGACGGCTACGTCCGGGTGGGCGCGGCCCCGTCGGGTGGCACTTTCCTTTCGGCGCTGACCGCGTTTTCCCGGCTGTCGTCCGGTTTCCGCGCCGCGCGGGACCGCGCCGCCGCCGAACCGCGCCCGGAGGGCCGTCGCGCGCGCGTTCGGCTCGGCACGCCGCATCGAAGCCCCGACGGCTTTTGGGCGGTGCCGCTGCCCACCATCGACCCGATGATCGTCGGACGTTCGGCCGCCGCTCTCCCCGCGTACGGCCCCGACTTCACGTACCGGCATTTCGCCGCCGTCAAACGGCTTCCGATGGTGGCCGCCGGCGCGGCCGGGATGGGTCTCGTCTTCGCCGCCGCCCAGCTCCCTCCCGCGCGCCGGGCACTGTCGAAAATGCTGAAACCCGGCGCCGGACCGGACGAGCGGCGACGGGCGCGGTCGTGGTTCTCCGTGCGCTTTCACGCCGAGAGCGGCGGCGAACGCGTGGTGACCGAGGTGTCCGGCGGCGACCCGGGTTACGGCGAGACGGCGAAGATGCTCGGCGAGTCCGCCCTGTGCCTGGCGCTGGACGACCTGCCCGCGACGGCCGGGCAGGTCACCACGGCGACCGCGATGGGGCAGGCGCTGATCGGCAGGCTGAGCGACGCCGGCCTGCGTTTCGCGACGCTGCCCCACCGTGGCGGCTGAGGACTAACCCGCCGGCACCGAGGACAGGTGCGCCCACGGGTTCGCGGCCTTGAGCCCGGTGAAGGTGAAACTCTGATTCGTGTTCTTGGGGCAGGCCTTGCGGCTGGTGTCCCAGCGCTTCTCGCTCGGCCAGTAGATCTTGAGCACGATGCAGCGGTTGTCGGCCGCGCTGTCGTAGACCTTGCCCTTGATCGTGACGGTGTTACCACTGCAGGACGCCCAGAACTCGGTCCACCCGCCTGAGACGATCTCGTTGAACTGGTACGGCCTGCACTTCACTTCCCAGCTGTTGGTCGTCGCCGCCTGGGCGGGTGCGGCCGCGAACAGCGTCCCGAACGCCATCGCCGCACCTGCGGCGGCGATACCGAGCTTCCTGATGTTCATCTTCATCCCCTCAGTAGTGGATCTGACCCCACGAACCGTGTCAGGCGCCTGTGGCCACCCGACGCCGTTTTAGTTCTGGCTGAAACATCGCCAAGACGGGCGTTTCGTGCGTTAATTCCTGCGGGGACCTGGGGAGGGGGAGCTGTGCTGCGCGTGCATTTTTCCGGGGAGGACCTTGGCCGCGTCAGGGTCGCGACGAGGCCGGATCCGTTGTGGGAGACGACGCTGAGCCTGCACCGGCTGCAGCGTGGGGACGGTGGCCTGCCGGTGCGGAAGTGGCGCGGCACTGTCCGTAGCCGCCTGCCGAAGGCGGCCGGGCCGTTGCTGACACTCGTCCCGCCCAGCGGGTACTTCCCGGACTTCCTCACCCCGTCCGGCGAAGACCTCGAAGAACAACTGGACCTGTTGTGCGGCACCAAGCGCTGCGCCCTGCGCCGGGATCTGGCGATACTGGCGCGCTCCCGGCGGCCGACGCCGTGGGCACGGGATCTGGGTGAAGCCAACCCGGCGGCGCTCGGCGCGCTGACACGAGCGGTCCGGTCCTACCACCGTGCGGCGATCGAGCCCGTCTGGAGCGACATCCTCGCGTGCTTCGACCGCCAGCGCGCGAGACACGCGCGGATTCTGCTCGCGGACGGTGCCGAAGGGCTGCTGCGCGGGCTTTCCCCCGCGATGCGGTGGACGGCGCCGGTGCTCGAGGTCGACTACCCGGTGCATCACGACCTCCACCTCGGCGGCCGGGGGCTGCTGCTCATCCCGTCGTACTTCTGCTGGCGGACCGGGGTGACGCTGGTCGAGAACGACCGGGTGCCGGTGCTCGTCTACCCCATCGAAGAGCTCGTTCCCGATACCGTGCGCCCCGACCACGCCACCGCCTTGTCCGCGTTGCTGGGACACACCCGTGCCGCCGTACTGGAGACGATCGAAGGCGGCGGCCGGACCAGCGATGTCGCTCGCCGCGCGGGGATCTCCATCTCGTCGGCGAGCCAGCACGCCACGGTGCTGCGTGAAGCGGGTCTCGTGCTCAGCACCCGTGAGGGCAACACCGTGCGACATCACCTCACGCAACTGGGGTCGGCCCTGCTGCGCAAGAATCTTTAACCGGCTCTCCCCCTTGCCGGAAACTGTCACCCGTGGTTATCGTATGCGCACGCCGCAGCAACACCCTGACAGAAAATGACAATTTCCTGTGGAAAGGGACACCTTTCATGAGTGACACCCTGCGGCCCGCGATGCGTCGTGCTCTCGGCGCGGTCTCCGTTCTCGCTCTCGCCGTTTCCGGCCCCGTCGCGATCTCCTCACTCGCGTCCGCGGCACCCGTCCCGGCGTCGGCGTCGATCTTCGCTTCCGGCGGCGATCTCGCCTCGCCGGAGAAGAAGGAGATCGCGATGCAGATCGTCTCCAGCGCGGAAAACTCTTCCCTGGACTGGAAAGCGCAGTACTCCTACATCGAGGACATCGGCGACGGGCGCGGGTACACCGCCGGCATCATCGGGTTCTGCTCCGGCACCGGGGACATGCTGGAACTCGTCGAGCGCTACACGAACTCGGTCCCGGACAACCCGCTCGCGAAATACCTTCCGGCGCTGCGCAAGGTCGACGGCACCGATTCGCACGAAGGCCTCGGCAGCGGTTTCGAAAACGCGTGGCGGGAGGCCGCCGGCCGTGAGGACTTCCAGGCCGCGCAGAACAGCGAACGCGATCGCGTCTATTTCGACCCGGCGGTGAATCAGGCGAAATCGGACGGTTTGGGCGCACTGGGACAATTCATCTATTACGACGCCATCGTGATGCACGGCCCGGGCACCAGCCAGGACAGCTTCGGCGGTATCCGGTCGGCCGCGCTCCAGCAGGCGAAGCCGCCCGCCCAGGGTGGTGACGAGACGGCGTACCTCAAGGCGTTCCTCGACGCGCGGCGTGTGGTCATGAAGCAGGAAGAGGCGCACGCGGACACCTCGCGGATCGACACCGCCCAGCTGGTGTGGCTCAACGACGGCAACCTCGACCTCCACACCCCGCTGAAGTGGGCGGTCTACGGGGACCCGTACGAGATCAACTAGCGCACCACCCGCTTCCGGCCTCGTGAGTGGCAAGGACGGTTAGAACCGTCCTTGCCACTCACGAGGCCAGCAGGTCCTCGGCGGTCCGCGTGTTGATCACCCGGTCCGGCCCGATCCCCAGCTCGTTGGCCCGCGCGCAGCCGAAGACCAGCCAGTCCAGCTGGCCGGGGGCGTGCGCGTCGCTGTCGATCGCGAAGTCGCAGCCCAGGTCCATGGCCAGGTTCAACAGGCGCGTCGGCGGATCCCGGCGCTCGGGGCGCGAGTTGATCTCGACGGCGACGCCGTTGTCCCGGCACGCGGTGAACACCGCTTCCGCGTCGAACTCCGACTCGGGCCGCTTCCCTCGGCCGCCCATCACCAGCCGTCCGGTGCAATGCCCCAGCACGCGGACCAGCGGATGCTGCACCGCCGCGATCATCCGCGGCGTCATCTCCTTCGCGGGCATCCGCAGTTTCGAGTGGACACTCGCGACGACGAAGTCCAGCCGCTCCAGCAGTTCTTCCTCTTGGTCGAGGGTGCCGTCCAGGTGGATGTCGACCTCGATGCCGTGCAGAATCCGGAACGGCGCCATGGTCTCGTTCAGTTCCGCGACGACGTCCATCTGACGGCGCAGCCGCTCGGGCGAGAGTCCGTTCGCGACGGTCAGCCGCGGCGAGTGGTCGGTCAGCACCATCCATTCGTGGCCGAGCGCGCGGGCGGCCTCGGCCATCTCCTCGATCGGGCTCCCGCCGTCGGACCAGTCCGAATGAGTGTGACAGTCGCCGCGCAGCGCCGCCCGCATCGCGCCGCCGTCGGGCAGCTTCGGTTCGCCGATCTTCTCGAAATACGCGGGGCGACGGCCGGCGAGGACGTCTTCGACGACGGCCGCGGTCGCCTTGCCGATATTCGGCAACTTGGTCAAGGTGCCCGCCGCGGCGCGTTTACGCAGGTCGTCCGGCTCGATCTTGGCGATCACCGAGGCCGCCTGCCGGAACGCCCGCACCCGGTAGGTCGGCTCGCCCGCGCGTTCCAGCCGGAACGCGATCTCCCTCAACGCCTGCGCCGGTTCCATGCCTACCTGTCTACCCCGTCAGCGGCGAAGAGGCAGCTCATGCAGCGTGACGTCGCGCAATTCGCCGTCGCGGATCTCGGCGGTCTGGTAGGTGCAGAACGGCTGCCGCCGCCGGTCGGTCGGCGAGCCGGGGTTCAGCAGCCGCAGCCCGTTCGGCGTGACGGTGTCCCAGGGGATGTGGCTGTGCCCGAACACGAGGACGTCGGTGTCCGGGAAGAGCTCGTCGCAGCGCCGTTCGCGGCCCTGTTTGCCGCCGGTTTCGTGGATGACCGCCAGGCGGACGCCACCGAGGTCCGCCCGCGCGATCTCGGGGAGCCGCGACCGCAGGTCCGCGCCGTCGTTGTTGCCGTACACGCCGATGAGCCGCTCGCTCCGGGCCTCGAGTTCGTCCAGCAGGGCCACCTCGACCCAGTCGCCGGCGTGGACGACGACGTCCGCCGCGTCGACCTCGCGCCAGACCTGATCCGGCAGCGCCTTCGCGCGCAGCGGCAGGTGTGTGTCGGCGATGAGCAGGAGCCGCATCAAGCGTCTCCGATGGTCTCGAGCGTCCGCTCCAGGAAATCGCCGATATGGGCGCGCAGCAACCCTGCCGCCCCCTCGGCGTCGCCCTTCTTCGCCGCCGCCAGCACCGCTTTGTGCTCGTTCCATTCCTTGCGCCAGCTGGGATTCGTCTCCCAGCCGACCACGCTGATCAGCGCGGCGCGGTCCCTGAGGTCGTCCAGTATCGACACCATCAGCGGATTGCCGCAGCCGCTGTACAGCGCGCGGTGGAACCGGCGGTTGAGCAGGCTGAGCGCGGCGTGATCCTTGTCCGAGAGCGCCGCCGACGCCTCCTTCAGCGCTTCCGCGGCGTCTTCGAGCAGGTCCGGGGAGCGGCGTTCGACCGACCGGCGCACGGCCTCCGGCTCCAGCACCATACGGACGTCGTACACGGACTTCGCCAGCTCCGCGTCCACCACGCACACCGAGGCACCCTTGTACGGGCTGAACGTCACGAGCCCCGTGTTCGACAGCACTTTGAGCGCCTCGCGGACCGGCGTCTTCGAGACGCCGAGCCTGGCCGCGAGTTCGGCTTCGACCAGCGGCTGGCCGGGCTTCAACTCCCGCGTGAGGATGCCGCGGCGGATCTCGTCGAGCACCACTTCGGTCCGTGAAGCGGGCAGGCTGAAGGTCGAAGACATGAGCCGATCATATATGAGATGCCATACTCACGGTCATGAGGAACCCCGAGGAACTCCGGAGCCACCGCTGGTTCGGCGGCGATGAACTGCGCGGCTTCAGCCACCGGGCCAGGAGCAGGCAACTCGGCTACAACCCGGAGGAGCACCTCGGGAAACCCGTCATCGCGATCCTCAACACCTGGAGCGACATCAACCCCTGTCACATGCATCTGCGCGAGCGGGCCGAACAGGTCAAACGCGGAGTGTGGCAGGCGGGCGGATTCCCGCTGGAGTTCCCGGTCGCGACGCTGTCCGAGACGTTCCAGAAGCCGACACCGATGCTCTACCGGAACCTGCTTTCGATGGAGGCCGAAGAGATCCTGCGGTCCTATCCGATCGACGGCGCGGTGCTCATGGGCGGCTGCGACAAGACGACACCGGCGTTGCTGATGGGCGCGGCGAGCGCGGGGCTGCCCGCCATCTTCGTGCCCGCCGGGCCGATGCTGCGCGGGCACTGGCGGAACGAGGTGCTCGGCAGTGGCACCGACATGTGGAAGTACTGGGACGACAAGCGGGCCGGGCTGATCGGCGACGAGGAACTGTCCGAATTGGAGCGTGGGCTGGCCCGTTCTCCCGGAACCTGTATGACGATGGGCACCGCGTCCACGATGATGTCGGTCGCCGAAGTGCTCGGGCTGACCTTGCCAGGCGCCGCGTCGATCCCCGCCGTCGACTCGGCGCACCACCGGATGGCCGCGGCGAGCGGCGCGCGGGCCGTCGAGATGGTGTGGGAGGACCTCACGATCACGAAGATCCTCGACGAGCGCGCGTACGCCGACGCGATCACCACCGTGCTGGCGCTTGGCGGCTCCACCAACGCCGTCATCCACCTGATCGCGATGGCCGGACGCGGACGGATCCCGTTGTCCGTCGACGATTTCGACGCGATCGCGCGCCGGGTCCCCGTACTGGCGAACATCCGGCCCGGCGGCGACTGGCTGATGGAGGACTTCTACTACGCCGGCGGGCTTCCCGGCCTGCTCTCGCGGCTGACGGACCTGCTGCACACCGATCGCGTCACGGTCACCGGCCGGACCCTCGGCGAGAACCTGGCTTCGGCGCGGGTGCACGACGACGACGTCATCCGCACGCGGGACAACCCGGTCGCCGCGGAAGGAGGAGTCGCGGTGCTGCGCGGCAATCTCGCGCCGTCGGGCGCGGTGATCAAGCACATCGCCGCCGAACCCCGGCTGCTCGTCCACACTGGACCCGCGGTGGTCTTCGACGACTACCAGGACCTGAAGAAACGCATCAACGACCCCGCGCTCGGCATCACCGAGGACTCCGTCCTGGTACTGCGCGGATCGGGCCCGCTCGGCGGCCCCGGCATGCCCGAGTACGGGATGCTGCCGCTGCCGGATCACCTGCTGGCCAAGGGCGTCCGCGACATGGTCCGCGTTTCCGACGCCCGGATGAGCGGCACCAGTTACGGCGCCTGCGTGCTGCACGTCGCGCCGGAGTCCCATGTGGGCGGTCCGCTCGCGCTCGTCCGCGACGGCGACCCGATCACCTTGGACGTCCCATCGCGACGGCTGAGCCTCGACGTCGATGATGCGGAATTGCAACGTCGCCGGGCACGCTGGATCCCGCCCGCGCCGCGGTACGAACGAGGTTACGGCGCGTTGTACACCGAACACATCACGCAAGCCGATGAAGGCTGTGACTTCGATTTTCTCGCGCGAGTGGGCGAAAACCCGGAACCTGACGCCCAGTGACCACCCGACGGAGTGACCCGCTCACCCAACCGGGCGAGTTGCAGGCCCACAAAACGCGCCCCGTATCTTGAACCTACGTCCGGAACGTGTGGAAGGCCCGGATGTTCGATCACGAAGCCCGGCTCTCGCCGGACCGTGGAGGGTGGAGAGTTGCCGCAGGAACCGCGCTGGCCCGAGTCCCACGCTGAGCAGACGGACATTCTCCCGGTCGTCACGCCCGGGTTCGCGGAGTCTGCCACGCCGCAGGAGCCCACGCCACCGAAGCGCCGTCGCAGCTACCGCAAGGCGGCCTTCATCGGCGGCGGTGTGTTCGGCCTCCTGGTCGTCGCGTACGCCCTCGACGTGCTGGTCTCCCAGGGCAGCGTCCCCCGCGGCGTCACCGTCGCCGGGGTCGACGTCGGCGGGATGGACCGCACCGCGGCCGAGAAGGAGCTCCGGGGCGGCATCGAACCGCGGCTGACCCGGCCGGTGAAGATCGTCGCGGGCGACGCCGAGGAGTCGCTGGCGCCGAACAACGCCGGCCTGCGCCTCGACTGGCCCGCCACCCTCGACCAGGCGGGCGACCAGCCGCTGAACCCGTTCACGCGGATCGCGTCGTTCTTCTCGACCACCGAGGTCGGCGTCGTCACCCAGACCGACGACGCCAAGCTCACCAGCGCGCTGGAGAACCTTCGCGACAAGGTCGACCGCGACCCCGTCGAAGGCACCGTGCGCTTCGAGGAGGCCAAGCCGGTCGCCGTCGAGCCGAAGACCGGGCAGAAGCTCGACCTCGAAGCCGCCAAGAAGACCATCCTGGAGCGCTGGGCCAGCGGCGAGCCGCTGACGCTCGCGGTCACCCAGACCCCGGTCAAGGTGTCGCCGGAGGCCGTCCACGCCGCTCTCGAGCAGATCGCGAAGCCCGCCGTCGCGGCGCCGATGGTCATCAAGGGCGAGGGCAAGGACGCCGTCGTCAAACCCGAGCAGATCGCGGCCGCGCTGACCTTCGAGCCCGTCGACGGCGGCGTGCTGAACCCGAAGGTGGACAACAACAAGATCATCGAGGCCGCCGGTCCGCAGCTGAAGTCCACCGAGAAGGAGGGCAAGGACGCGCAGATCGTCTTCGAAGGCGGCAAGCCGACCGTCCAGCCTTCCGAGGACGCCAACGTCGTCGACTGGGAGCCGAGCCTGAAGCCGGTGCTCGACGTGCTCAAACGTGCCGCGCCGCGCGAGCTGCCGGTGACCTACAAGAAGACCCCGGCCAAGGTGACCACCGAGCAGGCGAACCAGCTCGGTATCAAGGAGGTCGTCAGCGAGTTCAAGACCGGCGGGTTCGCCCCGGACTCGGGGACGAACATCCGGGTCGTGGCGCAGAAGGTCAACGGCGCCATCGTGAAGCCGAACGAGACGTTCAGCCTCAACGGGTTCACCGGGCCGCGCGGTACCGCGCAGGGTTACGTCGAGGCCGGTGTCATCAAGGACGGCGCTCCCGGCCGCGAGGTCGGCGGCGGGATCTCGCAGTTCGCGACCACGCTGTACAACGCCTCGTACTTCGCCGGTATGAAGGACACCGAGCACAAGGAACACAGCTACTACATCAGCCGCTACCCCGCCGCGCGCGAGGCGACCGTGTTCCAGAACCACAACGGCGGCAGCGTGATCGACCTGAAGTTCACCAACGACACGGACACCGGTGTCGCGATCCAGACCATCTGGACGCCGTCGGACATCACGATCCGGCTGTGGGGGACCAAGAAGTACACCGTCGAGTCGATCCCGGGCGGCCGCACCAACCCGTCCGACCCGCCGACGAAACCCGGTCCCGCCGAGAACTGCAAGCCCAGCAACGGCGCGCCCGGTTTCACCACGTCGGACACGCGGGTCATCAAGGACGCCGCGACCGGCCGCGAGATCCGGCGCCACACGCGGAACGTGCACTACAACCCGCAGCCGAAGATCACCTGCGGCACGGAGTAATTCCTAGCGCGTGAAGGCCCCCTTCCCTCGGCTGAGCCGCGGGAAGGGGGCCTTCACGCGCTTCGCCGTTTCACCACCCGCGCCCGGAGCGGTACGCTGAGTGACTCACTCGACTGGGCGGGGGGTGGTCACCTCGTGGAATCCAAGGCGACCTTCCGGCAGATCCTCGCGGTCGGTGAACTCCGGGCGATCTGGTTCGCGGAACTCCAGTCCATCCTCGGCGACCAGGTGGCCAGGGTCGCCCTGTCGGTGCTGGTGTTCCAGCGCACCGGCTCGGCGACGTGGCCCGCGCTGACGTACGCGCTCACCTACCTCCCCGATCTGATCGGCGGGCCGTTGCTCGGCGGTCTGGCCGACCGGTACCCGCGCCGCACGGTGATGGTCTGCTCGGACGTCGTCCGCGCGCTCCTGGTCGCGGTGCTCGCCGTGCCCGGTATCCCGTTGCCCGTGCTCGCCGCCGTACTGGTGGTGGTGCAGCTGGCCAACGCGCCGTTCACCGCCGCGCAGGCCGCGGTCCTCCCGTCCGTGCTCAGCGGGGATCGATACGTGCTCGGCCAGTCCCTGCTGAAGATCACCAACCAGATCGGCCAGCTCGCCGGGTTCGCGCTGGGCGGCGCGGTGATCGCCGCGATCGGGCCGGGCCGCGGGCTGGCGCTGGACGCGGTGACGTTCGCCGTCTCGGCGATCGTCCTGCGGCTGGGTGTCCGCGCGAGGCCCGCGACGGGGGCGGAAGGCCCCGCGACGTCGACCCTGCGGCGGCTTTCGGCCGGCGCCAGGACGATCTGGCGTGACCGCCGGCTCCGCGCGCTCGTCGGCCTGGCGTGGCTGGCGGGTTTCGTGATCGTGCCGGAAGGGCTCGCCGTGCCGTACGCCGCGGAGATCGGCGGCGGGCCGGTGACCGCGGGGCTGCTGCTCGCGGCGCATCCCGCGGGGATCGTGCTCGGGGTGTTCGCGCTGGGCCGCCTGGTGCGGCCCGAAGTCCGGTTGCGCCTGGTCGGCGCGCTGGCGCTCGGCGCGATCGTGCCGCTCGCGGCGTTCTGGTTCCGGCCATCGCTCCCCTACGCCGCCGGACTGCTCGTGCTGTCCGGGATGTGCGCGGCCTACCAGGTCACCGCGAGCACCACGTTCATGCGGCTGGTCCCCGACACCGAACGAGGCCAGGCCTTCGGCCTCGCCGGGTCGGGACTCATCGCCGTGCAGGGAATCGGGCTGATCGCCGGCGGCCTGCTCGTCGGCGTGCTCGGTTCACCGGCGACGACGGTCTCGGTCATCGCACTCGCCGGTCTCGTAGTGGCTGTTCCGGCCACCCGGGCTTGGCGCCACGTGGCCCCACCGCACCCCCTTTAGACCGGAACCCGGTACTCACCAGTTCTGCCCGCGCATAGGGCTCACCCCCTCCGCTTCCCGATCCCGGTCACGCGTGGTGCACCCACGCCTACCCATACAGGGTAGTGACACCTAGTATCCAACCGATTACGTTCGTCTCCGTGGCGCTAACGAATTGGGCGCTGTGGCGGCTACCCAACCGTGGTTTGATCGGCTTCGTCCTTCTGGTGGACGTCGCGGCGATCGCCGGATCCGCCTGGTCATTTCTCCGGGTCCCGTTCACCGGGGACGACGCCCTCCCCTTCGCGATCCTGATCCTCAGCTCCGTGTTGTACACGGAATTGTCGCGTCCGGTGGAGCGAGTCCGGGAACGGTTCGCCGGTACGCCGCACATCTCGCTCGACAGCGTGTGGACCTTCGCCGCCGTGCTGCTGGTGCATCCGGCGCTCGCCGCGCTGGTCATCGCCGTGTCGTTCTTCTACCGCTGGTTCCGCGGGCAGCCGAACCCGTTGTTCCGGCGGATGTTCTCCACCTCGGCGACCGTGCTCTCGGGGTTCGCGGCGGCCGCCTGCCTTTCCCATTACGCGGTCCCGTTCGACGTGCTTCCCCGCGACGTGTCGTCGTTCGGTTCGGTGGTCGCGGCGGGCGGGGTGTTCCTGCTGGTCAACACCGCGCTGATGACCGTCGCGGTGTACTACGGCACCCCGCACGAACGCCTGCGGGACGCGCTGGCGAAGCCGTTCGAGTACGCGCTCGAAGCGGCGACGATCGCGCTCGGCGTCATCGTCGCGTGGGCGCTGCGGGACTGGCCGGTGGTACTGCTGCTGGTCGTCGGGATCACGCTGGTGCTGCATCGCGGTGTCCTGCTGCGGCAGCTGAAACGGCAGGCGCGCAGCGACGCCAAGACCGGGCTGCTCAACGCCAAGGCGTGGCGTGAGGCCGCGGCCGACGAACTCGACCGGGCGCGGCGCGCGGGACGGCACACGAGCCTGCTGATGGTCGACGTCGACCGGTTCAAACTGATCAACGACCGGCACGGGCATCTGGTCGGCGACCGGTACCTGGCGGCGATCGCGGAAACGCTGCGCACCGAGGTGCGCGGCACGGATCTGGTCGGGCGCTTCGGCGGCGAGGAGTTCGTCGTCCTGCTGCCCGGCACGTCGGCCGTGCACGCGCACGCGATCGCGGAACGGATCCGGTCGAGTGTGGCTTCGCGCGCCGGTGACCTGCCCGAGCACGTCACCGTGTCGATCGGCCTCGCCGACCGGCCGGGCGTCGCCGATCTGGACGCGGTGCTCGCCGTCGCGGACCGGGCGCTCTACGAGGCCAAGAACACCGGGCGGAACCGGACTTCGGGCTACCAGGTGACCGGCTGACCCCCGCGTTTCGTCCTCTGAATGCGGTCCTTGCGCGTGCAACTACCGCATTCAGAGGACGAAATGCGCTCAGGGGAGGCCGGCGAGGGATTTCTCGAGGGCTTCGTCCGGCAGCGCGTGATCGGAGATGTCGCCCGCCAGGTACGCCCCGTACGCCGGGAGGTCGAGGTGCGCATGCCCGCACAGCGCGGTCAGGATCACCTTCTCCTCCCCGGTTTCCTTGCACCGCAACGCTTCCTGGATGCACGCGGCGAGGGCGTGGGTCGGCTCGGGCGCGGGGATGATGCCCTCCGCCCTGGCGAACCGCACGCCCGCGGCGAAGCAGTCCTCCTGCCCGATGGCGACCGCGTCGATCAGCCCGAGTTCGTAGATATGCGAGATCAGCGGTGACATCCCGTGATAGCGCAGGCCACCGGCGTGGATGGGGTCGGGGATGAAGTCGTGACCGAGCGTGTGCATCTTCAGCAGCGGTGTCAGCCCGGCGGTGTCCCCGAAGTCGTACGCGTACTTCCCCCGGGTGAGGGTGGGGCAGGCGGCCGGTTCGACCGCGCGGATCACCGGGTCCATCCTTCCGGCGAGTTTCTCGCGCAGGAACGGGAAGGCGAGCCCGCCGAAGTTGGACCCGCCGCCGGTGCAGCCGACGAGGAGGTCCGGGGTGTCCCCGGCCAGCTCGAACTGCTTGAGCGCCTCTTCGCCGATGATCGTCTGGTGCAGCAGCACATGGTTGAGCACGCTGCCGAGCGCGTAACGGGTGTTCTCCGCCTGCGCCGCCTGCTCGACCGCCTCGCTGATCGCGATGCCGAGGCTGCCGGTCGATCCCGGGTCGGCGGCCAGGATCGCGCGGCCGGATTCGGTCAGCTCGGACGGGCTCGGGTGCACCGTCGCGCCGAAGGTCTCCATCATCAGCTTGCGATACGGCTTCTGGTCGTAGGAAGCGCGGACCTGCCACACCTCGCATTCGAGGCCGAAGGTGGCGGAGGCGAACGCGAGCGCGCTCCCCCACTGCCCGGCGCCGGTCTCGGTGGTCAGCCTGGTGACGCCCTCGGCCGCGTTGTAGTACGCCTGCGGTACGGCGGTGTTGGGTTTGTGCGAGCCGACCGGGCTGACGCCCTCGTACTTGTAGTAGATACGGGCGGGGGTGCCGAGCGCCTTCTCCAGCCGCCTCGCCCGGAACAGCGGCGACGGACGCCAGAGCCGGTAGACGTCCAGTACCTCTTCCGGGATGTCGATGTACCGCTCGGTGCTGACCTCTTGGGCGATGAGCGCCTGCGGGAACAGCGGCGCGAGATCGTCCGGGCCGACCGGCTCGCGGGTGCCGGGATGCAACGGCGGTGGCGGCGGCTCCGGCAGATCCGGGACGACGTTGTACCACCTGGTCGGCATATCCGCTTCGTCGAGGATGTACTTGGTCCGCTCCGCCATTGAGCCTCCTCTGTCCGTCCCTTCAACCTAAAGGGACGGACGGCGTCGCACCAGGCGTCACTACTACGGTGAGGGCATGGGGAATTTCGTACTGCTCGACGCGCCGTCCAATCTCGGACTGCGCCCGCCGGCCGAAGGTGTGGTCCCCGGCTGCTACAAGGCACCGGGCGCGCTGCGTGACCACGGCCTGCTCACCCGGTTGGGGGCCACCGACGGCGGCGTCGTCACCCCGCCGCGGTATCTGCCCGCCTGGTCACCCGGGAGCGGCGTGCGGAACGCGGCCGGGATCGCGGCCTACACCGCGGCCCTCGCCGGACGACTCGCGAAGATCCGCGCGGACGGCGGCTTCCCGGTGGTACTCGGCGGCGACTGCTCGATCGCGCTCGCCGCGATGCTGACGCTGCGTCGCGAAGGCCGCTACGGCATCGTCTACTTCGACGGGCACGACGACTTCCGTCATCTCGGCAATTCCGAACACGTCGCCAACGTGGGCGGCGAGGCCCTCGCCGTCGTCACCGGCCGCGGCCAGCCGGAACTGGCCGATGTGGACGGTCTGCGTCCTTACGTCCGCGACGAAGACGTCCTCGTGCTCGGCGTTCGCGCGGAGGAATCCGCCGAGGCGCGGGAAGCCGGGCTTCGGGTCGTGACCAGCCAGGAGATCATGGCGTCCGGCACGGGCGGCGCGCTCGCCGCCGCCCGGGAGATTTTCGCGCCACTGGACGGTTTCTGGATCCACGTCGACATCGACACCCTCGACCCGGAATTCGTGTCCGCTGTGGACAGTCCCGATCCCGGCGGGCTCAGCCCGGACAAGCTCGTCGAACTGCTCCGAGGCCTGCTCGCGATCCCCGGCGCCGCGGGGCTGGAGCTGACCATCTTCGATCCCGACCTCGACCCCGACGGCACGCAGGCCGCCCTCGTGACGGACTGCCTCGTGCGCGCACTGGAAGGAACCCGATGACCAAGGTGACCGTCGCCGACGGCTCGTTCGACGCCCCGCTGTGGCTGCCCGAATCCGGCTCCGGCCCGGGTCTGGTGCTGATCCAGGAGATCTTCGGTCTCGACGACTACCTCAAGTCGGTCGCCGCCGACCTGGCCGCTCTCGGCTACGTCGTCGCGGTGCCCGAACTGTTCTGGCGGATCTCCCCTGGCTGGTCGGCCACGCACGACGAAGCAGGCGTCTCGGCTTCGATGGCCGTCGCCGGCCGGCTGGATCCGGCGAGCGCGGTCACCGACGTGCTCGCGACCCTGGCGGCATTGCGCGCGCTGCCCGAAACCGGCGGCCGCGCGGGCGTCTTCGGCTTCTGCCTCGGCGGCTCGATGGCCTACGCGGCCGCCGCCGAGGGCGACCCGGACGTCGCGGTTTCGTACTACGGCTCGCGCGTTCCCGAACAACTTTCGTTGCTGGACAAGATCACCTGCCCGATCCAGTTCCAGTTCGGCGGCGCGGATCCCTACATCCCGGTCGAGGGGGTGCGTCGCCTCGCCGACGCGGTCGCCTCCCACGAAGGAGCGGAGATCCACATCCACGAGGGCGCGGGGCACGCCTTCCACAACCACGTGGCGCCGATGTTCCACCAGCCGGAGCCCGCCGCGGCGGCCTGGGCGCTGACGCTGGAGTTCCTGGGGCGGACCTTCCCGGCTTGAGGTGGCCGAACGCCGGAATATGTCGGTGCCCCCCGGTAGTTTCCCCACCATGGCCACATTGGTGAGTTTTCACGCCCACCCCGACGACGAGTGCATCGTCGCGGGTGGGGTCATGCGCAAGGCCTTCGAGGAAGGTCACCGTGTCGTGCTCGTCGTCGCGACCAGGGGGGAGGTCGGCGAGGTGCCGGACGGTTTCCTCGACGACGGAGAGGAGTTGTGGCAGCGCCGCGTGCAGGAGACGCACGCATCCGCCGAGGTCCTGGGGGCCAAGCGCGTGGAGTTCCTGGGGTACACCGATTCCGGCATGATGGGCGAGCCGCGCAACGACGTGCCCGGCACGTTCTGGCAGGCCGACGTCGAGGAGGCCGCGCAGCGGCTGGCCGCGATCCTGCGCGAGGAGGAGGCCGACGTCCTCACCGTCTACGACGACAACGGCGGCTACGGGCATCCGGACCACATCCAGGTGCACCGCGTCGGGATGCGCGCGGCCGAGCTGGCGGGCACGCCGCGGGTCTACGAGGCGACGAGCAACAGCGACGAGATGCGCCGCGGCATGGAGGAGGCGGTGCGGACCGGGCAGATGAAGGCCGAGGACCTTCCCGATTTCGAAGACGGGTCCGAGTTCGGCAAGCCGGAAGCGATCCTGACGGCGAGGGTGGATGTCACCGCGTACCTGCCGTACAAGCGGGCCGCGATGCGTGCGCACGCCAGTCAGATCAGCGAGGACTCGTTCTTCCTGGCGATGCCCGACGAGGCCTTCGCGCAGGCGTTCGGCGTCGAGTGGTTCATCCGTGCCGGGCAGGGTCCGGGTATCACGGAGACCGACCTCATGGCGGGTCTCTGACCGAGTCGCGGTTCCTCGTGAGTGGCTAGGACGGTTCTAACCGTCCTAGCCACTCACGAGGCATAAGGCGGCCGCGGGGTCAGGCCGTGGCGGCGGTGACGTCGAGTTCGACGAGCTGCCCGGGGTAGCCGAGCTGCGCGACGCCGAGCAGGGTGCTCGCGGTGGTGAAGGCCTCCCCGATCGCCGACTCGACGAACCGGTCCCACACCGCCGAAAGCACGTCCGCGTCCGGCGTCACCACGTAGATCACCGTGCGCACCACGTCGGCCGGGGTCGCCTTGGCGAAGGCGAGCGCGGCGGCGGTGTTCGCGACGACCTGATCGACCTGGGCGAGCACGCCGCCTTCGACGACCTTGCCGTCCTCGGTGAGCGGGCACTGGCCGGCGAGGTGGACGTCCCTCCGGCCTTCGACGATGGTCACGTGGTGGTAGGTGGGCGTGGGGTGCAGACCGGGCGGATGGTGGCGTTCAATGGTCACGGGCCGCATCCTCACCGAGGCGGTCGCGACGGGACAACCGGATTTCACGGGGGAGCCATGCGCAGGACGATCGACTGGACCGGGGACGCGGTCACGATCATCGACCAGACCGTCCTTCCCGCCGAGTACCGCGTGCTCGAACTGCGCACGGTCGGCGAACTCGTCGCCGCCATCCAGCGGCTCGCGGTACGCGGGGCACCGGCGCTCGGCGCGGCGGGGGCGCTCGGCGTCGTGCTCGCCACCCGCGCGCAAGGCGATGTCGAGGCCGAGGCGCGCCGCGTCGCCCAGGCCCGGCCGACGGCGGTCAACCTGAGCTGGGGCGTCTCCCGTGCCCTCGCGAAGCTCCCGGAGGGGCCGGAAGCCGTCCTCGCCGAAGCCCTCGCGATCCTCGACGAGGACGAACGGATCAACCACGAGGCCTCCCGGCTGGCGGCCGAAGTGGTGATCGAGCACTGCGGGCGGCGGCCGTTGCGGCTGCTGAGCCACTGCAACGCCGGCCATCTCGCGACGGTCGCGTGGGGCAGCGCGCTCGGGGTCGTCTGGCATCTGCAGGCCCGCGGCCTGGTGGAGTCCGTGCTGGTCGACGAGACCCGGCCGCTGCTGCAGGGTGCCCGCCTGACCGCTTGGGAACTGGCCGAAGCCGGTGTCCCGTACCGCATCCAGCCCGACGGCGCGGCCGCCGCGGCGATGAGCCGCGGCCTGGTCGACTGCGTGCTCGTCGGTGCCGACCGGATCGCCGCCAACGGCGACGTCGCCAACAAGATCGGCACCTACGGCCTGGCGATCGCCGCGAAACATCACTCAATCCCGTTCGTGGTCGTCGCCCCTTCGTCCACTGTGGACACCGCGATGCCGGACGGCGCCGGGATCGAAATCGAGGAACGCGATCCCGGCGAGGTCCTGGCCTTCGGCGGCACGAAGGTCGCGCCCGAAGGCGCGGAGGTGTTCAACCCGGCCTTCGACGTGACGCCGCACGAGCTGATCACCGCGGTGGTGACCGAGCACGGAATCCTGCGTTCCTAGAAGGATTCCAGGCAGGACGGCTCGCGATCGCCGGCGAACGCCGCCGTCGCCCGCGAAACCGCGCCGGCGGTCCGCTCCTTGATCCGGCCCGCCGCGGCCAGGGTGCTCGGCCTTGTCCCGCCGAGGAAGATCGCGCCGAGGTCGGTGACGTCCAGTTCGAGATCCGGCGCGTCCTCCACCCGCGTCACCTCCGCGTGGCCGTCCGCGCCGGCGACGAGCCGCCAGTTCCCGGTGTTCCACGGGCAGAAGGCGTCGCGGACGCCGAACACCAGATCCACCGGAGCGTTGTAGTGCCGGGTGACCAGGGCTCGATCGACGTCGACCAGCCGGACCCACAGGGAGTCGCCACCGGACCGGGTCATGGCGCGCGGGTCGGCGAGCAGATGGACGAGCGGCTCGTCGAGGGCGGCGGACACCTCCACCGTGACGACGAGGTCGTAGTCGAGCAGGAAGCGGTACAGCGTCGCGTACGCCTTCGGCGTGGTCGCGACGAGCTCCTGCACGCTCAGGATCCCCCGCGGTCCTTCCTCGTTCCAGTCGTTCTTCACCCGGTAGATCACGTAACCGTCGGGCAGGACGGCGAATCTCAGCGCGGTCGCGCCGTTCCTCCGCCGCTCCGGGTCGTCGAGGTTGAACTCCCACGTCGCCCCGGGCCGGTCCAGCGCGCCGACCCGTTGGGGCGCTTCCTTTTCGTAGATCGCCTTGATCAGCGGGATCGCCTGCTCGCGGCCGATTTCGCGTACTCGCTCGGCTTCGAGTTCGACACCGGGCCGGAACGCGGACTTCGCACGGATCTTCGCGCGGTAGAACTGCGCCGCGAGCCCGTAGCCGAAGCGGGGGTAGATCACGGCTTCCGACGCCCACAACGCGGCGATCGGTTCGGCGCCGTCGTCGTGCAGGCCGTGCAGCTGCGCCCGCATGACGCGGGTGAGCGCGCCCCGCCGCCGATGTCCCGGGGCGACGCCGACCGACGTGATCCCCGCGAACGGTGTCGGCCCCGCACCGGGAACGGTGATCTTCCTGGTGAGGATCTCCCCCATCCCGATCAGCTCGTCGCCGTCGAAGACGCCGTGTGAACGCTCGGGTTCGAACACCAGCCCTTCGCGGTATCGGAACCCTTCCGAGGGATCGGCGAGGAAAGCACGCGCCAGCATGTCCGAAAGTGCGGGCAGGTCGTCGGTGGTCAGGGTGCGGAGGGTCAAGCCGTCGTCGCTCACCCTGTTCGTCCTACGCCCCTTCACCGGCGACCGCCACGCATTAAAGAGCGGTCATCAGGGCCGCGGCCCGATCACCTCACCCTGTTCGGTCACCTCGATGGCCATCGCGGGACAGGAATCCGCCGCGTCGAGCACTGTCTCGTCCGGATCCACCTCTCCCTTGACCACCGTCGCCACGGCACCTTCGAGTTCGAAGACCTCCGGCATCAGCGCCGCACACATCCCCGAGCCGATGCACGTGTTGCCATCGACCTCGACTTTCCAGCTCATGCTCACCATCCGATCGGCATGGAGCGGGGGCCCCGCACCAGCATCTGGGTCTTCCACACGATATCGCCGTCGAGGTGCAGCCCGGGGAGATCTCGCAGCAGCGCCTTCAGTGCTTCCTGCAGTTCGAGCCTGGCCAGCGGGGCGCCGAGGCAGTGGTGCACGCCGTGCCCGAAACCGAGATGGGGATTGGCCTCCCGGCCGAATTCGAGGGTTTCCGCCGAGGTGAACTGGAGCCCGTCCCGGTTGGCGGCGCCGATCGCGACCATCACCGGCTCGCCCTCCTTCACCAGCACGTCACCCACTTGGATGTCCTCGGTGGCGTAGCGGGCGAACCCGGCTCCCGCACCCAGGGGGACGAACCGCAGCAGTTCCTCCACCGCGGCCGGGATCAGGTCCAGGTCCGCGCGCAGGCGGGCGAGCTGCTCCGGCTGTTCGAGCAGGGCGTAGACGAAGTTGGGGATCTGGCTGGCGGTGGTCTCGTGCCCGGCGATCAGGATGCCGATGCACATGTCGACCAGTTCCAGCTCGCTCAGCCGGTCGCGGACGTCGCGCGCCTCGATCAGCGCGGTCATCAGGTCGTCCTGCGGCTCGGCTCGGTGCTGCTCGACGAGCACGTGCATGTACGCCCGCAGCTCGTCCTGGTTGGCCATCATCTCTTCGGTGGTCAGCGGGCTGGTCGACAGCGCGGCGTCGCTCCACACGCGGAATTTCGGCCGGTCCTCGACGGGGACGCCGAGCAGTTCGCAGATCACCGCGACCGGGATCGGCAGCGCGTAGTCCTCGACCAGGTCCGCGGGCTGCCCCTTGGCCTTCATGTCCTCGATCAGTCCCGCCGCCAGCTCGGCGACACGCGGGCGCAGCAGTTCGACGCGGCGCATGGTGAACGCCTTCGCGACCAGCGTGCGCAGCCGGGTGTGATCCGGCGGGTCCATGCTCAGGATCCCGCCGGGCCGCCTGCCGGGTGCCATCCGCGGCTCGTCCTTCTCCGCGGCCATCGCACGGGAGAACCGCCGGTCGCCCAGGACGAAGCGCGCGTCGGCGTACCGGGTGGCGAGCCACGCCGGCTCACCGTGCGGGAGCCGGACGCGGAGCATGCCCTTGGTGGCGCGGGCAGCGGCGTACGCCTCGTTGAGTTCGAGGCCGGCGTCCTCGTTGAAGGGATAGGCGACGAATTCGGTGTCTGTGGTGGTCATTTGTCCGGAAACCCCCCGGCTCGGCGGTTTGTAAGCAACTGCTTACAACGCTAACCATGATCACGGTGAGCGTCAATGCGCCTACCGTGCGACGCCCGGCTAGCCTTTGCCGATGACGGAAGAACCGCAGGTCCGCAAGCGCGACGCGGCCGGGACCAGGGCTGCCCTGCTCGACGCGGCGGCGGCTCTCTTCGCCGAACGCGGCTTCGACCGGACGACCGTGCGCGACATCGCGAAACTCGCGGGAGCCAACCAGGCCTTGCTGTTCCGCTACTTCGGGTCGAAGGATGCGCTGTTCGAGGAGGTACTGGCGCGCGGTGGACGCGAGCAGATCGCCACCACCCCACCGGACGAACTGCTCGGCACGGCCTTGCGCAGCATGCTGGAATCCGACACCGGCCGCGACCGCACCCTCGACGCGTATCTGCGCTCGACGGGCCACGACAGCGCCGCGGCCGCGGTCCGGCGGCAGCTCGGCGAGGAGTACGCCAAGGTGCTCGCCACGCTGACCGACGCCGAAGACGCGGACCTGCGGGCCGACCTGATCCTCGCCTGGCTGCTCGGGATCGGCCTGGTCCGCGACATCACCGGCAAGGAACCGCTGGCCAGCGCGGATCCCGACGACGTCTGCCGCCTGGTGCTCGGCGCGGCGCGGACGCTGCTGGAGCGCAGCGGGTAATCGCGTCGCCCGCCACGACGCGCTGTTCTACTGTCGTGCCGTGATCTCGTTCCCGCCCGCCGGCACCGAAGCCGAATTCGCCGCGCTGACCAGGCAAGACCTGCTCCCGGCCGTGATGTCGCTCGGCTTCGGCGAAGCCGTCCCGTTCACCGAGGGCTCCTTGCCGGTCTACGCCGTCGGCGACGATCTGGTCCTCAAGCTCTTCCCGCCGGTGCATCTCGACGAACTCCCCACCGAGCGGACGATGCTCGAGGCCCTGCACGGGAAGCTGCCGATTCCGACCCCCGCCGTGCGCGACGTCGGCGAGCGGGACGGCTGGGGTTACCTGCTCATGGAACGCCTGCGCGGCGAAACACTGAAAGACGCCTGGCCGAAACTGTCCACAGAGGACAAACACCGGCTCGCGCCCGAACTCGGCGAGGCGCTCGCCGCCCTGCATTCGCTGCACGACCCCCGGCTCGACGCCCTCGATCCGCCGGACTGGGCCGCGTTCGTCGCCGAGCAGCGCGCGAACGTCGTCGAGCATCACCGGCGGACCGGGCTCGGTGAAAGCTGGATCGCCCAGCTGCCCGCCTTCCTCGATTCCGTCGAGCTGGGCAGCCCGCCGGTCGTCCCGCTGCACACCGAATTCATGCGCGACCACCTCATGGTCACCGTCGACGACGGCCGTCCGCGATTGACCGGGCTCTTCGATTTCGAACCCGCCATGCGGGGCGCGGCAGAGTACGACTTCGTCGCCGTGGGGCTGTTCGTTTCCGGCGGGGACAAGGATTTCCTGCGACGGTTGCTGGCCGGATACGGCGTCGAGCCGGACGAGGAATTCTCCCGGCGTTGCCTCGCGTACGCGCTCTTGCACGTCTACAGCAACTTCACCTGGTACCTCCGGGTCCTCCCCGCGCCGGAGGAACCGACGCTGGAGAGCCTCAGCCGCGCTTGGTGGTAGCCCAGGTCACGGGCACCGCTTCCGGGCCGCGGATCGAAAGCGGCGGACGCCAGGCGATGGCCGAGGCGGGAACCGCGAGATCCAGTCCCGGAAGCCCGTCGAGCAGGGTCCGGAACGCGATCTCCCCTTCGAGCCGGGCGAGTGCCGCGCCGAGGCAGAAATGCAGTCCGTGCCCGAAACCGAGTTGTGGCGCGTTGCGGCGCCGGATGTCGAACCGTGACGCGCCAGGGAAGGCGGCTTCGTCGCGGTTCGCCGCGCCGGTGTGCGCCAGCACCGCCTCACCGCGCCGGACCCGGCCGGCGCTCAGCTCGACGTCGTCCAGCGCGACCCGGAGCAGCGACGCGTCGGCCGGTCCGTCGAACCGCATGATCTCCTCGACGGCCCCCTCGGTCAGGCTCGGATCCGAGCGCAGCGCGGCGAGCTGATCCGGATGTCCCGCCAGCAGCACGATCCCGGTCGCGATCAGGCTGACCGTGGTCTCGTGCCCGGCGAGCAGGAGCTGGGTGGCGAGATCGATCAGCTCAGCCTCGGTGAGCCGGTCGCCGTCCTCGTCGCGAGCGTGCACGAGGACGCTCAGCAGGTCCTCGCCCGGCGCCGCCCGCTTGATCGCGACGAGCGCCGCCATGTCGTCCGCCCCGTCACGCCGGGCCTGCGCCACTTCCGCCGGGCCGTACGCCATCGGCGTGACGATCACGCGCGACCATTGGCGGAACCGTTCCCTGCCCTCGTAAGGGACGCCGAGGATCTCGCACATGACCGCGGTGGGCAGCGGGAAGGCGAACGTCTCCACGAGATCCACCGGCGGACCGTGTCCGGCCATCGCCCGCAGCAGGGTGTCGGCGATCTCCTGGATCCGCGGCCGGAGCCCGGCGATCCGGCGGACGGTGAAAGCCTGCGCCGTCAGCTTCCGCAGGCGAGTGTGATCCGGCGGGTCCATGTTCAGGATGCTGTGCTCCCCGGTGGAGAAGTCGCCCGGTTCGATGAGGCACGGCGCGCCAGGGGCGAGCAGGTTCCGGGAGAACCGCGTGTCCGAGAAGATCAGGCGGACGTCTTCGTACCGGGTCACCAGCCAGCCTTCGCAGCCGCTGGGGAAGACGACCCGGGACATCGGCGGATATTCGGCGTAGATCGCGCCCATCGGGGTCGCGGGGTCGTCCTTCGCCGCGGGATAGGTGGCTGTCATGGAGCATGATGATGAGCGGCGCGGCGCGCGGCCGGAAGGCTCCGGCCACTCACCCGCCCGAAGAGCCGAAGATCCTTCTCACGGGGTGATAATCCCGCGCAGGAACTCCAGGTAGCCCGGTCGTTCCGTGGCGGACAGGAGGGTCCCGCCGCTCGCCCGCCGCGCCTGGATCAACCCGATGAAGGCCGTGTAGGCCAGCAGACCCCGATGCCGGGCTTCGGTTTCCGGGCGGCCCATTTCCCGGAAGCACCGGACGATGAAGTCGACGCGCCGCGCGGTGACGTCCGCGAGCAGCGGGCCGATCACCGGATCGCCGGCATGGGCGAGCAGCGCCAGCTCGGCCCGCTCGTCGTCCTTGCCGCCGAAGACGAGTTCGAACAGCTCGCGCAGCCTTCGTTCCGGATCCGAGATCCCGTCCAACAGGGTGATCAGCGCCTCGGTGTCGTTTTCGGCCCACCTGCGCACGGCGGCCTCGACCAGCGCGTCCCGGTTCGCGAAATGCCAGTAGAAACTGCCTTTCGTCGTCCCGAGTTTCGCCGCGATGGGCTCGACCGCGATCGCGCCGACGCCGCCTTCGCACAACGCTTCGAGCGCCGCGTCCGCCCAATCCTCCCGCGCGAGCTTCCGTTTCACGTGGCATACGCTACCGTATGGGAAACCATACGGCACCGTACGGGAGGCGGACATGCCCTTCGGATCCCCCGCGAACTGGGGCGCGACCACGGAAGAACGCCGCCGCGCACAGCCGGCGGACACACTGCTCGACGGCCCGGTCGCACGCTTCGACCGCGCGGTCACCGTGCACGCGCCCGCCGCGCTCGCGTACCGCTGGCTCTGCCAGATCTCGGTCGCGCCCTACAGCTACGACCTGCTCGACAACTGGGGACGCCGCAGCCCGCGCACGCTCACTCCCGGCGCCGACGAACTCGCTCCCGGCGACACGCTGATCGTGTTCGAACTGACCGAGGTCGACCGAGGGCACAGCCTCACCGGCCGCACCTTCGCCAAATCCGAGAACCTGTTCGGCCCGGTGGCCGCCACGTACTCGGTCGAGCCGATCGACGAGCGGTCGTGCCGCATGCTGTGCCGCATCGTCGTGACCTCCGCGGGGTTCGGCGGGCGCCTCAAGGAGTTCCTGCTCGGCTGGGGCGATCTGATCATGATGCGGAAACAGCTGCTGACGTTGAAGAAGTACGCCGAACGGGACGCGCGCCTCGGTCACGTCTCGTGAGTGGCAAGGACGGTTCTAACCGTCCTTGCCACTCACGAGCGGTTAGGGCAGCGCGCGCCTCAACAGCTCCGCCAGGTGCAGCGCCCGCCGCCCGTCGAGCTGCTCGATCTGCGTCCGGCAGCTGAAGCCGTCCGCGACCACTTCGGTGCCCTCGGCGGCGGCACGGATCGCGGGCAGCATGCGGTCTTCGGCGCAGGCGACGGAAACGTCGTAGTGCCCGCGTTCGAAGCCGAAGTTGCCCGCCAGTCCACAGCATCCGGAGTCCATTGTGGAATTGTGGACACCCGCGGCGCGCATGGCGGCCTCGTCGGCGTCGAAGCCGAGCACGGCGTGCTGGTGGCAATGCACCTGGCTGAGCGTCTCGACGTCCAGCGAACGGAATTCGAGCGGCGAGTCCTCGACGAGTTCGGCGAAGGTCCTGGTCCGTTCGGCCAGCAGTTCCGCGACCGGATCGCCGGGCAGGAGCGCGGGGAGGTCGCCGCGGAACAGAGCCGTGCAGCTCGGCTCCAGCCCGGCCACCAGGTACCCCGAGCGCAGATACGGTTCGAGCACGGAAAGCGTGCGGCGCAACACCTTCTTCGCCACGTCGAGCTGTCCGGTCGAAACCCAGGTGAGCCCGCAGCAGACACCGCGATCGGGCAGGACGACGTCGTAGCCCGCGGCGGTGAGCACCTCGGCGGCGGCGTCGAGGACGTCGGGCGTGAGGTAGTTGTTGAAGGAGTCGGGCCACAGCACCACCGGCCGGGAGCCGGTCGCCCAGCGTTTGAGATCCGTACGGCGCCGCGTGAACGGCGCCTTCGCGAAGGTCGGCAGGTCCCGTTCCGGCGCGATCCCGCCGAACTTCTTCAGCAGCCCGGAGAACCGGCGCGACATCGTGTTCGCCAGCCGCGGCGCGAGCGACGCCGCGCGCAGCCACACCGGCAGCCAGCCCATCGAATAGTGCGACGCCGGGCGGATCCGTCCCTTGTGGTGCTGGTGCAGGAACTCCGCCTTGTACGTCGCCATGTCGACATCGACCGGGCAATCGGACAGACAGCCCTTGCACGACAGGCACAGATCCAGCGCCTCGGCGACCTCCTCCGAACGCCAGCCGTCGGTGATCAGTTCGCCGTTCACCATTTCGGCGAGCAGATGCGCGCGGCCCCGCGTCGAGTGCTTCTCCTCGCGCGTGGCGCGGTAGCTCGGGCACATCACGCCCGCCCCGGTGGTGTTGCGGCATTTCCCGACGCCGACGCAACGCCGCATCGCCTGCCCGAAGCTTCCCTGGTCTTCCGGGTACGCGAGCGCGGTGACGTCTTCGAGCTCCAGCGGCGCGCGGCGGACGCGGAGATCGGCGTCGACCGGCCTGGGATTCACCAGGATGCCGGGGTTCATCATGCCCGCCGGATCGAAGATCCCCTTGAACCGCGCGAAAAGCGCGAGGATCTCGGGACTGTACATCCGGGACAGCAGCTCCGAACGCGCCTGGCCGTCACCGTGCTCCCCGGACAGCGAGCCGCCGTGCGCGGCGACCAGGTCCGCCGCCTCTTCCAGGAACGACCGGAATCCGGCGATCCCTTGTGGCGAAAGCAGATCGAAGTCCAGCCGCAGATGCAGGCAGCCTTCGCCGTAGTGTCCGTAGACGACGCTCTTGCGCCCGTGCGCGCGCATGAGCTGCTTGAATTCCCGCAAGTAGGCACCCAGCCGCTCGGGCGGTACGGCGGCGTCTTCCCAGCCCGGCCAGGCCTCCTCGCCACCGGCGAGCCGGGTCGCGAGACCGGCGCCCTCCTCCCGGATCCGCCACAGCCGCTTCTGCGCCGCCGCGTCGTCGAGCAGCGCGGATCCGGTCAAGACGCCGCGGAGTCCGTCGATCAGCGCGCGTGCCTTGTCCGGATCCGCCATCTCGACGAACAACCAGGCACCACCGGGCGGCAGACCGTCGGCCCGGCCCGGCTCCAGCAGGGCGACGAGATCCGCGTCGACACCCTCGACGGTCAGCGGTGACCACGGCAGGATCGCCGGGACGGCGTCGGCCGCGGCGATGTCGGACTCGAAGCCGAGTACCGCGAGGACCTTGCGTTTCGGCACCTCGGCGAGCGAGACGGTCGCCTCCAGCACGGTGACGCAGGTGCCCTCGCTGCCGACCAGTGCCTTGGCGACGTCGAAACCGTTCTCCGGCAACAGGTGTTCCAAACCGTACCCGGACACCCGCCTGCTGAACGAGGACAGTTCGGTGCGCAGCAACGCCAGGTTGTCCCGGGCGAGTGCGCGCAACTCGGAGAAGACCCGGCCCTCGGTGCCGGGCCTGGCCGCCCTGGCGTCCACTTCGGACGGTGAGGTCGGCCCGACGGTCAGCCGCGTGCCGTCGTAGAGCAGCACGTCCAGCTCCCGGACGACGTCGACCGTGCGTCCCCAGGCCACCGAATGCGAGCCGCAGGCGTTGTTGCCGATCATCCCGCCGATCGTGCAACGCGAATGCGTCGACGGGTCGGGGCCGAACCGGAGGCCGTGCGGCGCGGCCAGGCGCTGGAGGTCGTCGAGGACGGTTCCCGGGGCGACCCTCGCCGTGCGCGCCGCCGGATCGAGGGCGAGGACCCCGCCGAGGTGACGCGAGGTGTCGAGCACGACGCCCGGCCCGCACGAGTTGCCCGCGACGCTGGTGCCGCCGCCGCGGGCGATCACCGGCAGCCCGGCCCGGCGGCAGGCGGCGACGGCCTCGATCACCTCGTCGACGCTCCGCGGCAGCGCCACCCCCTTCGGCACGTGCCGGTAGTTGGAGGCGTCGGTCGTGTACAGCGCCAGTGTCGCGGCGTCGGCCAGGATCTCCACGGAGTCCATTCAAGACAACCGCGGCCGGAAACGCATCGGTGAACCTCTCCGGACGGGTGTGTCGGAAACCACGTCCGGTATGCGATCGTGAGCGCGTGACGGCGAGACGGCACGCCGCGGAAGACCTCGCCGCCGAGCACAGCGCGGTGCTCGGCGGGCTTCTTCGCGAGCGCGAAGAGCTGCTCGCGACCCTCGACCGGGTCGCGGCCCTCAACGGCACCGCGCGGCTGATCCGCGAGTCGATCGGCACGCATTCCGGCTTCGTCGCCGAGCTGGCCGGGCCCGAACAGGCGGTGATCCGCTGGATGTCGGGCACCCGCACGGACGCCCTGCAGGATCTCGCCGTGCCCATCGGCCAGGGCATCGGCGGGCGGGTGCTCGCGCTGGGCAAGCCGGTGCGGGTCAACGACTACGTCAACTCGCCGAGTATCACCCACCAGTTCGACGCGCAGGTCCGCGGTGAGGGCCTCGCCGCGATGATCGCCGTCCCGATCTTCAGCGGGACCGAGACCGTCGCCATCGCGTACGCCGCCATGCGCGAGCGGCGCGACTTCGGCGACGACGCGGTCCAGTCCCTCGAAGACATCGCCACCGAGGCCGGCCGGGCGCTGAAACTGGCGTCGGTCGCCGAGGCCGACCGCGAGACCGCACTGTCCGCCGAGCGGCTCCGCATGCAGAGCGCGCTGCACGATTCGGTCGGCGCGCTGCTGTTCTCCATCGGCGTCCAGGTGCGGAACCTGCACGAGGACATCAGCGACAACCCGGCGCTGGAATCGCGGCTGCGGCGGCTGGAGGGCGACGTGTCGGCCGCGTCGAGGGCGCTGCGCGAGTCGCTGCTGGCGTTGTCCGAGTCGAGCCCGGAACGCGCGCTGCCGGTGGAGCTGGCCGAGCACTGCCGTTCGTTCCAGGCGCGCTGCGGCGTCCCGGCGCGGTTCGTGCAGCTCGCCCCGGTGCCCCGGCTGGACGCCGAACGCACCGGCCTGCTCGTGGCAGCCGTCCGGGAGGGCCTGCTCAACGTGGAGAAACACGCCGAAGCGCTGTCCGTCGTGGTCAGCCTGCTGCCCAGTGACGACGGTGTGCAGGTCGTCGTCGCCGACGACGGGACCGGTCATCGCGGCGAGGACGCCGAGGAGCCCGAACCCGGCACCGGAATGGGGCTGCGCGCGCTGGCCGAACGCGCCGCGCGGCTCGGCGGCCGGGTCAGCCTGGTCCGCGACGACGACGATGGCTGCACGCTGCGCGCCTGGGTGCCGGAACCGTGCCGTCGCCGGTGACGGTCCTCGTCGTGGACGACCATCCGGTGGTCCGCGACGGGGTGAGCCTGCTGCTGCGTTACGACCCGGCGATGACCGTGGTCGGCTCGGCCGAGACCGGCCGGTCCGCGATCCGGCGGGCCGCCGAGCTGAAACCGGTGCTGATCCTGCTGGACCTGCGGTTGCCGGACATGCTCGCGCCCGAGGTCATCGCCGAGCTCCGCCGCGTGCATCCGGCCGGGCGGATCGTGGTGTTCACCGCGCACGGCGACCATCAGGGCGTGCGGGCCGCGCTGGACTCCGGGGCGCACGGCTGCCTGCTCAAGGACGTCGCCGGGACGGATCTGGTGGCGGCGTTGCGGCAGGTGCTCAAGGGTGAGCGCGTCGTCGATCCGCGGATCTTCCCCGACGACGGCCAGCGGTCCGACGCGCTGGCCCGCAGCGGGCTGACGCGGCGCGAGTACGAGGTCCTGCGGCTCGCCGCGCAGGGCCAGACGAATCCGGAGATCGCGGAATCCACCGGGCTGGCGCGGAACACGGTGAAGACGTACCTGCAGTCCGCGCTGCACAAACTCGGCGCCCGGAACCGCGTCGAGGCCATCGGCAAGGCCTCCGAAGCCGGCCTCCTCTGACGCGTTTCGTCCTCTGAATGCGGTAGTTGCACGCGCAAGTACCGCATTCAGAGGACGAATTGCGCCGTGTCCGTTTTGTGTCCGGGTGGGTCTCCAAGTGGGGGTAACGCGGCGGAGGGTGCCAACGCAGGATGACCGCCACCGATCGTGACTCGCGTCACACGAACGGAGGAGGCGGCTTGCTGAGTGTTCGTGATCTCCAGGTGCGGTACGGCCGATCGGTGGCCGCACTGCACGGGGTCGACCTCGACGTTTCACCTGATGGGGTGCTGGCCGTCCTCGGCAGCAACGGGGCCGGGAAATCGACCCTGCTGCGTACGGTTTCCGGCACGCTGCGTATGCACCGCGGCTCGGTTTCCGCCGGCGAGGTGCGCTACGACGGCAAACCACTGACCAAATTGGACCCCGCCCGCATCGTCGGGCTCGGCGTGGTCGGCGTCCCCGAAGGCCGCCAGGTCTTCGCGCGGATGACGGTCGAGGAGAACCTGCGCGCGGGCGGGATCGGCGCCCGCTCCCCCGAACAGCGCGCCGCCGCCCGCAAACGCGTCGACGAGCTCTTCCCGGTCCTGTCCGAACGGGCCAAACAGCGCGCGGGCCTGCTCTCCGGCGGAGAGCAGCAGATGCTCGCGATCGGCCGCGCGCTGATGTCCGGCCCGCGGCTCCTGCTGCTCGACGAACCTTCGCTCGGTCTCGCGCCGAAGATCGTCGAGCGGATCGGTGACATCATCCGCGAGATCCACGAACAGGGCACCGCCGTGGTGCTGGTCGAGCAGAACGCCGTGATGGCGTTGCGCGTCGCCGATCACGCGATCGTCCTGGAAGTCGGCAGGGTCGCGCTGGCCGGGACGACGGCCGAACTCGCGGCGAGCGAAGAGGTCCAGCGGCTCTACCTCGGCGGCCACGCCGAATCGCAGGCCACCGCCGAGGCCGAAGCCGCCGACGCCCGCAAGCACCTCGCGGGCCGGAGCCTGTCGAGGTGGGCCGGATGACGCCGCCCGAGCTGAACGTCGAGAACGTGACCCTGCGCTTCGGCGGGATCCGGGCGCTGGACGACGTCTCGTTCACCGTCGCTTCCGGTTCGCTGCACGCGCTCATCGGCCCGAACGGCGCCGGGAAGTCCAGCTGCTTCAACGTGATCAGCGGCCTCTACCGGGCGAACACCGGCCGCGTCCGGCTCGGCGACACCGTCCTTTCCGGACTCCCGCCGCATCGGCTGGCGCGGCTCGGGGTCGGCCGGTCGTTCCAGAACGCCGCGCTCTCCCCCGGCTCGACCGTGCTCGACAACGTCATGCTCGGCCGCCACGCGCTGACCAAGGGCGGCTTCCTCGCCTGCGGGCTCCGTCTGCCGTGGACGGTCCGCGCCGAACGACGGCATTCCGCGCGGGTGCGGGAGATCTGCGACTTCCTCGGCATCGGCGCGCTGGTGGACCTCCCGGTCGGCGCGCTGCCCTACGGCGCGGTGAAACGCGTCGACCTCGCCCGCGCGCTCGCCGTCGAACCGGTCCTGCTGCTGCTCGACGAACCCGCGGCCGGCATGAACGCGACCGAGACCGCCGAACTGGCCGGCACGATCCGCGACGTCCGTGACGAGCTCGGCATCTCGATCCTGCTGGTGGAACACGACATGGGGCTGGTGATGGGCATCGCGGACCGGGTCACCGTCCTGGACTTCGGCAAACGCATCGCCGACGGCACCCCGGCCGAGGTCCAGTCGGATCCGGACGTGATCAAGGCATATCTCGGCACGGAGGCCACGGCGTGAACACATTCCTGCAACTCGTGGTGAACGGACTCGGCAAGGGCGCGGTGTTCGCGTTGCTGGCGCTGGGTTTCGTGATCATCTTCAAGGCCACCGAAGTGGTCAACTTCGCGCACGGCTCGCTCGTGCTCTTCGGCGGCTACCTGGTCGTCGTGACCCGCGACGCGCTCGGCTGGGCGGGCGCCTCGCTGGTCGGCATCGTCTCGGCGGGCCTGCTCGCCCTCCTGCTGGAAAGGTTCCTGCTGTCCCGCTCGCGGCACGCGGACGCGAACAGCCTGGCGTTGCTGACCATCGGCGTCGACGTGATCGTCACCGAGGAGATCGTGCGGCGGCTCGGCGTCACCCTGCCGTTCCTCGGCGACGCCTGGGACGCGCAGCCCTTCCAGCTCGGCGGGATCACGCTGTTCCGCACGCATCTGGTGGCGCTGGTCGTCGCCGCCGTGCTGATCACCGCGTTCACGCTGGCGTTCAAGTACTCGAACTGGGGTGTCGCGATGCGGGCCCAGGCCGAGAACCGCGAAGCCGCCGCGCTGATGGGCATCCGAAGTTCCCGGGTGACGGCGACCGCCTGGGTGGTGGCGGGTGTACTCGCCGGGGTCGCGGTGCTCTTCATCGCCACACAGGACTTCTCCGGCGCGGGGCTGTCCCGCGGCACGCACTCCATCGCGCTCGCGGCGTTCCCCGCGGCCATCCTCGGCGGGCTGGACTCGACGGCGGGCGCGGTGGTGGGCGGCCTGGTCGTCGGGCTGGTCGAGGCGCTTTCCGCGCAGTACGTGTCGTTCGACTTCTCCAAGAGCGCGGTCTTCCTGGTGATGCTCGTGGTCCTGGTGGTGCGGCCGTCGGGATTGTTCGGGACGAGGGAGAGCACACGTGTCTGACACCGCCGTGAAAACCCCACCCGCCGCCCCGACGGCACCGCCTCCGGAACGCGATCGGGGACGGCTGCTCAAGGCGCTGGCCTGGGTCGCGCTGCTGGTCATCCTGCTCGCGATCCCGCTCTATCTCGACGCCGCCTGGCTGAAAGCCGGGCAGTACATGATGATCGGCGGGGTCGGCGCGATCGGGCTGACCCTGCTGGTCGGGCAGGCCGGGCAATTGTCGCTGGCGCACGCGTTCTTCCTGCTCGCGGGCGCGACCGGGTACACCGTCCTTTCCGGACCCGCCGACGACGAGCGGGTGTTCGGGCTCGGGCTCGATCCCGGTCTGTCACTGGTCGGCGCGGTCGTCATCGCCGCGCTGCTGGGGCTGGCGTTCGCGCCGGTCTCCGGACGGCTGCGCGGGATCTACCTCGGTGTCGCGTCGCTGTCGCTGGTGTTCCTCGGGCTCTACTTCGGACAGTCGGCCGAGACGCTGACCGGCGGGACGTCCACCGGGCGCACCCCGGAACCGTTCTCGTTGTTCGGCTTCCCGTTCACCAACGGCGGCCCCGAGATCGAACTGATGGGCGTGCCGATCCGGCAGGCGGAACGGCTCTGGTACCTGTTCCTGTTCTTGACCGTGCTCGCGTTCGTGGTCGCCAACGCCGCGGTGCGCAGCCGGGTCGGCCGGTCGTGGCGGGCGGTGCGGGACAACGAGGCCGCCGCGTCCGTGATGGGCGTCAGCGTCACGCGGGCCAAGGCGGGCGCTTTCGCGGTCTCCTCGGCCTACGCGGGGCTCGCGGGCGCGATGACCGTGCTGTGGTTCGACATCCTCAAACCCGACGAGAGCGAATTCGGCACGTACGGCATCAACATCTCCATCGCCTTCCTGGCCATGGTGATCATCGGGGGACTCGGCTCGGTGCCCGGCGCGCTGGTGGGCGCGCTGATCGTCAACGGGCTGCCGCAGGTGCTTTCGCTGTACTCCGCCGATCTCGGCTGGTTCTCCGGAACCGGGGACGGCGCCTTGACCCCGATCCTGGTCAGTTCGTTCGTCTACGGCGCCGCGATCATCCTCGTGGTGCTCTTCGAACCGGGCGGACTCGCCGCGATCGGTCGACGGATCACACCCGCCAGGAAACCTCATCTCCCGGAGGAGCAAGACAAATGAAGCGCATATATCCGGCCGTCGCGCTGGCGGCGGTACTCGCCCTTTCGGCGTGCAGCACGAAGGCGGGCGACTCGGGGTCCTCGGGGGCGGACGGTTCGGGCGTCAAAACCGACAAAGGGGCGACGGCCTCCGAGATCACCCTCGGCGTGATGACCGACAAGACCGGGGTGTTCAAGAACCTCGGGCTCGGCATCACGCAGGGGAACGAGTTGTGGGCCAAGGACTTCAACGCCGCGGGCGGGGTGTGCGGCCGTCAGGTCAAACTCGAGACCGTCGACCACGGCTACAAGGCGGACACGGCGAAGACGCTGTATCCGCAGATCGAGCCGAAGGTCCTCGGTTTCGTGCAGTTGCTCGGCTCGCCGGTAGTGGCCGCGCTGAAACAGAACATCGCCTCGGACAAGACCGTCGCCGCGCCCGCGTCGTGGTCTTCGGAACTGCTCGACAACCAGTACGTGATGATCGTCGGAACCACTTACGACCTGGAGATCATCGACGGGTTGTCGTACTTCCAGGAAAAGGGCCTGGTGAAGGACGGCGACACGATCGGGCACGTCTACATCGACGGCGAGTACGGCAAGAACGGCCTGCGCGGCTCGCAGTACTACGCGAAGAAGCACAACCTGACGGTGAAGGAGGTCAAGATCACCTCCACCGACAACGACCTCACCAATATCGTCACCGGGCTCAAGGGCGACGGCGTCAAGGCCATCGTCCTGACCACTTCCCCGGCGCAGACCGGTTCCGCGCTCGCGGCGAACAAGGCGCTCGGGCTCGACGTGCCCGTGCTCGGCAACAACCCGGTGTTCGACCCCGTGCTGCTGAAGAGCCCGGCGGCGAACGCGCTGGACAAACTGACGATCGTCGCCAGCAGTGTCCCGTTCTCCGCCGACATCCCCAAGGCCAAGGAAGTCGCCACGAAGTACAAGGCGGCGTACAAGGAGACCCCGAACGGCGGGATCCCCTACGGCTACGCGGTCGGCGAGGTGTGGGGCGCGGTGCTCAAGAAGGCCTGCGAGAACAAGGACCTCACCCGCGACGGCATCGCGGCGGCGCTGAAGCAGACGACGTCGGCGAGCACGGGTGACCTCGTGGCGGCGCTTGACTTCTCGAAGCCGGGCACCCCGGCGACACGTCAGGTGTACGCGGCGACACCGGACGCGTCGGCCGAGGGCGGGGTCCGCTACGTCAAGCCGCTGTTCGAGGCTCCCGAGGCGAAGGAGTACGTGGCTCCGCACCAGAAGTGAGTCTCGCTTCGGCGAGCGCGTCCGCTTCGGCCAACGGCGTGGTGCCGTTGGCCGAAGCGGCGTCGAGGATCTCTCGCGTGGTCTTCTCCAGTGCCTCGACGCGGGTGAGCGCCTCGGCGTGTGTGAGGTTCTCCTTTTCGCGGCCGAGGGTGTAGACGACTCCCCCGGCGCTCGCGACGAAGTCCGGGATCCACAGGACTCCCCTGGCGGCGAGGGCCTCTGCAACGGTGTCGTCGGTGAGCTGGTTGTTGGCCGGGCCGACGACGAGCGGCGCGGCGACCTCGGTCCCTGGTCCGAAGACCCCGCCCACGGCCGCGGGGATCAGGACGTCGGCCTCGATACCGAGCACCTTCTCCGGCGGGGCCGGGGTCAGGCCTTGTCCGCGGGCGGCGGCGAGGCGTCGTTCGTCCACATCGGACACGACGACCTCGGCGCCTTGTGTGGCCAGCGCGCCGGCCAGGTGGGCGCCGACCGAGCCGTAACCGCTGATGACCACCTTGCGGCCGTTCATCCCGTCGTCGCCGAAGACGGCCCGCGCGCCCGCTCGCAGCGCGGCGAGCACGCCGACGGCGGTCGGCCCGCTCGAAGAACCGGTGCCGCCGTGCTCCTCGGGCAGGCAGAACACGTGCGGGGTCCGCTCGCGCAGCACGAGCATGTCCGCCGGACCGGTTCCGACGTCGGGCCCGGCGAGATACGCACCATCGAGTGACGCGATGAGGTCGGCGTGGTCGAGCAGGATCTCGCGCCGCAGCTCGGCGGACGGCACGCCGTCGAGCGCGACGACACTTTTGCCACCGCCGAAGTCCAGACCCGCGACCGCGCATTTGCGGGTCATCGCCGCGGACAACCGCAGGACGTCGTCGATCGCGTCGTGCACGCGCGGATAGATCTTGAACCGGCAGCCGCCGACGGCCGGGCCGAGCGTGCTCGAATGCACGGCCACCATCGTCGTCACCCCGGACCGGCGGCCCCGCCGGACGACCAGCTCCTGTACGGACATCTGGCTCCCTTCCACGCAATCAGTCGACTTAATGCGCCGAAGTTAGGCTGATTCTCAGAGCTATCGAGGTTTCGCCGAACGATATTCGGCAGACCGGACGAAGGGACGGGCGTGGACGAACTTGATTCGGCGATCATCCGGGAACTCCAGGCGGATGCGCGGCAGTCGAACCGCGACATCGCCCGCAAGGTCGGCGTCGCGCCGTCGACCTGCCTGGAACGGACCCGGCTGCTGCGGGAGCGCGGCGTCATCCGCGGCTATCACGCCGACATCGACCTGCGCAGCCTCAACCGCGGCGTGCAGGCGATGGTCTCGGCGCAGGTGCGGCCGCTGAGCCGGGAGGTGATCGATTCCTTCCAGCGTTCGGTCGCGGAACTGCCGGAGGTCCTTTCGGTCTTCGTCACCGCCGGCAGCGACGATTTCCTGATCCACGTCGCCGCGCAGGACGTCGATCAGCTCCACGCATTCCTGGTGGATCGATTGGCGAAGCGAAAAGAGATCATCGGCTTCCGGAGTTCGATCATTTTCCGGCACCTTCGCAAGACCGAGCTGGAACCCCTTCCGCGCCGAATACCGGGTGACACCCCCTAGGTCCCTACCCCGGAATACCCGACACACCACCCCTAAGTACGCCCGAAATCCGGGATTTCGCATCGTAGGAGACGGAAACTGTCGGGGGTATGGGTTTCACTGTGCACAGCGGAAACGGAAAGGAGGCGCGCCATGGACGTTCGGACAGGCCTGAACCATCGTGAGCGGGCCACCCTGAGAGCCGTGGCCGAGGGCCACGCCGAGATCAGCTGCAGCTGCGAGCCGGACCTGTTCGTCGACGGTCTCGCCTGCTGCGACCAGCACACCGCGCATCGCCTCGCCCACCTCGGCCTGGTGATGCCCGCCAGGGGCGGCCGATGGGGCGAGCGTGTCCCCGCGCTGCTCACCAGGGCCGGAGCGGAGGCGCTGGAAGGCGCGTTCCCGCCGCTGGCCGCGGCCTAAAACGTTTGCGGGCACGCGCGGAGAGCGCCACGATCGCGTGATGCGTGTCTTTCTGGAGACCGAGCGGCTCGTGCTGCGGCAGTTCACCGGCGCCGACGTCGACGACCTGTTCGCGCTCTACGACGATCCCGAAGTCATGCGGTACCTCAATGGGGGCGAACCCGCCGACCGGGCGGAGATCGAAAACGTCGACCTTCCCGCCTTTCTCGGTTACTACGAGCGTTCCCCCGGTTACGGGTTCTGGGCGGCGATCGAGAAAGCGAGCGGGGATTTCCTGGGGTGGTTCCATTTCCGCCCGCTGCGCGGGCATCACACGGACGACCCCGAGCTGGGTTACCGGCTGAACCGGTCGTCCTGGGGCAAGGGGTACGCGACCGAAGGTTCGCTCGCGCTCCTGGAGAAGGGGTTCACCGAATTCGGGGCCAAGCGGATCTGGGCGGCGACCATGGCGGTGAACCTGGGGTCCCGCCGGGTCATGGAGAAGATCGGGATGCGGCACGTCCGGACCTTTCACGAGCACTTCGACCACCCGATCCCCGGCACCGAGGAGGGCGAGGTCGAGTACGCCATCACCCTTGAGGAGTGGCGGTCCCGCGTCGGGCTCGTGAGTGGCAAGGACGGTTAGAACCGTCCTTGCCACTCACGAGGTGGGCAGCCAGGTTTCGCCGATCTCCTCGGCCAGGGCCTCCCCGCCGGTGAGGTCGGCGAGCCAGGCGTGGAACGCGGGGCCCTGGTCCGGCGCGAGCCCGACGTCGAAGTGCGCGACGTCCTCGAAGCGCGTCGCGTGCAGCAGGTACGGCGACGCGCGGATGTCGTTCTCCAGGCGGCCTGCCCGGTCGTAGTCGACGACGACCTCCACCAGCCGCAGCCGCCGGTACTCGCGCACGCCGACGACGTCGACGGCCTCCGAAACGGCCTGCCCGTACGCGCGGATCAGCCCGCCTGCCCCGAGCAGCACCCCGCCGAAGTAGCGGGTCACCACGGCGACGGTGTCGGTCAGCTCGCGGCGGCGGAGCACTTCGAGCATGGGGGTGCCCGCCGTGCCCGCGGGCTCGCCGTCGTCACTCGAACGCTGGGTGCGCCCGTCGGCGCCCAACACGAACGCGTGACAGTGGTGCCGGGCCGCCGGATCGGCCTTCTTCCGGGCGGCGATCACCTCACGGGCTGCCTCTTCCGAGGTGACCGGCGCGAGCGCGCAGAGGAACCGCGACCGCCGGATTTCGATCTCGTGGACCCCGGTACCCGCCACGGTGAGATAACGATCCGCCATCGGCCAAGCCTCTCAAACCAGGCAGGCGACTCTGCCGTTCGGGCGATTCGGCGGTCACCCGGGGTCATCGCAACACCGGCGAAACCCACTCGACCGCGCGACCCAGGTCACACTTTCAGCCGAGCTGGACAGTGATAACCGCAGGTCAGCGCGCTGATGCTCCACTCAGTGGACACGTCGTTCCAGCCAGTGGGCAGATGATGTTTGAAGTCAACGCCCGCGTGGCATTTCCCACCCCGACCAACCGACGTATGTCGATAACAGCGATTTCACACTATCGTCATAAGACCGGCGAACCCGGGAGTAACACGTGTACCCGCCAGCCACCCACCACAGCGGCCAGGCGGCACCCACGTGCACAGCAGTACCGATATGCGCATCGGCCGCCCAGTGCAGTGCGGCTCTACGAGGCCTGCCCCCGTTTCCGCGGGCGGGATCGTTCCCTCTCGACTGACCATCGCGGTCCCGGACCACTCCGTTAACTGGTTCACGTCCGAACCACCCGAACGGAGTGTTACCGGTCGCGCCGACGCCTTGGGAGGCGGCCAGCCGTGACCCACCATGCCAGCTACAAGGGCAGCAAGGCCCCCGAAGGCCTGTACGACCCGGAGTTCGAACACGACGCCTGCGGTGTCGCGTTCGTCGCCGATCTCTCCGGTAAACGCGATCACGGCATCGTCGCCAAAGCGCTGATCGCGCTGCGGAACCTGGAACATCGCGGGGCCCGCGGCGCCGACCCGGAGACCGGCGACGGCGCCGGGATCCTCATCCAGGTCCCCGACGAGTTCTATCGCGAGGTCGTCGGCTTCGAGCTTCCCGCGCCCGGCGCGTACGCCGTCGGCACGGCTTTCCTGCCGCAGGACGCGAACGCCCGCGGCCGCGCGATGACGACCATCCAGCGCGTCGCCGCCGAAGAGGGCATGCGCGTGCTCGGCTGGCGTGACCTCCCGGTCCACACCGAACACGTCGGCACCGGCGCGGCCGAGACCATGCCGTATTTCAGCCAGTTGTTCCTGGCGGGGAACGACGCACTGGAGGGCCTGGCGCTGGAACGCGCCGCCTTCGTGGTGCGCAAACGCGCCGAGCACGAGCTGGTCGAGGACGACGTCTATTTCCCGAGCCTGTCTTCGCGCACGATCGTCTACAAAGGAATGCTCACCGAGCCGCAGGTCGAGAAGTTCTTCGCCGACCTCACCGACGAGCGCGTCACCAGCGCCATCGGCCTGGTGCACTCCCGCTTCTCCACCAACACCTTCCCGTCGTGGCCGCTGGCGCACCCGTACCGGTACGTCGCCCACAACGGCGAGATCAACACGTTGCGCGGCAACCGGAACTGGATGGACGCGCGTGAAGCGCTCCTCGAATCCGACCTGATCCCCGGTGACCTCAAGCGGATCTACCCGATCATCACCCGCGGCGCGAGCGACTCGGCCTCCTTCGACGAGGTGCTGGAGCTGCTCCACCTCGGTGGCCGCTCGCTGCCCCACGCGGTGCTGATGATGATCCCGGAGGCCTGGGAGAACCATCAGGAGATGGACCCCGCGCGCCGCGCGTTCTACGAGTTCCACTCGACGCTGATGGAGCCGTGGGACGGCCCCGCGCTGGTCTCCTTCACCGACGGCACGCAGATCGGCGCGGTCCTCGACCGCAACGGCCTGCGCCCCGCCCGGTACTGGGTCACCGAAGACGGCCTCGTCGTCCTCGCCAGCGAGGTCGGCGTGCTGGAGCTGGAGCAGTCCACGATCGTCCGCAAAGGACGGTTGGAGCCGGGCCGCATGTTCCTCGTGGACACGGCCGCCGGCCGGATCGTCGAGGACGAGGAGATCAAGAACGAGCTCGCCACCGAGCACCCGTACGACGAGTGGGTCGAAGATGGCCTGCTCCCGCTCGACGGGCTTCCCGAGCGTGAGCGCGAGATCCCGCCGCACGCGGCGCTCGTGCGGCGTCAGCAGGCCTTCGGCTACACCGAGGAGGAGCTCGACGTCCTGCTCGAACCGATGGCCCGCACCGGCGCGGAGCCGATCGGCTCGATGGGCAACGACTCCCCCATCGCCTCGCTGTCCAGCCGCCCGCGGCTGCTCTTCGACTACTTCATCCAGCTTTTCGCCCAGGTGACCAACCCGCCACTGGACGCGATCCGCGAGGAACTGGTCACCTCGCTGGGCACCCAGCTGGGCGCGGAGCCGAACCTCCTGCGGGCCGACGCCAAATCGTGCCGCCGGATCGTGCTGCCGTTCCCGGTGCTGGACAACGACGAGTTCGCGAAGCTGGTGCACGTCAACGACGACGGCGACCTGCCGGAATTCCAGGCGGTCACCGTGCAGGGCACCTACGACGTCCACGGCGGCGGCGAGGCGCTCGTGCGGCGGCTCGACGAGATCCGCGCCGAGGTGTCCGCGGCCATCGCCGAGGGCGCGCGGCTGATCGTGCTGTCCGACCGCGGGATCGACGAAGACCACGCGGCCATTCCGTCGCTCCTGCTCACCGGCGCGGTGCATCACCACCTGGTGCGTGAGAAGACCCGTACGCAGGTCGGCCTCATCGTCGAGGCGGGCGACGCGCGCGAGGTGCACCACATCGCGCTGCTGATCGGCTACGGCGTCGCGGCGGTGAACCCGTACCTGGCGATGGCGACCGTCGAGGAGATGGCCGATCAGGGCCTGATCGCCGGTGCCACCGCCAAGCAGGCGACCGCGAACCTGATCAAGGCGCTGGGCAAGGGCGTCCGCAAGACGATGTCGAAGATGGGAGTGTCCACAGTGGCCTCCTACACCGGCGCGCAGATCTTCGAAGCGGTCGGGCTCGGCGACGAGGTCATCCAGAACTGCTTCACCGGCACCACTTCCCGGCTCGGCGGCGTCGGCTTCGACACGCTCGCGCTGGAGGTCGCCGAACGGCACCGCCGCGCGTTCCCGCGTGACGGGTTCCGCGCGAACCACCGCGAGCTGGAAACGGGTTCGGACTACCAGTGGCGCCGCGAGGGCGAGCCGCATCTGTTCAACCCGCAGACGGTGTTCAAGCTGCAGCACTCCACGCGTGCCGGGAAGTACGAGGTCTTCAAGGAGTACACGAAGGCCGTCGACGACCAGGCGCAGAAGCTGTACACGCTGCGCGGGCTGTTCGACTTCAAGATCGGCCAGCGGCCCGCGGTGCCGATCGAAGAGGTCGAGCCGGTCTCCGAGATCGTCAAGCGGTTCGCCACCGGCGCGATCTCCTACGGGTCGATCTCGGCGGAGATGCACGAAACCCTGGCCATCGCGATGAACCGCCTCGGCGGCAAGTCGAACACCGGTGAGGGCGGCGAGGATCCGGAACGGCTCTACGACCCCGAGCGCCGCAGCGCGGTCAAGCAGGTCGCGAGCGGCCGGTTCGGTGTCACGAGCGAGTACCTGGTCAACGCCGACGACATCCAGATCAAGATGGCGCAGGGCGCGAAGCCCGGCGAGGGCGGCCAGCTGCCCGGCGCGAAGGTGTACCCGTGGATCGCGAAGACGCGGCACTCCACGGCGGGTGTCGGGCTGATCTCCCCGCCGCCGCACCACGACATCTACTCGATCGAGGATCTGGCGCAGCTGATCCACGACCTCAAGAACGCCAACCCGGCCGCGCGTATCCACGTGAAGCTCGTGTCCGAGGTCGGCGTCGGCACGGTCGCGGCCGGTGTTTCCAAGGCGCACGCGGACGTCGTGCTCATCTCCGGGCACGACGGCGGCACGGGTGCTTCGCCGCTGTCGTCGATCAAGCACGCGGGCGGCCCGTGGGAACTCGGGCTCGCCGAGACGCAGCAGACGTTGCTGGCCAACCGGTTGCGCGACCGGATCGTCGTGCAGACCGACGGTCAGCTCAAGACCGGCCGTGACGTCGTCATCGCCGCGCTGCTCGGGGCTGAGGAGTTCGGCTTCGCGACCGCGCCGCTGGTGGTCTCCGGCTGCATCATGATGCGCGTGTGTCACCTCGACACCTGCCCGGTCGGCGTCGCGACGCAGAACCCGAAGCTGCGTGAGAAGTTCAGCGGCAAGGCGGAGTACGTGGTGAACTTCTTCGAGTTCATCGCGCAGGAGGTCCGGGAGTACCTGGCGGAGCTGGGTTTCCGGTCCATCGCCGAGGCCGTCGGCCACGCGGAGATGCTCGACAAGCGCAAGGCGATCGACCACTGGAAGGCCGCCGGGCTCGACCTGTCGCCGATCTTCCACGTGCCCGACTCGGCTCCGGCCGGGCTGCGGCACCAGCAGACCGTGCAGGACCACGGGCTGGAGAAGGCGCTCGACAACACGCTGATCCAGCTCGCCGAGGGCGCGCTGTCGTCCGGGGACAAGGTGCGGCTGGAACTGCCGGTCCGCAACGTGAACCGGACCGTCGGCACCATGCTCGGCCACGAGCTCACCAAGCGGTGGGGCGGCGAAGGCCTGCCGGACAACACGATCGACGTGACCTTCACCGGTACCGCCGGTCAGTCGTTCGGCGCGTTCGTGCCGAAGGGCATCACGCTGCGGCTCTACGGCGACGGCAACGACTACGTCGGCAAGGGCCTGTCCGGCGGGCGGCTCATCGTGCGGCCGCCGAAGGTGGCGCGGTACAACGCCGAAGAGCACATCATCGCGGGCAACGTGATCGGCTACGGCGCGACCAGCGGCGAGATCTTCATCCGCGGCAAGGTCGGCGAGCGGTTCTGCGTGCGCAACTCGGGCGCGCTGGCCGTCGTCGAAGGCGTCGGCGACCACGGCTGCGAGTACATGACCGGTGGCCGGGTCGTGGTGCTCGGCGGCGTGGGCCGCAACTTCGCGGCCGGGATGTCGGGCGGCGTCGCCTACGTGCTGGACCTGCCCGCGCACCGGATCAACCCGGAGATGGTCGACATCGACCCGCTGGATTCGTCCGATGTGGACTTCCTGCGTGAGGCGCTCGAAAAGCATTACGACGAAACGGAGTCCGCGGTCGCGCGTGCGCTGCTCGCCGACTGGGACGCCGCCGTCGACCGGTTCGGCAAGGTCATGCCGAAGGACTACAAGCGCGTGCTCGCGGCGCAGGCGAAGGCCGAGCGCGACGGGCGTGACGTGAACGAGGCGATCATGGAGGCCGCACATGGCTGACCCCAAGGGCTTTCTGACCACCACTCGCGAGACGCCCAAGAGCCGTCCCGTCGACCTGCGCCTGATGGACTGGCGCGAGGTGTACGAGGACTTCGCGACGTCGAAACTGCAGAAGCAGGCCGGGCGCTGCATGGACTGCGGTATCCCGTTCTGTCACCAGGGCTGCCCGCTCGGGAACCTCATTCCCGAGTGGAACACGCTGACCTGGCGCGACGATTGGCATGACGCGGCCGAGCGGCTGCACGCGACCAACAATTTCCCGGAGTTCACCGGGACCCTCTGCCCGGCGCCGTGCGAGACGGCGTGTGTGCTCGGGATCAACGACGATCCCGTCACCATCAAGCGGGTCGAGATCTCGATCATCGACCGGGCCTTCGAAGAAGGCTGGGTCACGCCGCAGAAGCCGGTGGCGCTCACCGGCAAGAAGGTGGCGGTGGTCGGATCCGGTCCGTCGGGACTCGCCGCGGCGCAGCAGCTCACGCGCGCGGGCCACAGTGTCGTGGTCTTCGAGCGGGCCGACAAGATCGGCGGGCTGCTGCGCTACGGCATCCCCGAATTCAAGATGGAGAAGCACCGGCTCGACCGCCGTCTCGACCAGATGCGTGCCGAGGGCACGGAATTCCGGACCTCGGTGAACGTCGGCGTCGACCTCACCGTCGAGGAACTCAAGTCGTCCTACGACGCCGTGGTCCTCGCCGGCGGTGCGACCGCGTGGCGCGACCTGCCGATCCCCGGCCGTGAGCACGACGGCATCCACCAGGCGATGGAGTTCCTGCCGCACGCCAACCGCGTCGCGGCCGGCGAGCTGGACGTGTCGCCGATCAGCGCCGAAGGCCTCGACGTCGTGGTCATCGGCGGCGGTGACACCGGCGCGGACTGCGTCGGGACCTCGCACCGTCAGGGCGCGAAATCGGTGACGCAGCTGGAGATCATGCCGAAGCCGCCGCTTTCGCGGTCCGACGCGCACCCGTGGCCGACGTACCCGATGATCTACCGCGTCTCCTCCGCGCACGAGGAGGGCGGCGAGCGGCTGTACTCGGTCAACACCCAGGAGTTCCTCGCGGACGCCGACGGCCGGGTGCGCGCGCTGAAGCTGGTCGAGGTGCGCAACGAGGGCGGCAAGTTCGTCCCCGTGGAAGGCACCGAACGCGAACTGCCCGCGCAGCTGGTGCTGCTCGCGATGGGCTTCGTCGGCCCGGAGCGGGAGGGCCTGCTGGAATCGCTCGACGTCGAGCTGGACCAGCGCGGCAACGTCGCCCGCGACAAGGCGTTCAAGACCAGCGTCGACAACGTGTTCGTGGCGGGCGACATGGGCCGCGGCCAGTCGCTCATCGTGTGGGCGATCGCCGAGGGCCGCTCCGCCGCGGCCGGGGTGGACGCGTTCCTCACCGGACGGGACGTGCTGCCCGCCCCGATCGCGCCGACCGACCGGCCGCTCACCTAGACCGCTTTAGCGCGTGAAGGCCCCCTTCCCTCGGCTCAGTCGAGGGAAGGGGGCCTTCACGCGTGACCGGCGCATTGGTTCTTTTGAGTGAAAGAACCACCGAAAGGGTGTACTTGCGGGTGACGACAGCGAGGTTTCGGTATCGGTTGTATCAAGGGGTAAGTCCCGTGCGGCGGCGGGGACCGGCAAGACCTGCCGGGGCCGCCGGACGGGTTACAAGGAGGGGGTTCCTTGACATGTCCGTCGATCTGACCGTGCCCTTGGAATGGAAGACCGCCACCGGCGATGCCGCCAAGATGCTCGAAGAACTACAGCCGAACATCCTGAAAGCGCACGCCCGCGACCATTTCTCCGCACTTTTCCTCCGTTTTTCCGAGCCCGCGAGCGCGATGAAGTTCCTCGCGTCGCTCGTCCCGCTGATGAAGTCCGCGAAGACCCATCTGACCGAGGTCGAGCGCTTCAAAACCGAAGGGGTGCAGGGGACGCCCTACGTCGGCACGGGGCTGACCTCGGCGGGCTACCGGTTCCTGGAAATCGAGGCACCGCAAGATGAATCCTTCCGTCTCGGCATGCGCGCGCAGGAGACCCGCGAGAAGCTGAACGACCCGCCTCGATCCACGTTCGACAGCGGATACCACGACGAGATCCACGCCGTCGTGGTCGTCGGCGACGCCGCCGACGCTCCGATGACCGCACGCCGGAACGCGGTTCTCGCGCTGATTCCGGCGACCGTTTCCGTCGTCGCCGAGGAAACCGGATTCGGCCGCGTCAACGCCGACGGTGAGGGTATCGAGCATTTCGGCTACGTCGACGGCCGGAGCCAGCCGCTCTTCCTGGTCGAGGACATCCACGCGGAAAAGACGGGAACGGACGGGATCAGCGTCTGGGATCCGGCCGCCCCGCTGGACCAGGTGCTCGTTCCGGATCACGCCGCCCCCGATCCCGGAGTCCATTTCGGCAGCTACTTCGTTTTCCGCAAATTGGAACAGAATGTACGGCGGTTCAAGCAGTCCGAAGAGGCTCTGGCGGACCGATTGGGTCTGGTCGGCGAAGATCGGGAACGGGCGGGCGCGATGATCGTCGGCCGGTTCGAGGACGGCACGCCGTTGACCGCGCAGCGGGAAGCGGGCGCGGAAAGCCCGGTACCGAACAACTTCGACTACGGAAACGACATCGCCGGCGCCAAATGCCCCTTCCAGGCGCATATCCGGAAAACGAATCCGCGCGGCAGCGGCGGCGCGGAACCACCGCCGCGGGAACGGTCGCACCTGATGGCGCGGCGGGGCGTGCCCTACGGCGAACGGGCCGACGATCCGAACGCCGATCTGCCGCCGTCCGCCCGGCCAAGCGGCGGGGTCGGCCTGCTGTTCATGGCGTTCAATTCGGTGCTGGGCAACCAGTTCGAGTTCACGCAGGCGACCTGGTCGAACAACGCGGGCTTCCCGATCCCTGCCGACGGGGTCAAACCGCCGGGCCTCGATCCGGTCATCGGCCAGGGCCCGCGCCCGGAGTCGGTCTACACCACGGAATGGGCGGGCACGCGGACGGTGACCGCGGATCCGATCCCGCAGGCGGTGACGCTGAAGGGTGGCGACTACTTCTTCATGCCGTCACTCGCCTTCCTGCGCGGACTCGGCGGCAAGGGCTGATCGCGTTATCCGCTGAACGTCACCGGAATGAGCGTAAAGCGGATATCAGTCCGGAGCCGGCGGAGATAGCCTGCGAAACGGGCCGGTCCTGGGCGTACCGGCCGCCGGGCGGGCGCCGGTCACACTGGGGGTGGCCGGCGCCCGTTCCCTTCGCCATTCTCCCCGGCGCCCCGAACCCACCGCTTCTCTCCGGCCGTATCGCGACGCGTAGTACTTTGTCCGGTGCGGTAAGCGACATCGCGCTTCGGGGAGGGAGCTGGTGATGAATCGGCATGAACGGCTGACGGCTTTATTGGACATGGTGGGAGAGCGGGAAAAAGTCGACGTCGAGGTTTCGGCGGGCGAACTCGGTGTCTCCCCCGCGACGATCCGCCGGGACCTCGACCATCTGGCCGGCCGCAATCTCGTGGTCCGCACCCGCGGCGGCGCCGTCGCGAGCAACGTCGCCTACGACCTTCCGTTGCGGCACAAGGCCGCGCGCAACGCGCCGGAACAGCAACGGATTTCCGCCGCCGCGGCCAGAATGGTCGATCCCGGCATGGTGGTCGGTCTCAACGGCGGCACCACGAGCACCGAGGTCGGCCGCGCGCTCGCGACCCGGCCGGATATGGGCGAGCCGACCGGCGGGCCGTCGCTCACCGTGGTGACGAACGCGCTCAACATCGCCCACGAACTCGCCGTACGGCCCAATATCAAGATCGTGGTGACCGGCGGGGTCGCGCGGCAGCAGTCGTTCGACCTGTCCGGGCCGCTGTCACAGCTGTTCCTCGACCAGATCTCGCTGGATCTGGTGTTCCTCGGCGTGGACGCCTTCGATCCGGTGCACGGCGCGCAGGCGCACCACGAAGGCGACGCGAGCACGAACCGGCTCATGGCGGCCCGCGCCCGGCAGGTCGTCGTCCTCGCCGACAGCGGGAAACTCGGCGGCCACGCCTTCGCGAAGATCTGCGCGACCGCCGACGTCGACGTGCTCGTCACCGACGGCCGCGCCGATCCCGAGCGGGTGCACGCCTTCGAGGAGGAAGGCGTGCGGGTGGTCAAGGCTTGAGCCGAGGCCCCCTGCCGACGTCGATCACGGACGCGGGTTCACCATCAGGCACCGAGCCGGTCCAGCGCCAGCAGCGCCGCGCCGAGCCTGCCCGCCTCGTCGCCGAGCCGCGCGATCCGCAGTTCGGGCATCCGCTGGAACTGCAGGTTCGCCGCCAGCCAGGCCCGCACCGGCTCGAGGACGTAGTCGCCCGCGGTGAACAGGCCGCCGCCGAGGACGACGACCTCGGGCGCGAGCAGGGTGACCAGGGTCTTGATGCCGTGGCCGAGCCCCTCCAGCGCGTCGTTGACCACGGAGATCGCGGCCTCGTCACCGTGGCGGGCGGCGTCGACCACCTGCTCGGCGCCTTCGGCCGGCCTGCCGGTGTGCTCGCTGTAGCGGCGGGCGATGGCCGACGCGGAGGAGATCGCTTCGAGGCATCCGGTCGCGCCGCAGCCGCACGGCAGCCGGTGGCCGACGTCGATATGCCCGATTTCGCCGCCTTGCCCACCCGCGGTGTACAGCTTCCCGTCGAGCTGGAGCGCGGCGGCGATCCCGGTGCCGACCGGGATGAAGGCGGCGTCGGTGCAGCCCTTGCCCGCGCCGACGCGGAACTCCGCGAGCCCGCCGGCGCGGACGTCGTGCCCGAACGCGAACGGCAGCCCGAGCCTGCTGTCGAGCATCTCGCCGAACGGCACGTCCCGGAAGTCGAGGTTCGCCGAGAACCTGGCCACCCGCTCGACGTCGTCGACGATGCCGGGGATGACCACGCCGACGGCGTCCGGCGTACCGGTCCCCGCCTGCTTGCCAAGGGTCTCCACGATCCGGGCGACCTGGTCCGCGAGCGCCTCGCCGTCCGCTCCGCGAGCCGTGGGCTCGCGCAAGCTGGCCAGGTCTTTCAGATCCGCGTCGTACAGGGCCGCCTTGATGGACGTTCCGCCGACATCGAGTGCCGCCACCGCAGGTGTCATGGCTGGATTTTGACATGCGCCCCGGCGTAACGAGCCTGCGCCGATCGGGTTCCGTCACATTGACCGGACGCTTCACCGCGACCTACGCTCGACCGGCCAGACGACGGCACCCGGAACGCGGTGAGAATCCGCGCGGTCGCGCCACTGTGACCCCGAGCGATCGGGGAAGCCAGACCCGGAGCCGTCGTGACACCCCTGAAGAGGCCGCGCTAGCCCGAGGAGGTCCCACCGCCATGTCCGAAGCGGTAGCCGCAGTACCCGTCCCCGTCCGGATCCCCGTCCGCGAGATCCTGCCCTGGGCGGTGCTCGTCATCCTCCTTTCGTTGATCACGCTGTACTTCGTCAGCGCCGAACAGGGCGCGGTGTCGGTGTTCGCGAATTCGTACGTCCACGAGTTCGTCCACGACGGCCGGCATCTGCTGGCCTTCCCCTGTCACTAGGCGGCACGCGCCCCATGATGAGGACCTTGCTGGTCCGCGGCATGCTCGCGGGCCTGGTCGCCGGTGTCCTGGCGACCCTTTTCGCGTATTTCTTCGGTGAGCCCTCGGTCGACACCGCAATCGGTCTCGAAGGCACCGCCGCGCATTCGCACAGCGCGCCGGGTGCCCACGAGCACGCTCCCGCGGAGGCCGAGGAGGAAGAGCTCGTCACCCGTGGTGTGCAGAGCACCGTCGGCCTGTTGACGGGCGTCGGTCTGTACGGTGTCGCGGTCGGCGGGCTGTTCTCGCTCGCGTTCGCCTTCACCTACGGCCGCCTCGGCACACTGCGGCCACGGGTGACCGCGGCGCTGCTCGCGGGTGGCTCGTTCGTGGTCGTGTTCCTGGTGCCGTTCCTGAAGTACCCGGGGAACCCGCCCGCGGTGGGTCAGGCCGGCACGATCGGGAGCCGGACTTCGCTGTACTTCGGGTTCGTCGCGCTTTCGCTGCTGATCGGCATCCTCGCGGCGGCGTTCGGCCGGAAGCTGGCCGACAAGCTCGGCGCCTGGCGCGGCGGCCTGATCGCCGCGGGCGGGTACGTCGTGCTGATCGCGGTGGCGGCGGCGCTGCTGCCGTCGATCGACGAGGTTCCCGACGGGTTCCCCGGTTCCACCCTGTGGACCTTCCGGCTCGCGTCGGTCGGCACGCAGGTGGTGCTTTGGACGGCGCTGGGCCTGACCTTCGGGGCGTTGGCCGAGAAGGCGCTGAAGCACAAGGCCGCATTGGGCTCGTGAGTGGCGAGGACGGTTCTAACCGTCCTCGCCACTCACGAGACCCCAGGCGGTACGAAAGGCAGAGAGCCGTCGGGACCGTCCTCGATCAGGCGCAGGAGCCGGGCGGTGTCGACGTGCTCCTCGACGGCGTCGGCGAGCCGATCCAGCATGCTCTCCCGCAGCGCGCCGAAGCCCGGTGCCCCGGCGGCGGGCGACCAGTCCGCCACCTCGCCGAGCCAGGCGCGCCGGAAGCCGTCGTTCTCGAAGGCCCCGTGCCACATCGTGCCCCACACCGCGCCCCGCCGGTATCCGTCCAAAAAGGACTCGGCGGGGCCGGTGGCGGTCACGGTGCCATGGTGGATCTCGTACGCCTCCACGGCTTGGCCGCGCCACGAACCGGTCGGCCGGGCCAGCACCTTGTCGGCGTTGAACGAGACGCGCGTCGGCAGCAGGCCGAGCCCGGGTACCGTTCCGGCGCCGGATTCGACGTCGTCCTCGATCTCGGCGGCCAGCATCTGATAGCCGCCGCAGATCCCCAGCACCGGGCGCCCCGCCTCGGCCCGCGTGCGCACGGCGTCCGCCAGGCCACGCGCCCGCAGCCACGCCAGATCGTCCACGGTCGCGCGGGAACCCGGCAGGATCACCACATCGGCGGAACGGACCGTGTCCGGGTCCGCGGTCAACGCGACCGAGACCCCGGGCTCGGCGGCGAGCGCGTCGACGTCGGTCGCGTTGGAGGCCCGCGGGAAACGCACGACGGCGACTCGCAGAGACCCGCCGGAAGCGCCCCAGCCCGCGGCGGCCAGCGCGTCCTCCGAGTCGATCCACACCTGGTCGAGCCAGGGCAGCACGCCGAAGACCTCGCGGCCGGTGAGCTTCTCCAGCGTCTCCAGTCCCGGCCGCAGCAGGCCCACGTCACCGCGGAACTTGTTGACCAGCCAGCCCGAGACCAGCGCCTGGTCTTCGGCGGACAGCAGGGCGAGGGTGCCGAACATCGCGGCCATGACGCCGCCGCGGTCGATGTCGCCCACGACGACCACGGGCAGGCCGAAGCGTCGCGCCAGCCCCATGTTGACGTAGTCGCCTTCGCGCAGATTGATCTCGGCGGGGCTGCCCGCGCCTTCGCACAGCACGACGTCGAAGCGCTTCCGCAGCGAAGAGAACGTGTCGAAGGCGATCTCCGCGAGCCCGGCCCGTCCCGTCGCGTACTCCCCCGCTTCCAGCGTGCCGAACGGTTTCCCGAGCGCGACGACATGGCTGCGCCGATCGCTCCCCGGTTTCAGCAGCACCGGGTTCATCGCGGCTTCGGGTTCGACACGGGCCGCCCGCGCCTGAAGCCATTGCGCGCGGCCGATCTCGGCGCCGTCGGAGCACACCATCGAGTTGTTCGACATGTTCTGGGACTTGAACGGCGCGACCCGCACGCCCCGGCGCGCGAGCCAGCGGCACAACGCGGCGGTGACCAGGCTCTTGCCCGCGTCCGACGTCGTCCCCGCGACGAGCAGGCCGCTCACCGCGCGACCGCCACCGCGACGGCGAGCGCGGCCAGCCCGACCGCCCTCGACAGCCGGACCGCGCGGCGCACGTCCACCGGCTCCGGTTCGCGGCCGTCGCCGAGGACGCCGCGGCGTTCGGTGCGGCCGCCGTAGCTGTTCGTCCCGCCCAGCCTGATCCCGAGCGCGCCGGCGAAGGCGGCCTCGACCTGGCCCGCGTTGGGACTCGGATGGTGCTTCCCGTCGCGGCGCCAGATCCGGAACGCGGGCCTGGCGAAGCCGCCCGCCAGCGGCGCCGACGCCACGGTGAGCACCGCGCCGACCCGGGACGGAACCAGATTCGCCAGGTCGTCCGTCCGCGCCGACGCCCAGCCGAAGTCGGCGTATTTCGGCGATCGGTAGCCGACCATCGCGTCGAGCGTGTTGAGCGCGCGGTAACCCAGCAGGCCGGGGATCCCGGCGACCGCGCCCCACAGCAGCGGCGCGACGACCGCGTCGGAGGTGTTCTCGGCGATGGACTCGGTGGTCGCGCGCGCGAGCTGCTCGCTGTCGAGGCCGGTGGCGTCGCGGGCGCACAGATGCGAAAGCCGCCGCCGGGCGCCGGGCAGGTCGCCATCGTCGAGCAGATGAGCCATGCGGGTGCCCTCGGCCGCGAGCCCCTTGCCGCCCAGGACCACCCAGGTGGACGCCGCGGTGAGCGCGAACCGCGCGAACGGGCGCTTCCTGGTGACGAACCGGGCCGCGACCCCCAATCCGGTGACGGTGCCCGCGCAGATCGCGGTGTACGCCGCTCCCCGCACCTTCGAATCGGCGTAAATCCGCTGTTCGAGGGCTTGCGCGGCGCGCCCGAAGCCCGCGACCGGATGCCACTTCCGTGGATCTCCGAACACGGCGTCGGCGACGTAACCGGTCACGAGTCCGGCTGCGGTGGCGGCTTGTCGGAGTGGCACGTGGCGAACGGTAGCGCGTGCACGAGAATGCGGGGTATGACCAAGCTGACGCATCGCCTCGCGAAGGTCCTGGAGACCCTCGCGCGGGCACTTCGCCGCTATTCGCGCGACGACGGCAAGGTGCTGATACTGGGCGGCGTCCGCTCTGGGAAGTCACACCACGCCGAGCGGCTCGCGTCCCGCCACCCGCACCTGACCTACGTCGCGCCCGGGCTGCCGCCGAGCGCCGAAGATCCCGAGTGGGCCGCCAGGGTGGCCGCGCACCGCGCGCGGCGGCCGGGCCACTGGAAGACCGTCGAGACCACCGACCTGGCCACGGTGCTGCGCACGGCGACGCATCCGCTGCTCATCGACTGCCTCGGCACGTGGATCAGCCGGGTGCTCGACGAGGTCGGCGCCTGGGAGCAGCGCAACGGCTGGGAGCGGCGGCTCGACGACCGGCTGGAGGATTTCCTGGCGGCGTGGGCGCAGGCCGACGTGCCGGTGATCGCGGTCAGCAACGAGGTCGGCAGCGGTGTGGTGCCCGCGACGGTGTCCGGACGCCTGTTCCGTGATGTGCTGGGCGCGCTGAACAACCGGGTGTCCGCGGTGTCCGACCGGACCGTGCTGGTCGTCGCCGGACGGATGCTCGACCTGCCTTAGGGAGCCTGCCCATGCCTTTCGCCATCCCCGCCCCGGACGCCGCCGCCGAAGCCGCCGCGCGCGCCAGACTGGACGGACTGGTCAAGCCGCTCGGTTCGCTCGGACGGCTCGAAGACCTGGCCGCCTGGCTGAGCGCGGCGCACGGTGTCGTCCCGCCGCGGCCGCTCGACGACGTCCGGGTGGTCGTCTTCGCCGGGGACCACGGGGTTTCCGGGATGTCGGCGTATCCGCGTGAGGTCACCGCGGCGATGGTCCGGGTGTTCCTCGCCGGGAAGAGCGGTGTCAGCGTGCTGGCCGGGCTGGCCGGGGCGAAGGTGCGGGTGCTGGATATAGCGGTGGACTGGGACGGCGCGGACGTGCCCGCCGAGGTCACCGCGCACAAGGTACGACGGGGTTCCGGCGCGATCGACGTCGAGGACGCGCTCGCCGAGGGCGAGGCGCGGACGGCGTTCGAGCACGGGCTGGCGATCGCGGACGAGGAGATCGACGGCGGCGCGGATCTGCTCATCCCCGGTGACATGGGGATCGGCAACACGACGGTCTGCGCGGCCGTGGTCGCCTCGTTGCTCGGCCTTTTCCCGGAAGACGTCGTCGGTACGGGCACCGGGATCGACGAGGCCGGGCGCGCGCGGAAGCTCGCGGTCGTCGAGGCCGCGTTGATCAGGGCCGGTGCGGTGAAGGACCCCTTCACGTTGCTGACGGCGCTCGGCAGCGCTTGTCTCGCCGCGACGGCGGGTTTTCTCGTGCAGGCGGCGGTTCGCGGGGTGCCGGTGCTGCTCGACGGCGTGTTCTCCGGGGCCGCGGCGGTCGTCGCCCGCGAGATCGCGCCGGGCGCCGAGCGGTGGTGGCTGGCCGGGCACCGGTCGACCGAGCCGTCGCAGGCGTACGCGTTGAAGGCGCTCGACCTGGAGCCGATCCTCGACCTCGGGCTGCGGCTCGGCGAAGGCAGTGGCGCCGTGCAGGCGGTGCCGACGCTGAGGGCGGCGCGGGCGATCCTCGCGGACATGGGCCTGCTGGCGGATCTGGCTTGATCGCCGACGCGCTGAGGATGGCCGTCGGCACCCTGACCACCGTCCGGGTGCCGGCACCGGGAGTGATCGACCGGCGGGTGGCGGGCGGCGCGATGGTGCTCGGCCCGCTGGCCGCCGTGCCGCTCGCGGCCGTCGCCGCGGTGATCGTCTTCCTGGGTGAGCTGGTCGGCCTGCCCGCGTTCGCGTCGGCGGCGCTCGCGTTGGGCGCGGTGGCACTGGGCAGCCGCGGGCTCCATCTGGACGGGCTCGCCGACACGGCCGACGGGCTCGGCGCCTCGTACGACCGCGCTCGGGCGCTGGAAGTCATGCGGCGCGGGGATTCCGGGCCGACCGGGATCGCGACCCTGGTGCTGGGGCTGCTCGTCCAGGCCGGCGCGCTGGCCGGGGCGATCTCGGCCGGGCACGGGATCGCGGCGGCCGCGGTCGCGGTCGTCGCCGGACGCGGCGTGCTCTCGCTGTGCTGTGCGCGCGGTGTCCCGTCGGCCCGGCCGGAAGGGCTGGGCGCGACCGTCGCCGGTTCGGTGCCGAGGTGGGCGGCGGCCGTGGTCTTCGCCGTGCTGGCCGGCGCGGCGGCACTGGTACTCCCGTGGTGGCAAGGGCTGATCGCGGTGGCACTGGGCTATCTGGCCGCGTCGGCGCTGCTGGCGCGATGTGTTCAGCGGCTGGGCGGGGTCACCGGGGACGTGCTCGGGGGTTGCGTCGAGGTCGCCGTCGCGGCGGTCTTGCTGGCCTCGTCGTTCTGAGGAACCGCGAGTTTCTCGTCGATCTCCGGCAGCCAGAAGCACAGCTCGAAGGTCTTCATCCCGGCCCAGAGGCCGAGCTTCCGCCCCTGCGACACCAACGTGAGCGACGAGAACAGCAGCAGCGCCGCGACGACGGCGGCGACGAACGGGTGCTTGCCCGCGAAGATGTCGACGATCGCGGCGATCGCGCCGAACAGCAACGGCGGCGCGCAGTTGCGCACCATGAGCCCGGACGCGCGCAGCCGCGTGACGTCGGCCGCGACCTCCTTGTCGTGCAGTTGCAGCGCGCACAGCAGGAGATGCGGGTTCTCCTTCAGGAACGGGCGGTCCTTCGCGGCGGGCATCCGGCGGACGAAATCCCGGGCCGCGTCCCGGTTCCGCCTGCGCGGCACGATCCGCTCCATCGCCTCGCCGAGCGGATACGCCAAATAGCCCAGCAGGAAACTGAGCACCACGATCACGACGACCAGCACCACGGTCGGCACGCCGCCGACGCTCGCCGCCGTCAGGATGTGGAGTTTCGCCCCGAGGTAGCCGAAAAACGCGACGTACAGCGCGCCGGGGATGGTGTAGGCGAAGAGATCGAAGACGCCGATCACGAAGTTCACTCGCCCATCCAACCATCCGGAGAGGGCGCGGCCGGACACTTTGTGTCGCGAAAGCCACTTTCAGGACGTCTAGCGTCTCGAAAGTGGCTTTCGCGACCTGAGCGGAAGGCTCCGGGCTACTCCTGGAACGAGTACTTCGGGGTGCAGCCGATCTCCTGACTGTTGTCCCAGCCGCACGCCCGCCAGTAGACCTTCTCGTTGTTCGGGACGTTCCCGATGTCGATCTTCTTGGTCTCGCCGCCGTAGGCGTGGGCCTTGTAGGTCTTGCCCTTCCAGTAGACGCGCAGTTCGATCGACAGTCCGTCGCCCCAGTTGTCCTGGACGTAGAAGTTGTCGATGTCGTCGCCGTGGTCGCTGTCGCGGTAGTCGTTCCATTCGACCCAGCCGTAGGTGGCCACCGGGCTCGAGATCTTCGTCCGGTATCCGTCGGGTGTGTCCCCGGCGCGTTCGTCCGCGACGGCGTTGCCCGGAACGGCGAGCCCCACCGCGGCGATGACGCCCGCTCCGGTGACGACGCGTTTCATCATCTTCCCCATGGCACGCATAGGTTTCCCCTCCTGCTTCGAATCGGGATGCAGTGCCTGGGACTATTCGCGCTCGCCGCCCTCCTGGCCACGCCTTTGCGCTGGAGCGAAAACAGCCAGCGCGGCCAGGAACGCGTCCACCGTCTCCCTGTCCCGCACCGCGATCCGCAGATACCGCGCGTCCAGCCCCGGGAAGGTGTCCCCACGCCGGACGGCGAACCCGCGCTCCCGCAACCGTTCCCGGACACCGTCGGCGCCCGGGAGCCGCACGAGCACGAAAGGCCCACGAGGCTCCCCCAGCACCTCGACACCCAGCGCGGCCAGGCCCGAAACCAGGTACTCCCGGTCCGCTTCCGCCGCCACGGCCAGCTTCTCGGCTTCCTCCAGCGCCGCCGGACGGCAACACGCCTCCACCGCGACGGCGGCCAGCGACGACACCGACCACGGGGGCTGCACCGCGCGCAGACTGTCCACAACGGACTCGTCGGCCAGCACGTATCCCGCGCGCAGCCCGGCGATCCCCCACGTTTTCGTCAGGCTGCGGAGAACGACGAAACCCGGTCGCCCCGCGACGCTTTCGGTCTCGCCGGGGACGGCGTCGAGGAAGGCCTCGTCGACGACGACCAGCCGATCCGGGCGGCCCAGCGCGAGCAGGTCCGCGGCCGGATGCAGCACGGAGGTCGGATTCGTGGGGTTCCCGACGAAGACCAGATCGGCTTCTTCCGGAACGTCGCGCAGCCGGAAACCGTCGTCCGGCGACAGCACCACCCGGTGCACGGCATGGCCGGCCGCGCGCAGGGCGGCTTCGGGTTCGGTGAACTGCGGGTGCACGACCGCCGCGTACGCCGGGCGCAACGCCGTGGCCAGCAACGTGAAGGCCTCGGCGGCGCCGGAGGTCACCAAGACCCGGGACTCGGGCAGCGAGTGCCGGGCGGCGACCGCGGCCGTGGCGGCGGTGACGTCCGGGTAGGCGGCGAGGTCGTCGAGGGCCGCCGCCAGTTCGGCGCGCAGCCAAGCGGGCGGCGCCGGGAGGCGGACGTTGACCGCCAGATCGACGAGACCTTCGCCGACCTCGCGATCGCCGTGATGCCAAAGGTCGTAATCAGCCATGAGCGTGCACCGCGGCGGCGAACCGCTCGGCGAGTTCGGGGTACCCGGCCCAGTGGACGTGCAGGTACGACGCGTGCAGCGACGCCGACGCGAAGCCGTCGGGAGTGCGGTCCCAGCCCCAGGCCGGGGTCGGGCCGCTGCCGGGTTCGACGATCGTGCGGTGGAATTCGTGCCCGGTGACCCGTTGCCCGGCGACCGCGAGCACATTGTCGGCGGGCGAGAAAGCCTTGCGGTACCCGAGTTTTCCGCGTTTCGTCATGGTGGCCGACGCGTCGAGGACGCCGGTCATCGGCAGCCCGTCGATGTCCTGGCACAGGTACAGCAGCCCCGCGCATTCGGCCACGACGGGCATCCCGCCGCCGACCGCCCCGGCGATCGCCGTCCGCAGCGGGAGATTCGCCGACAGCTCTTCGGCGTGCACCTCGGGGAACCCGCCGCCGAAGTACAGCCCGGCGCAGCCTTCGGGAAGTTCCTTGTCCTGCAAGGGATCCACGTCGACGACGTCGACACCGGCGGCGGCGAGCAGTTCGACGGCCTCGGTGTAGCGGAAGGTGAACGCCGGACCGGCCGCGGCGGCGACGACCGACCGCCGCCCCTCATACGAGAACGGAGGCCGCCAGGGCTCCCCCGAAAGCCGCGAAGCCGACCGCGCGACCTGCACGATCGCGCCGAGGTCCACCCCTTCGCTGATCCACGCGGCCAACTCAGGCAGCAGGCGTTCGGACTCGCTCGCCCGTTCCGCCGCCGGGACCAGGCCGAGGTGACGGCTGGGTGCGTGGATCTCTTCGTTGCGGTACAACGTTCCCAGCAGCGGGACGCCGGTCGCTTCCAGCGCGGTGACGATCTCGTCCGCGTGCCGTTGCGAGCCCAGCTTGTTGAGGATGACCCCGGCGAGCCGCACGCGGGTGTCGTATTGCGCGAACCCGAGGACGGTCGCGGCGACACTGCGGGACGCGGCCGAGGCGTCCACGACGAGCACCACCGGCGCGTCCAGCAACCGGGCGACGTGCGCGGTCGACGCGTAGCCCTCGGTGCCGAGCGCCCCGTCGAACAGGCCCATCACGCCCTCGATCACCGCGATGTCGGCGCCGGCGGAACCGTGCCGCAGCAACGGGATCAGCCGGTCCTCGCCTTGGAGGAACGGGTCGAGGTTGCGCGGGGGACGCCCGGTGGCGAGCGCGTGGTAGCTCGGGTCGATGAAGTCGGGGCCGACCTTGTGCCCGGAGACCTTCAGCCCCCGCGCGCGCAACGCCGCCATCAGGCCCGCGGCGATCGTGGTCTTGCCGTGCCCGGAGCCGGGCGCGGCGACGACCACGCGATTCACCATTCGATACCTCGCTGGCCCTTTTGCCCGGCGTCCATCGGATGCTTGATCTTCGTCATCTCGGTGACCAGGTCCGCCGCCTCGATCAGCTCCGGCGGCGCGTACCGGCCGGTGATCACCACGTGCTGATGGCCGGGGCGCGCGGTCAGCGTCGAGACGACGTCGTCCACTTCGAGCCAGCCCCATTTGAGCAGGTAGCTGAACTCGTCGAGGACGTAGAAGTCGTGGGTTTCGGCGGCGAGACGGCGTTTGATCTCGGCCCAGCCCTCACGCGCGTTCTCGGCGTGGTCCTCCTCGGAACCGGATTTACGCGCCCAACTCCAGCCTTCGCCCATCTTGTGCCACTCGACCGCGCCGCCTTGCCCGGTGTCGTCGTGCAGCTTGCCCAGCGCGCGGAAGGCGGCTTCCTCGCCGACGCGCCATTTCGCCGATTTGACGAACTGGAACACGCCGATCGACCAGCCCTGGTTCCACGCGCGCAGCGCCATCCCGAACGCGGCCGTGGACTTGCCTTTCATCTCGCCGGTGTGCACGGCGAGCAGCGGCCGGTTGCGGCGCTGGCGGGTGGTGAGACCGTCGTTCGGCACGGTTTCCGGTTTGCCCTGTGGCATTACGCCGCCTTTCCGGAGATACGGGTGCGGACGGCGCCCGCGAGGGTGTCGGCGGCGACCTCGGCGACCGGGACGTGTTCCGCGCCAAGGTGTTCCGCCAGTTCGGCGGCGAGCCCGAGCCGCATTTTCCCGCTCTCGCAGTCCATCACGATCGAGGTGACGTTCCCGGCCAGCAACCCGGCCGCCTGCCGGGCACGCTGGACGGCGTCGGCGCCGCTGGTCGCGCGGCCGTCGGTGACGACGACGAGCAGCGGACGCCGCAATGGATCACGGACCGCTTCGATCCGCAGCACCCTTGCCGCTTCGAGAAGTCCTTCGGCCAGTGGTGTGCGGCCGCCGGTCGCGAGACCGTCCAAACGGGACGCCGCGGCGTCGACACTGATCGTGGGCGGGAGCGCGAGTTCGGCGCCGGAAGCGCGGAAGGTCACCAAGCCCACCTTGTCGCGGCGCTGGTACGCGTCGAGCAGCAGCGACAGCACGGCGGTCTTGACCTCGCGCATCCGCTGCCGCGCGCCCATCGAACCGGACGCGTCGACGCAGAACAGCACCAGATTGCCCTCACGCCCTTCCCGCCGCGCGAACCGGAGATCCTGGGGCCGCACCACGAGCCCGGCACCGCTGCGGCCGCGCGAACGCTGATGCGGCGCGGCCGCGCGCACGGTCGCGAGCAGATGAGGATGCCCGTCCTTGGTCCCGGCGGGCTGGACGCCGATGGTCCGGCCGTTGTCGGTGATCGCCCTCGACCGCCGTCCCGCGGCGCCTTCGCCGGTGCCCTTCACTTCGAAACGCCTGGCGCGGAAGGCTTCCCCGGCGCCGACCGGCTTCTGGTCGCCGCCGCTCTTGCCGCCTCCCGACGGCTCCTGGCCGCCCTCAGACGGCGGCGGGCCTGAGGTTTCGCCGCCCTCCGGCGGAGTTCCCGAGCCGGGACCGTCGTCGTCGGGACCGGGGCCTTCGGGTTCGGCGTCCCGCAACGCCTGCTCCAGCTGTTCCTCGGAGATCCCGGGCGCGTCGAAGGGGTTGCGGCGACGGCGGTGCGGCAGCGCGAGCCGGGCCGCGACCCGGACGTCGTCGGTGGTCACCTCGGTGCGGCCGGCCCAGGCGGCGTGCGCGACCGCGGTCCGCGCGGTCACGATATCCGCGCGCATCCCGTCGACCTCGAAGGACGCGCAGACCTCGGCGATCTGCCGCAGCGCGTCGTCGGGGAGTTTGACCGAAGGCAGAAGTCGTTGTGCCGCCTCGATGTCCGCGGCGAGTTCGGCGTCGGCCGCCGCGTACTGTCCGGCGAAACCGTCGGGGTCCGCCTCGTAGGCGAGCCGCCGCCGGACGACCTCGACGCGCAGTTCGGGATCCCGGCTGGACGCGACCTCGACGGTGAGCCCGAAGCGGTCCAGCAGCTGCGGCCGCAGCTCGCCTTCCTCGGGGTTCATCGTGCCGATCAGGACGAACCGGGCCGCGTGCGACACCGAGACACCCTCGCGCTCGACGGTCGCGCGCCCCATCGCGGCGGCGTCGAGCAGCGTGTCGACCAGGTGGTCGTGCAGCAGGTTGACCTCGTCCACGTACAGCAGCCCGCGATGCGCGGCCGCGAGCAGGCCGGGCTGGAAATCGGTCACGCCGTCCGCGAGCGCGCGCTCCAGGTTCAGCGAACCGATCACGCGGTCTTCGGCCGCGCCGACCGGCAGTTCCACGAGCCGCGCGGGACGGCGGTGCGCGGGCGAGCCTTCGGCGTGCGGGCCGTCGGGGCAGGCCGGATCGGGCTCGACGGGGTCACAGGAGAACCGGCACGCGTCCACGACGTCGACACCGGGCAGGAGACCGGCCAGCGCGCGCACCATCGTCGACTTCGCCGTGCCCTTCTCCCCGCGCACCAGCACCCCGCCGACGGCGGGCGAGATGGAGGAAAGCACCAGCGCCAAGCGCAGATCCGGCATCCCCACAACGGCGGTGAACGGGTACGGCTTCACAGCTCTCCTGTCGTCGACGACCTCTGGCCGATCATCGCATAGGAATTCCGTCATCTAACGTGACCGAGGTGCGCGAAAAATCACCCCTGACGGTCGTCGGGATCGGGGCCGACGGCTGGCCCGGCCTGTCCGAGCGGGCCAAGGAGGCACTGCTCGGCGCCGACGTGGTCGTGGGCTCGCCGCGGCAGCTCGCGTATCTGCCTGCCGGGATGAAATCCGAGCCCTGGCCGAGCCCGCTTCTGCCCGCACTGGACGGCTTCCTCGCCGAGCGGGAAGGCCGCGTCTGTGTGCTGGCCAGCGGCGATCCGCTGCTGTCCGGTATCGGCACGACACTGATCCAGCGCGGCTACGACGTCGAGGTCCTGCCCGCGCTGTCCTCGGTCACGCTCGCCCGCGCGAAGCTCGGCTGGCCGGCGGAGGAGACCGAGGTGGTCACCGTCGTCGGCCGTGCGATCGGCCGCGTGAGCCGCGTGCTGGCGCCCGGAAGGAAGATCCTCGTCCTCGGCGCGAACGCCGAAGACCTGCTCGACCTGCTCAGAACCCGCGGTTACGGCAAGAGCCGCGTCACCGCGCTGTCCGACCTCGGCGGCCCCGACGAACGGGTGGGCCCCGGCTCGCTGACCGTGTTCGCCATCGAGGCCGACGGTCCCGCGCTGCCGCTGACCGGGCTGCCGGACGACGCCTTCGAGCACGACGGCCAGCTCACCAAACGCGACCTCCGCGCGTCCGCGCTGGCCAGGCTCGCGCCGACGCCCGGCGAGCTGCTGTGGGACGTCGGCGCGGGCGCGGGCAGCGTCGGGATCGAATGGTCCCGCGCGCATCCGCTGAACCGGGCGATCGCGATCGAGCGGTCGCCGGAACGGGCCGCCCGGATCACCCGGAACGCGTACACGCTCGGCGTCCCGGAACTCGATGTGGTGATCGGTTCCGCGCCGGAAGCACTCGAAGGGCTGACCAAGCCGCACGCCATCTTCATCGGCGGCGGGCTGACCGTGCCGGGTGTCCTGGACGCCTGCCTGGCGACCGGCGCGCGGATCGTCGCGCACGGCGTGACCCTCGAATCCGAACAGGCACTGGCCCGCGCGTACGGCGAACACGGCGGGGAGCTGATCCGCGTCGCCGTCGAACAGGCCGCGCCGCTCGGCGGATTCACCGGCTGGACCCCGGCGCGAGCCGTGACCCAATGGAGCAAGTCGTGATTGTCCACTTCATCGGCGCCGGTCCCGGCGCGGCCGACCTCATCACCGTCCGGGGCCGTGACCTGCTCGGCCGCTGCCAGACCTGCCTGTACCCCGGCAGCATGACGCCGACAGCGCTCTTGGAGTACTGCCCGGACGACGCCGCGCTCGTCGACACCGCGAACCTCGACCTGCCCGCGATCGTCGAGCGCATGGTGGAGGCCCACGGCAAGGGCCACGAGATCGCGCGGCTCTGCTCCGGCGATCCGTCGATCTACAGCGCGGTCGCCGAGCAGATGCGCCGCCTCGACGCGGCAGGCGTTCCCTACGACGTCACCCCTGGTGTGCCCGCGTTCGCCGCCGCGGCCGCGCTGCTCAACCGCGAACTCACCGTGCCCGAGGTCGGGCAAAGCCTGGTCATCACCCGCGCTCAAGCCCGGTCCACGGCCATGCCACCGGGTGAGACGCTGGCGAACTTCGCGCGCACCGGCACCACCCTCGCGCTGCATCTCGCGATCAACCGCATCGAGCAAGTAGTCGACGAACTGCGGCCCTTTTATCGAGAAGACTGCCCGGCGGCGGTGGTGGCGCTGGCGAGCCAGCCCGGTGAGCGGGTGCTGCGCGGCACCCTCGGCACCATCGCGGCGCAGGCCCGCGAAGCAGGGATCAGCCGCGCGGCGATGATCTTCGTCGGGGAAGTCCTTGCCGCGGAAGGGTTTCCCGACAGCTTCCTGTATTCGGCCACCCGTGATCGCGCGAGCCAACCGGAGTCGCTTTGAAGAACCTACGCTGGGGTCTGCTGGCCGCCGGGACCATCGCCGCCGAGTTCGCGGCGGGCGTCGAAGAGAGCAAGCACGGAGTGCTCGAAGCCGTCGCCGCGCGGTCCGGTGACCGGGCGGCCGAGTTCGCGAGCCGGTTCGAGATCCCGAAATGCTACGGCGCCTACGAAGACCTGCTCGCCGATCCGGACGTCGACGCGATCTACATCTCGACGCCGCATCCGCTGCACGGCGAATGGGCGATCCGCGCGGCCGAAGCGGGAAAGCACATCCTGTGCGAGAAACCGCTGACGATGTCCGTCGCCGAAGCCGAGAAGGTCGTCGACGCCGCCCGCGCGAACGACGTCTTCATCATGGAGGCGTTCATGTACCGGCTGCATCCGCAGATCCGGCGGCTGGCCGAGCTGATCTCCTGCGGCGCCATCGGCGAGGTCCGCGCCGTGGACGTCGCCTTCAGCTACAACTTCGCCGTCCCCCGGCTCACCGATCCCGCGCTGGGCGGCGGCGGGATCTTCGACGTCGGCTGCTACTGCACGTCGCTCGCGCGGCTGGTCTCGCAGGCGGCGACCGGGCAGGACGTCGTCGAGCCCGAAGAGGTGCTCGGGATGGCGAGGCTCGACGAGAACGGCGTCGACGAGGTCGCGTTCGGGCTGCTGCGGCTGCCGGGCGGGATCCTCGCGCAGCTGGCCTGCGGTTTCCAGCTGACGCAGGACGATCACATCCGCGTGTACGGCTCGGAAGGGCAGCTGTACGTGCCGAAACCGGCGTGGATCCACGAGATGCGCAAGCCGAAGACATCGCAGATCGTGCTCACGCCGGAAGGCGGCGAGCCCGAGGTGATCGAAGTCGAAGCGACACAAGGCCTTTTCGCCCGCGAAGCCGACCACGTCGCCACGCATCTCGACGATCGGCAGGCACCCGAACTCACCTGGGCGGAGACGCTCGCCAACCTGCGCACGCTGGAGCGGTGGCGCGCGGCCGTGGCGCGATGACGCTGCTGATCCTGGGCGGCACCGGCGAAGCACGCGAGCTCGCGAAGGAACTGGTGACGCGCGGTGAACACGTCGTGTCGTCGCTCGCGGGCCGCGTCGCACGACCCAAGCTGCCTGAGGGCGAAGTCCGCGTCGGTGGCTTCGGCGGCCCGGAAGGGCTCGCTCGGTGGCTGACCGAGAACGACGTCGACGCGGTGATCGACGCCACGCATCCCTTCGCCGAACGCATCGGCGCCAACGCGGCCTTCGCGGCGCGGGAAACGGGAACGCCGCTGCTCAGGCTCGCCAGGCCCGGCTGGACCGCGCAGCCCGGCGACAGCTGGCACTGGGCCGACGACCTCGGCCACGCCGCGCGGCTGCTCCCGGCGCTCGGCCAACGCGTGTTCCTCACCAGCGGACGGCAAGGGCTCGCCGCCTTCGCCGGGCTGGATCTCTGGTTCCTGATCCGCTGCGTCGACCCGCCGGAGGCGCCGCTCCCCCGCCGTCACCAAATCCTGCTGGACCGGGGGCCGTACACGGTGGGGAACGAACGCGCGCTCATGGAGCGGCACGGTGTCGAGGTCCTCGTCACCAAGGACAGCGGTGGCGCGATGACCGCCGCGAAGCTCACCGCGGCACGGGAGCTGAAGCTTCCGGTGGTCGTCGTCCGGCGGCCGCCACGGCCGGAAACGGCCAGCGTAACGACAGTTCAGGACGCCATAACCTGGTTGAGCGGCACGGCGAAGGGCAGCCCTGCGTAAGCCGTTCGGACCAGACCCGTTAGCGTTGCGCCGATGCGTTTGATCGCTGTCACGCTGGGGTTGCTGTCCGCCTTGTGCGCATTGGCTTTCCCCTTCCTGCCGGTGGTGCAGGACACAGCGGAGGTCGTCTGGCCAACGGGCGGCGACACCCGCTCCGTCAACGCGCCCTTGACCGGGTACTGGGCGCAGGACCTGCGCGTCGATCTTCCGTGCACGACGGTCCGCTCGCTCGACGCGCGCTCGCAGGGCCAGGCACTGCTGTTCTCCACCGTGCCCGACGGCCGCACCGACCCGCGCGCGGGCAAGGGCGTCGGCCTGCAGCTGCGCATCGACAACGGCGTGCTGCTCGCTTCCAGCCAGGGTCAGCAGATCGTGCAGCAGCCGCTGCCGGAGAACCGCTGCGACGTCAAGCTCCGCGCGGACGCGAACCAGATGACGGTGACCGTCGCCGAGACCGTGGTCTTCCACGCCGACGGCGACGTCCGGCCGCGGCTGGTCGGGATCTACTCGTCGATCAACGCGGGCAAGGACCCCATCGCCGGCCTGCACGTCTCGGTCGTCCCGGACACCCGCTACCAGACCTCGCCGACCGTGTGGAAGTGGATCATCGGCGTCATCGCGGCGCTGTCGTTCATCGGCTGCCTGATCGCGGTGTGGCGGATGGACTCCGGCTTCGCCCGCCGCGCGCCACGCTGGGCGCCGGTCGGCTGGTGGCGGCTGACCGCCCGCGACGCGACGGTGATCGTCGCGCTCGGCGCGTGGGTGTTCATCGGCCCGGTCACCTCGGACGACGGCTACATCCTCACGATGTCGAGAGTGGCCGAGGAGACCGGCTATCTCACGAACTACCACCGCTGGTTCGGCGTCGCCGAAGCGCCGTTCGGCTGGTTCTACCACGTGTACCAGCTGATGGCGCACGTCAGCACGGTGCCGCCGTGGATCCGGCTCCCGTCGTTCCTGCTCGGCGTGCTGAGCTGGCTGCTGATCAGCCGCGAGGTCATGCCGCGCCTTGGCACCCAGGTCCGCACCAGCCGCGCCGCCGGCTGGGCCGCCGCCGCGGTGTTCCTGGTCTGGTGGATGCCGTTCAACAACGGGGTCCGGCCGGAACCGGTCGCCGCGCTGGGCTCGCTGCTGGCGATCTGCGCCGTCGAGCGCGCGCTGGTGACCCGCCGTCTGCTGCCGCTGTGCCTCGGGCTGACCGCGGCCGGGTTCACCCTGGCCGCGACGCCGACCGGGCTGATCGCGGTCGCGCCGTTCCTGGTCGCCGCGCGCCCGCTGTACAAACTGGTGCGCCAGCGCGCCGAGAACGGCTGGCTGCCGGTGCTCGCGCCGGTGCTGGCCGCCGGGCTCTTGGTGCTGGTCGTGGTGTTCGCCGACCAGACCTTCGCCACCGTGCAGGAGGCGACCCGGATCCGCACCCTGGTCGGCCCGAACCTGTCGTGGTTCCAGGAACTCGCGCGCTACCAGCTGCTCTTCGAGAGCCTGCCGGACGGCTCCGTGCCACGCCGGTTCCCCGTGCTGCTGGTGCTGCTGTGCACCGGGACCTGCCTGGTGGTGCTGCTCCGCCGCGGCCGGATCCCCGGCGCCGCGCTCGGCCCCAGCCGCCGCCTGATCGGCACGGTCGCGCTGTTCTTCCTGCTGCTGGCGCTGACGCCGACCAAGTGGACGCACCACTTCGGCGCGTTCGCCGCGGTCGGCGCGGCGATGGCGGCGCTGACCGCGCTGGCGACCAGTTCGACGGTGCTGAGGTCACGGCGCAACCGGGCGGCGTTCCTCGCCGGGCTGCTCGTGGTCGGCGCGCTGGCCGCGACCGGGCCCAACTCGTACTGGTTCGTCTCGAAACTCGGCGTGCAGTGGACGGCGGTGGCGCCGTCGATCGGCGGGATCCCGCTGTCGACCATCCTGCTGATCGCGGCCGCGATCTCCGGGGTGTACGCGTTCGTGGAGAACGTCCGCGCGCACCGGCCCGGTCTCCAGGCGGGACCGCAGGAAGGGCGGAGCCGGTCGCTGCGGCTCGGTTCGCTGTCGCTGGTGGTCGTCTGCGGCCTGATGGCCACGGGCGAGTTCGTCAGCATGGCGTGGGCGATCCACAACCAGTCGGGCTCCTACAGCCTCGGCGCCGCGAACTTCGGGCATCTGTTCGGCAAGAGCTGCAACCTCTCCGACCACGTGATGGTGGAACGCGACGCCGCGACCAGCATCCTGCGGGCCCAGCCCGAACAGCGGACGGTGCCGGTGAAGAAGGAGGAGCCGCCCGCCGGGCAGACCCCGCCGCCGCTGCCCGATCCCGAACAGGACAACGGCCGCGTGCAGACCGGGTTCCACACCCGCGCGATCGACGACAAGGACCCCCTCGCGGAACCGCCGCACGGCTTCAAACCCGACGAAGTCCCGATGTGGAGCAGCTTCCTCGACCCCGAAACGCGGGCCGGGCGGCTGCGCAGCGACTGGTACGCCCTCTCCGAAAAGCCGGCCGACGGCCAGATCGTGGTCGCCACCGCGGGCGCGGCCCGGCGGCCGACGTCGGTCAGCCTCGACTACGGCGTGAACACCAGCGAAGGCGTGAAGATCGTCCGCAGCCAGTTCGTGCTGCCGCCCGGCGCCGGGACCAACGGCTGGAACGACACCCGGATCAACCTGCGCGACCTCCCCGCCGAGACGACGTCCGTGCGGATCAACATCGTCGACAACGACCTCACCGAGGACGGCTGGATCGCCGCGTCCGCGCCCCGCGTGCCGACGTTCACCACGCTGACCGAGAAGATCGCGGGCAAACCGGTGTACGTCGACTGGCCGGCGTCGTTCGTGTATCCGTGCGTGCAGCCGGTGACCTCGCACGACGGCATCTCGAAGATGCCCGAGTACCGGATCACCGCCGGCGCCGTCGCCGACGAGGCGAACTGGGCGTCCAGCACCAACGGCGGCCCGATCGGCTGGCTCGAAGAGGTCGCGGCCGAACCCGAGGTGCCCAGCTACCTGATCGGCCAGCCGAGCCAGTCGTGGGGCCAGCTGCTGCAGGTCGAACCGTTCACCGAGGGGATCGCGCCGACGATCGTCCACGGCGAGAAGGTCGTCCCCGGCTGGTGGTCACCCGGTCCCGGACCGCGCCAACCGAACGGCAAGGACCCCACGCGCTGACAAGCGTGATCAGCCGGACGGCATGCGTGATGGAACGGACGACACCTGTGATCAGACGGACGGCAGAGAGTCGTCCGTCTGATCACGCGTGTCGTCCATCCAGTCACGCGTGTCGTCCGTTCAGGCCCGCCAGCGCGGGCGGGAGCGGGCCTTCGTGCAGGACGCCGAGGCGCTGCGTAGCGCGCGTGAGCGCGACGTAGAGCTCAGCGGCACCGCGCGGGCCATCGGCCAGGATGCGTTCCGGGTCCACGACGAGGACGGCGTCGTACTCGAGCCCCTTCGTCTCCGAAGCGGGCACTGTGCCCGGCACGCCGGGCGGGCCGATCACGACGCTGGTGCCTTCACGCCCGGCCTCGTCCTTGACGAACTCCTCGATGGCACCCGCGAGGGATTCCCCGGAGACCTGCCGCGCCCATGGCCGGATCCCGTTGGACCGCACCGATTCCGGTGCCCGGACCTCGGGCGCGAACTCGGCGAGCACCGACGCCGCGACGGCCATGATCTCCGCCGGGGTGCGGTAGTTCACCGTCAGCGAGCGGTAGACCCAGCGGCCCGGCACGTACGGCTTCAGCATCGCGTCCCACGAACGCGCCCCGGCCTCGGACCGGCGCTGCGCCAGATCGCCGACGACGGTGAACGACCGGTTGGGGCAGCGCCGCATCAGCACCCGCCAGTCCATTTCGGACAGTTCCTGCGCCTCGTCGACCACGACGTGCCGGTACGTCCAGTCCCGGTCCGCCGAGGCACGCTCGACGAGGCTGCGCGTGTCGTGCTCGACGAACCGGTCTGCCAGCTCGTCGGCGAAGAGCAGGTTCTCCGCCGACAGCATGATGTCCTCGTCCATCTCCTCGCGGTCGAGTTTCATCGTGTCGAGCACACCTTCGGCGTACTCGGCCTCGGCCTTCTTCGCCCGCGCGAGCGCCATCTCGGCGGCCTTGTCCTCCGCCTTGTCGCGGCCGAGCAGGTCGACCAGTTCGTCGAGCAACGGCATGTCCGACACCGTCCAGGCCTCGCCGTCGGCGCGCAGCAACGCCTGGTCCGCTCCCGCCGCGCGAAGCCGCTCGGAGGACGAGAGCAGCGACCCCAGCAGGCTTTCGGGCGTCAGGATCGGCCAGAGCGCGTCGAGCGCGGTGGTGAACGTCTCGCTCTCCGCCAGCTCCTTGAGCAGGTCCTTCCGCAGCCGCTCCCATTCGTCGCGGTCGTCCCGGCTGAGCCAGCCGCGCCCGATCCGCGCGATCGCCCGCTCGGTCAGGACGTAGGTGACGATGTCGGTGAACGTCCCGCGCGCCTCGTTGTGCGGCAGGCCACTCTTGCGCGCCTCGTCCCTGGCCCATTCCGCGGTCTCGGCGTCGATCCGCACGGTGACGTCGGCCAGGTCGATCAGCACCGGCTCCTCCGGCAGCCGCTGCCGGTCGGCGACGGCCGCCTTGAGGACGTCCAGCATCTTCAGCGAACCCTTGAGCCGCGTGGCCTCCGGGCCGTCCTCGGCGGTGATGTGCTTGCCGGGCACGAAATCGCCGGTGGTCATGAACACCACGTCCGTCTCGCCCAGCGACGGCAGGACGCGGCCGATATGGTGCAGGAACGCCGGATTCGGCCCGACCACGAGCACGCCGTGCCGCTCCATCCGCTCGCGCTGCGTGTAGAGCAGATACGCGACGCGGTGCAGCGCGACGACGGTCTTCCCGGTCCCCGGCCCGCCCTCGATCACGAGCACCCCGGGATGCTCGTGCCGGATGATCTCGTCCTGTTCGGACTGGATCGTCGCGACGATGTCCCGCATCCCCTCGCCACGCGGCGCGTTGACGGCCGCGAGCAGCGCCGCGTCACCCTCCGCGTCGCCGCCGGGGCGGCCGAACACCTCGTCGGTGAACCCGAGCAGCTCACGGCCGTGCGTGTGGAACTGGCGGCGACGGCGCATCTTCTCCGGGGTCGCCGCGGTCGCGGTGTAGAACGGGCGCGCCGCCGGCGCCCGCCAGTCGAGCAACACCGGTTCGTAGTCGTCGTCCTCGTCGAACAGGCCGATGCGGCCGATATACGAGGTCTCCCCCGCCAGGCTGTCCAGCCTGCCGAAGCACAGCCCGTTGTCGACGACGTCCAGCCGCCGCGACTCCCTCGCCAGCGCGCGCACCTCGACGTCACGTTCCATGGCCGTCCCGCCGGTCCCGCCCAGTGCGGCCTGGTACTCCCCCTTCACACGCGCGCGTTCGGCGTCCAAGCGCGTGTAGAGCCCGGCGACGTATTCGCGTTCGGACCGGAGCTCTTCTTCATGACCCTGAGTTGACACAGACTCCCATTTCGCCAGGTTTCGGCTACGGCGAGTGAGTCTGAGGCATCACCGGGGTCTTGTGGCAAGTCCCCCCATGCGCTATATGTTTATTACGGAGGGAGTTACTCCGTCTCTTTCTTCGGCCCCGTCGGGCCATCGTCCACTCGCATCGGCGACGTTGCGAAAGCCACTTTCGCAACGTTGAAGGTTGCGGAAGTGGCTTTCGCAA